>NZ_JBEOSJ010000006.1:0-325729 GCF_040302905.1 Streptomyces sp. NPDC096193 | reverse complement strand
GAAGTAGAAGCCGACGACCGACACCAGCGCACCGACAAGGCCGATGGCCAGCAGGCGTTCGGTACTGATCCGGGGTTCGGCGGAGTTCGTGATCCAGAGTGCCGATCAGCTGGAGCGCCCCCGCCGGGTCGGCGAGGTCGACCATCTCCTTGTTGTTCCGCAGCTGGAGGCGGTTGAGGCAGGAGAGCGCGAACTCGTCCGTGAACATGTCGTACTCACGGAACTTGTCCGCGAGGTGCGGCACCGACTCCTGGTAGGCGCGCACGCAGTCCGCGACCGTCCGCCAGAACGTCTCCTCGTCCAGCCGCCCCTCCGACACCAGCACCGGCGCCAGGAAGCGCAGGAAGCAGTCGAAGACGTCCGTGAAGATGGAGAGCAGTTTCATGTCGTCCGGGACGTCCGCGCGGATGCGCTCGACCGCCGGCGGCAGCACCGCGTCCGGGTCCATCACCGCGATCTCCTCGGCGATGTCCTTGAAGACCGCACGCTGGACGGCGCCGTTCTCGTCGAGGACGAGGATGACGTTCTCACCGTGCGGCATGTACACCAGGTCGTAGGCGTAGAAGCTGTGCAGCACGGGCGTGAGGTAGGCGTGCAGATAGCCACGCAGCCACTGCGCGGGCGCGAGGCCCGACTCGTCCATCAGCGCGCCCGCGAAGCTCGCGCCGTCGCGGTCGACATGGAGCAGGGAGGCCATGGTGGCCACCCGCTCGACGTCCCGCAGCGTCGGCACCGGGCTCTCGCGCCACAGCGCGGCGAGCATCTTGCGGTAGGGGGAGTACCGGTTCGTCGCCCGCTCGTACTGGCGGTGGTGGTACCCGATCGCCGCCCGCTCCCTGATGATCGAGAAGCGTGCCGCCTTGAAGACGTCGTCGCTGTCGACCAGCTGGGCGAGCCAGTCGTTGATCGCCGGGGTCGCCTCCATGTACGCCGCCGAAAGGCCGCGCATGAAGCCCATGTTGAGCACGGAGAGCGAGGTCTTCACATAGTGCTTGGCCGGCGAGGTCACGTTGAAGAACGTGCGGATCGACTGCTGGGCCAGATACGCGTCGTCGCCGTTGCCGAGGCACACCAGGCGCTGCTGGGCGATCTCGGCGGCGAAGGTGACGGAGAGCTTGTTCCACCACTGCCACGGGTGCACGGGCAGCAGGAAGTAGTCGGCCATGTCGAGACCGAGGGCGTCCAGCCGCGCGGCGAAGCGGGCGAGCTGCGCCTCGCCGAGTTCGTCGCGCACCAGGCTCTCGTAGTCGAGCCCGGCGCCGGCCGTGAAGGTGGCGTGGTCGCGGCGGGCCGCGAGCCAGACCAGACGGACCTCGCTCGCCGTCTCCGGGGCGTACGAGAGGTACTCGTGCACCCCGAAGCCGAGCCGGCCGTTGTTGGCCACGAAACAGGGGTGGCCCTCGGTCATGCCCGTCTCGATGGCCTGAAACCCGGCGCCCGTCAGCTCGGCGGAGGTCATCGGCTTCTTGGTGAGCTTGTACGCGGTCCCGGAGAGGGTGGAGGAGATCTCCTCCAGGTACACCGGGAGGATCTCGTCGCTGAGCCCCAGCGCGGTGCGCAGCTCGATGAAGAACTCCAGCGCGTCCAGCGGCTGTTCGGACCCGTCGCGGTGGCGGGTGATCGAGTCGGCGCGGACCTGCCAGTGGTCGAGGGCGAAACGGCGTGCCGCGAAGCGGTACTCGGTCGCGGAGTCGTCGCTGAGGACCCGGTAGCGGATCTCGCCCGGGCCATCGGGCCCGCCGTCGAGCACCTCGGGCGTCAGCAGCCGCTCGTGGGAGAACTCCGCGAGCGCCTTGCGGACGAGCTGCCGGTTCGCCTCTTCCCATCGTTCGGGCGTCAGATGTGCCACGGCGTCGGACAGGGTCATACCGTCACTCCTCGTGCAGCCAGGAACCGGTCGCGGGTGCAGAAACTCAGCAGCGCGTCCTTCTCCGGCTTCTTGATCTCTCGTACGGGTACGAAACCGACGGCTTCGTTGAGCGCGTGCACGGCCGTGTTGCGCACGTCCGGTTCGACGACCACGCGCCGGGTCGACGGGTCCGCGAACAGCGTCTCCATCACCGCGGTGATCACGGCGCGGGTGAAACCGTGCACGGGGGTGTCGGTCGGCGCGACCAGGAAATGCATGCCCACATCGCCCGGCTCGGCCTCGTACAGGCCCTGCAGTTCCACGTACCGCGGGTCGTAGCGCTCCATCAGGAACACGGGCTCGCCGTCGCTCAGTCCGATGAAGGCGTCGTGGTGCTCATGGGCGGATATCGCCATGTACTCGCGCTCGACGTCCTGGAGTCTGGCGTCCTGCATCATCCAGTAGGCGGCCTTGGGATGGGTCACCCAGCCGTGCACCAGTTCGGCGTCGGCGAAAGGATCGAGCGGGCGGACGGTGAACGTCATACGGAGAACTCCTGGAACGCGATGGACTTTTCGACGGGGTAGTACTCGGACCCGAGCATCTCGCCGATGATGTAGGCGTTGCGGTACGCGCCCATGCCCAGGTCGGGCGAGGTGATCGAGTGCGTGTGCACAGCGGCGTTCTGGAGGAAGATCTCGCGGCCGGCCGTGTCGATGGAGTAGTTGCGGGCCACGTCGAAGCGGCCCTGCCCGTCCCTGCGGATGCGGTCGGAGACCGGGCCGAGGAACGCGGGCTGGACGTACTGGTAGCCGGTGGCCAGGATCAGGCCCTCGGTGTGCAGGTCGAAGTCCTTGCCCTGCTCCTCCTGGCGCAGCCCCAGGGTGTAGACGCCGTTCTCGTAGGAGGCCCGGTGCAGGGCCGAGTTGGTCAGCAGTCGCGTCGGGACCGGGCCCGCCACGTTCTTCTGGTAGAGCAGGTCGAAGATCGCGTCGATCAGCTCGCCGTCGATGCCCTTGAACAGCCCCTTCTGCTGGGACTCCAGACGGTAGCGGGTGGCCTCGGGCAGCGCGTGGAAGTAGTCGACGTACTCCGGGGAGGTCATCTCCAGCGTCAGCTTGGTGTACTCCAGCGGGAAGAACCGTGGAGAGCGCGTGACCCAGTTGAGCCGGTAGCCGTGCACGTCGATCTCGGAGAGCAGGTCGTAGTAGATCTCCGCGGCGCTCTGGCCGCTGCCGACCAGCGTGATCGACTTCTTGCGCTGGAGCGCTTCCTTGTGGTCCAGGTAGCGAGAGTTGTGCAGCAGGTCGCCGTCCAGGCCCTGACAGGGCTCGGGGATGTACGGCGGGGTGCCGGTGCCCAGCACGATGCGGCGGGTGTACAGCCGCTCGCCGGCGTCGGTGTGGACGACGTACAGCCCGTCCTCGTGCTCGACGCGGGTGACGGTGGTGCTGAAGCGGATGCTGCTCAGCCGGCCGGCGGCCCAGCGGCAGTAGTCGTTGTACTCGGTGCGCAGCGGATAGAAGTTCTCGCGGATGTAGAACGAGTACAGCCGTCCCTTGTCCTTCAGGTAGTTCAGGAAGGAGTAGGGGGAGGTCGGGTCCGCGAGGGTCACCAGGTCCGACATGAACGGCGTCTGGAGGTGGGCGCCTTCGAGGAACATCCCCGAGTGCCACTCGAAGTCCGGCTTGGACTCCAGGAACAGGCCGTTGAGCTCGTCGATCGGCTCGGTCAGGCAGGCGAGACCGAGATTGAAGGGCCCGAGCCCGATGCCGATGAAGTCGTGGGGCTCACGGGACTCATGGGGCTCACGAGACACGGACAAGGTTTTCTCCCAGGTACTGCTCGGCGTGGCCGGCGATCAGGTCGAGTACGGCGGTGATGTCGTCGGCCGTCGTCTCGGGGTTGAGCAGGGTGAACTTGAGGTACTGGCGGCCGTTGACCTTGGTGCCCGCGACCACGGCCTCGCCGGAGGCGAACAGCGCCTTGCGGGCATAGAGGTTGGCGCGGTCGATCTCGGTCGGGCTGGTGACGGCCTCGGGGATGTAGCGGTAGACCAGCGTCGAGAGCTGCGGCTGGACGACGACGTCGTAGCGCGGGTCGGCGGCGAGGATCTCCCAGCCGGTCGCGGCGAGGTCGCAGACCTCGTCGAAGAGCGAGCCCACCCCGTCGGCGCCCATCACGCGCAGGGTCATCCACAGCTTGAGCGCGTCGAAACGGCGCGTGGTCTGGAGGGACTTGTCGACCTGGTTCGGGATCCTCTCCTCGACGGTGCGCCGGGGGTTGAGGTAGTCCGCGTGGTACGTGGCGTGGCCGAGCGTGGCCGCGTCCCGGACCAGCACCGCGGACGAACTCACGGGCTGGAAGAAGGACTTGTGGTAGTCCACGGTGACGGAGTCGGCGTGCTCGATGCCGTTCAGCAGGTGGCGCCGGGTGGGGGAGACCAGCAGGCCGCAGCCGTACGCCGCGTCCACATGCATCCAGGTGCTGTACTGCTGGGCCAGCTCGGCGATCTCGGGCAGCGGGTCGATGGAGCCGAAGTCGGTGGTGCCGGCGGTGGCGACGATGGCCATGGGGACGAGTCCCTCGCGGGCACAGCGCTCCAGTTCGGCGGCGAGGAAGAACGTCTGCATGCGCTTGTCGCGGTCGACCGGGATGGGGACGACGGCCTCGGGGCCGAGTCCGAGGAGCGTCGCGGACTTCTGCACGCTGAAGTGGCTGCATTCGGAGGAGAAGATGCGCAGCCGCCCGAGGTCCGTGGTCTTGGCCTCCTGGCGGGCGAGCAGCAGGGCCTGGAGGTTGGACTGGGTGCCGCCGCTGGTGAAGACGCCGTCGGCGGCCTCACCGAGGCCGGTGCGCCGGGTGGTCCACTCGATGAGGCGGCGCTCGATCAGGGTGCCGCCCGCGCTCTGGTCCCAGGTGTCCAGGGAGGAGTTGACGGCCGAGAGCACGGCCTCGCCGAGGACGGCCGGGATGACGACGGGGCAGTTGAGGTGTCCGAGGTAGCGGGGGTGGTGGAAGTACACCGCGTCCCGCAGGTAGACCTGCTCGAGCTCGTCCAGGGCGGCGGAGGTGTCGCCGAGCGGCCGGTCGAGGTCGACGGCCGAGATCACCGGGGCGAGTTCGTCGGGGGAAACACCGGTGAACGGCCGCCGGGTTGTTGCCAGTCGGTTCGCAACCCGGTCCACTCCCTCGGTGACGGAGCGCCGGTAGCTCTCTGCTGTCGCGTCGTTGAGCAGGTGCGAGCGCATGCAATGTCCTTCTGGATGCGGGGACTTGGTCACCCCTCAGAACAGAAGAGGGGGGCGAGTGGGTGACGTCGAAGTTAGGTTAGCCTAACCTAACTTCAGATGCCAGCCGCCTCGCCCCCGCAGGGCCCCCGGTCGGCAACGGCGTCGCTCACGCCTCGTCGGCTGCCTCGGCAGGTTCCTCGCGCAGCCCGTCCTCGCTCACGCCGCGACGCCAGTAGCCGACGAACGTCACCCGGCGGCGGTCCATCCCGCGCTCACCCACCAGATGACGGCGCAGCGCCTTCACGCTGCCCGACTCCCCGGCGATCCACGCATACCCGGCGCCATCGGGGAGTTCGGCCGCGCGGACCGCCTCCACGGCGGACGGCGCGCTCTCCTCCCGCACCAGCCAGGTGATCTCGGCGTCCGCCGCGGTGGTGAGGTCCAGACGGTCGCCCGCGTGCGGAACCTCCAGCCAGACGCGCGCCCGGGTGCCGGCCGGCAGCCATTCCAGGATCGCCGCCGCGGCCGGCAGCGCCGTCTCGTCGCCCCAGACGAGCACCCAGTCGGTGTCCTTCGGCGGACGGCAGCGCACCGAGGCGTTGTCGGCGACCGCCGGGCCCAGCACCGTCACCTTCTGACCCGGCGCGGCCTGCCCGGCCCACCGGCAGGCCGGGCCGCCGTCCTCGTGGACGGCGAAGTCGATGTCGACCTCGCTGCTGCCGTCGTCCGCCCGGCGCTGCTCGCGCACCGTGTAGGAGCGCATCACCGCGCGGACGTCGTCCGGCAGGGAGCGCCAGGCCGCGAAGACCGCGCTGTGGTCGCCCGCCCCGACCGGTACGACCGGGGCGTCCTGTCCCGGGTGCGGAAGGAAGAGGGACAGCGACTGGTCGCGGCCCCCGGCGGCGAAGTCCCTGAGTTCCTCACCGCCGAAGGTGACACGGATCAGGGACGGGCCGAGCCGCCTCGTTCCGGTCACCTCCATCGGGAAGAAGCGGAACGGGGCGGTCTCGGCCGTCGTCATCGTCAGGCGACCTTCTTCGCGGTCTCGATGGCCTTGGCGAGGTCTTCGAGGATCGGCGCGCACTTGTCGTAGGAGTAGATCGGCTCCGTGACGCGGGGGATCACCTGGTTCGCCTTGACGGCAGGCAGCTTCGCCCAGGTCGGCTTCGCGGCGAGCGCGGCCGGCTGGAGGGCGGAGGAACGGTTGTCCAGCATGATGATGTCGGCGCCGTACTTGTCGGCGTTCTCCCAGCTGAGCTCCTCGAAGAAGCCCTGGGCGTTCGCCTTGGGCTCGATGAACTTCACGCCCAGCTCCTGGAAGTACAGGGTGTCCGCGCTCGTCTTCGGGACCGAGACGTAGAACAGCTCGGCGCTGCCGGAGCCGATCAGGACCTTGATCTCGGGCTTCGACTTGGCGGCCGCACGCAGCCGGGCCGCGGCCTTCTCGAAGCGGGTCTTGGCGGTGGCGGCCTTCGTTCCGGTGGTGTCACCGCCGAGGGACTTCGCGAGCTCCGCGTGCCGCTCCAGCGCCTTCTGCATGGTGGTCTCGGCCGCCCACAGCAGCACGCTGGGGGCCACCTTCATGATCTTGTCCTTGGACTGCGGCGGCACGTACCACGGGTCGTCCTTGGCCCACATGTTGGTGATGAGCACCTCGGGCGCGAGGGCCGCGTACTGCTCGATGTTGAACTCGCCGTAGACGTTGCCGATGACCTCGACCTTGTTCACATCGAGGTCGCCGGCCTGGACGTCGGCCTTGCCGTCCTTGGTCTTCGTGGGGCCGAACACGCCCTTGACCTCGACGCCGTAGTCGTGGAGCGCGGCGGCGGTGCCGGTGAAGGCGACGATGTTCTTCGGAACGGCCTTCAGCTCCACCTTGGTGCCGCGGTCGTCGGTGAAGTTCCAGGGGCCGGACTTCTCGGCGGCCTTGCCCGACGCGTCCGACGAGTCGTCGCCGCCACAGGCGACGAGCGCGGCGCCGAGCCCGATGGCGCCGCCCGCGGCGAGGACTCCACGACGGGAGAGATGAGAAGCTCGGGCGTTGGGCATGATGGTGTCGCTTTCGTATGTGCCGATCCGGCCGTGGTCAGTTCGAGGGTAGGTTAGCCTAACCTCACAAGCTGTCCAGGGGGCGGGTCCGGCAGACGACCGCTGATTCGCCCATCGGGTCGAGTTCTCGGCCCGGGCATGGGGAGGCCTCCTCACCCCGGGAGGAACGGGGGAGGAGGCCGGTGTCCGTATCTCAGCCGGTCAGGCCCAACTCCCGTGCGATCAGCATCCGCTGCACCTCGCTCGTGCCCTCGCCGATCTCCAGGATCTTCGAGTCACGCCACATCCTGGCCACCGGGTACTCGTTCATGAAGCCGTAACCGCCGTGGATCTGCGTCGCCTCACGGGCGTTGTCCACCGCGACCGTCGAGGAGTACAGCTTCGCCAGCGCCGCCTCCTTCTTGAACGGCTCGCCCAGCACCAGCCGGGAGGCCGCGTCGCGCCAGCCGACCCGGGCCATGTGCGCCCGCATCTCCATGTCGGCGATCTTGAACTGGATGGCCTGGTTGGCGCCGATCGGGCGGCCGAAGGCCTGCCGCTCCCTGGCGTACTTCACCGACTCGTCCACACAACCCTGGGCAAGTCCCGTCGCCAGCGCGGAGATGGCGATGCGGCCCTCGTCGAGGATGCGCAGGAACTGCGCGTAGCCGCGGCCCTCCTCGCCGAGCAGGTTCGCCACCGGCACGCGGACGTCGTCGAAGGACAGCTCGCGGGTGTCCGAGGCGTTCCAGCCGACCTTGGAGTAGGCCGGGGCGACCGTGAAGCCGGGCGTGCCGGACGGGACGATGATCGAGGAGATCTGCGGCTTCCCCTCCGGGCCGCGGCCGGTGACCGCGGTGACGGTGACCAGGCCGGTGATGTCCGTACCGGAGTTGGTGATGAAGCACTTGGAGCCGTTGATCACCCACTCGTCGCCCTCGCGGACGGCCGTCGTGCGGGTGCCGCCCGCGTCCGAGCCGGCGCCGGGCTCGGTCAGACCGAACGCGCCGAGCAACTCGCCCGCGCACAGCCGCGGCAGCCACTCCTGCTTCTGCTCCTCGGTGCCGAAGCGGTAGACGGGCATCGCGCCGAGCGACACCCCTGCCTCCAGGGTGATCGCGACGGAGGAGTCGACGCGGGCCAGCTCCTCCAGGGCGATGCCGAGGGCGAGATAGTCGCCGCCCATGCCGCCGTACTCCTCGGGGAAGGGCAGCCCGAACAGGCCCATGCGGCCCATCTCGCGGACGATCTCGTACGGGAACTCGTGGCGCTCGTAGAAGTCGCCGATCTTGGGCGCGATCACGTCGTGCGCGAACTGCTCGACGGTACGGCGGAGTTCCTCGTGCTCGGCGGTGAGCCGGTGGTCCAGGGACATGAGTGTCACTCCTTGTGGGAGAGGGCGCGAACGGTGCGGGACGGACTGGGGCGGCCCAGCCGTTCGGCCATCCACACGCTCGTGGCGGTGAGCAGGCCGAGGTCGACCCCGGTTTTGATGCCGAGGCCGTGAAGCATCCACACGAGGTCTTCGGTGGCGAGGTTTCCGGTGGCGCTCTTCGCGTAGGGGCAGCCGCCGAGGCCGCCCGCGGACGCGTCGACGGTGGTCACGCCGTGCTGGAGCGCGGCGAGGGTGTTGGCCAGCGCCTGGCCGTAGGTGTCATGGAAGTGCACGCCGATCGCGGAGGTGGGCACACCCTCCTCGTTGAGCTGGGCGAGCAGGGAAAGCACATGGCCCGGGGTCGCCACGCCGATGGTGTCGCCGAGGGACAGCTCGTCGCAGCCCAGGTCCATCAGCGCCTTCGCCACCCGCACGACCTGGTGGACGGGGACCGGCCCCTCCCAGGGGTCGCCGAAGCACATGGAGAGATAGCCGCGGACATGGACCTTGTCGTCCTTGGCGCGGGCGACGACCGGCTCGAACATGGCGAGGGACTCGTCGACCGTGCGGTTGAGATTCCTGCGCGCGAAGGTCTCCGTCGCCGAGCCGAACACGGCGATACGGCGGGCGCCGAGGGCGACGGCCCGGTCGAGACCGCGTTCGTTGGGCACGAGGACGGGCAGCGCGACGCCCGCATCCCCGAGTTCTGCCAGCTGCGGGAACAGCTGCTCCGCGTCGGCGAGTTGGGGCACCCACTTCGGGTGGACGAAGCTCGTCGCCTCGATCGTGCCGAGTCCGGCGGCGGCGAGGCGGTGGACGAACTCCGCCTTCACCTCGGTCGGCACGACCGTCTTCTCGTTCTGGAGCCCGTCGCGCGCCCCCACCTCGTGGATGCGCACCCGCGGCGGCAGGTCCTGCGCGGGTACCTCCATGGGCAGTCCCTCAGCCATGGACGGCCTCCTCTCCGGCCTGCTCGGCATCCTCGTGCGGGGCGACCACGGCCAGCAGCTGGTCCATGGCCACGGTGGTCCCGGGGGTGACGTCCAGTTCTGTGACGATGCCGGCGTGCGGGGCGGAGATGATGTGCTCCATCTTCATGGCCTCGACGACGAGCAGACTCTGCCCCGCGGCGACCTCGTCCCCGACGGCCACCTTGACCACCGTGACCGTCCCCGGCATGGGGGCGGCGAGGGTGTCGGCGCCGGCGTGCGCGGCGCCGCTGAGGGAGGCCGCGACTGGGTCGTGGTCCTGCACGTGCCAGGAGTCGCCGTCCCTCCCGAGCCACACCCCGTCGGGCGATACGGCGAAGCCGAAGGTGTGGGTGACACCGTCCAGTTCCACCGTGACGCGGTCCGGCGTGCGGGAGACGATCCGGGCGGACCGGCCGGACGGCTCGTCGCCCAGCGCGATCTGCGTGCCCGCGCCGGCCCCGCGGGTGCGGACGCGGACCGGCTCGTGGCCCGGGAGACGGAAGTGATGGACGGTCCAGGCGGGTACGCCGCCCAGACGCCAGCCGTCGGGGACGCCGAACGGGTCCACCCAGCCGGCCGCGGTGGGCGCCGGGCCGGGCGCCGCCGACAGCAGCGCCGCCGCCGCGCAGACCTCGTCCGGCACGCCCTCCGGAAGCAGCGTGGCGAGATCGCGCTCCACCAGTCCGGTGTCCAGGTCGCCGGAGACCACCAAGGGGTGGGAGAGCAGCCGGCGCAGGAACCCGGTGTTGGTGGGGACACCGAGGATGACCGTGTCCGCCAGGGCACGGCGCAGCCGCGCGAGGGCCTCCGCCCGGTCGCGGCCGTGCACGATCACCTTCGACAGCATCGGGTCGTACGTGCTGCCCACGTCCGTCCCGGCGGTCAGACCGGAGTCGGTGCGCACGCCCTCGCCGTGCGGTTCGTCCAGCGCCACCACGGTGCCGCCGGAGGGCAGGAAGCCGCGCGAGGGGTCCTCGGCGCAGATCCGCGCCTCCAGGGCGTGCCCGGTGAAGGTGATGTCCTTCTGCTCGTACGGAAGTTGCTCGCCGGCCGCGACCCGCAGCTGCCACTCCACCAGGTCCAGCCCGGTGATGAGCTCGGTGACCGGGTGCTCGACCTGGAGACGGGTGTTCATCTCCATGAAGTAGTACGAGGACGGGTCGTTGCCCGGGACGATGAACTCGACCGTGCCCGCGCCCCGGTAGCCGCACGAGCGGGCAGCCTGGACGGCCGCCTCGCCCATGGCCGTACGGGTCTCCTCGTCCAGCAGGACGCTCGGCGCCTCCTCGATGATCTTCTGGTGGCGCCGTTGCAGGGAGCACTCCCGCTCGCCCAGGTGGATCACCCGGCCGTGGCCGTCCGCGAGGACCTGGATCTCGATGTGGCGGGGGCGGTCGATCCACCGCTCCACCAGGAGCGTGTCGTCACCGAAGGAGGAGCGCGCCTCCCGCCGGGCCGCCGCGATCTCCTCGGCCAGCCGTGCCTCGTCGCGCACCAGCCGCATGCCCTTGCCGCCACCGCCCGCGGAGGGCTTCAGCAGGACCGGCATACCGATCTCGCAGGCGGCATCGGCCAGTTGCTCATCCGTCAGGCCGGAACCGGACGAGCCGGGCACGACGGGGACACCCGCCGTCCGTACCGTCTCCTTGGCCCGGATCTTGTCGCCCATCAGGGAGATGGCGGAGGCCGGGGGGCCGATGAAGACGAGGCCCGCGTCCTCGCACGCCTGCGCGAAGCCCGCGTTCTCGGCGAGGAAGCCGTATCCCGGGTGGACCGCCTGCGCACCGGTGCGCGCGGCGGCCTCCAGCAGACGTTCCACGGACAGATAGCTCTCGGCGGCCGCCGCCGGGCCGATACGGACCGCCGTGTCCGCCTCGCGCACATGGCGGGCGTCCGCGTCCGCGTCGCTGAAGACGGCGACCGAGCGCACGCCCATGGCGCGCAGGGTGCGGATGACCCGGACCGCGATCTCGCCCCGGTTGGCCACTAGGACTGTGTCGAACATCGTGTGGGGTCCCCTCACATCCGGAAGACGCCGAAGCCGGACCGGGAGCCGTCGTTGCGGTCCAGCGGGGCGTTGGCACAGGCGGTCAGGGCGAGTCCGAGCACCTGACGGGTCTCGAGCGGGTCGATCACGCCGTCGTCCCACAGCCGGGCCGTCGCGTAGTAGGCGTTGCCCTGCTGGTCGTACTGGGCGCGGATCGGGTTCTTGAACGCTTCCTCGTCCTCGGCCGGCCACTCCTCGCCCCGGCCCTCCAACTGGTCGCGCTTGACGGTCGCGAGGACCGACGCGGCCTGCTCGCCGCCCATGACCGAGATCTTGGCGTTGGGCCACATCCACAGGAAGCGGGGGGAGTAGGCGCGGCCGCACATCGAGTAGTTGCCCGCTCCGTACGAACCGCCGACGACGACCGTCAGCTTCGGCACCCGGGTGCAGGCGACGGCCATCACCATCTTGGCGCCGTGCTTGGCGATACCGCCCGCCTCGTACTCGCGGCCGACCATGAAGCCGGAGATGTTCTGGAGGAACAGCAGCGGGATGCCGCGCTGGTCGCACAGCTCGATGAAGTGCGCGCCCTTCTGGGCGGACTCGGAGAAGAGGATGCCGTTGTTGGCGACGATGCCGACCGGGTGACCGTGGATCCGGGCGAAGCCGGTGACCAGCGTCTGCCCGAACTCGGCCTTGAACTCCTGGAACCGGGAGCCGTCCACCAGCCGGGCGATGATCTCGCGCGCGTCGTAGGGCGTACGGGAGTCGACCGGCACCGCGCCGTACAGCCCGGCCGGGTCGGTCTTCGGCTCCTCGGCCGGTTCGACCGACCAGGGCAGCGGGCCTCGCTCGGGGAGGGTGGCCACGATGTTCCGCACGATCCGCAGCGCGTGCGCGTCGTCCTCGGCGAGATGGTCGGTGACACCGGAGACGCGGGAGTGGACCTCGCCGCCGCCGAGCTCCTCGGCCGTGACGACCTCACCGGTCGCGGCCTTCACCAGCGGCGGGCCGCCGAGGAAGATCGTGCCCTGGTTGCGGACGATCACGGCCTCGTCGCTCATCGCCGGGACGTACGCGCCGCCGGCGGTGCAGGAGCCGAGGACGGCCGCGATCTGCGGGATGCCGGCGCCGGACAGCCGCGCCTGGTTGTAGAAGATCCGCCCGAAGTGTTCGCGGTCGGGGAAGACCTCGTCCTGCATGGGCAGGAAGGCGCCTCCGGAGTCCACGAGGTAGACGCAGGGCAGACGGTTCTCCAGCGCCACTTCCTGGGCGCGGAGGTGCTTCTTGACCGTCATCGGGTAGTAGGTGCCGCCCTTGACGGTGGCGTCGTTGGCGACGATCACCACCTCGCGGCCGCTGACCCGGCCGATACCGGCGATGACACCGGCGGCCGGTGCCTGACCGTCGTACATCCCGTCGGCGGCGAGCGGAGCGATCTCCAGGAAGGGCGAACCCGGGTCGAGGAGAGTGTCCACGCGGTCGCGCGGCAACAGCTTGCCGCGGGCGGTGTGCCGGGCGCGGGCCTTCTCCCCGCCGCCGAGGCGGGCCGCGGCCAGCTTGGCGCGCAGGGCGTCGGCGAGCTCCTGATGTGCGACCTCATTGGCCTGCCAGGCCGGTGATGCGGGGTCTGCCGTGCTGGTCAGCACGGGTGCCTGCTGCATCGTGTCGAGCCCCCTTGCCCGTACGACTTTCGGTTAATGAGCGTTAACGCGTTTCCCTCAGGTTAACGAGCGCTAACTGTGTTGTCTAGAATCGGCTCCATGAGCACCAGGACGGATGCGCCGACCCGCCGCGAGCAGATCCTCAAAGAGGCCGCTCGCCTCTTCGCCGAGCGCGGGTTCCACGGCGTGGGGGTCGACGAGATAGGGGCCGCGGTCGGCATCAGCGGACCCGGCCTGTACCGCCATTTCCCGGGCAAGGACGCGATGCTCGCCGAGCTCCTGGTGGGCATCAGCGAGCGGCTGCTGAGCGGTGGCCGGCTGCGGGTCGCGGAGGCGTCGGCGGACCCCGAGGTGCTGCTGGCCGCGCTGATCGACGGCCATATCGACTTCGCCCTGGACGACCGCCCGCTGATCACCCTCCACGACCGCGAACTGGACCGGCTGCGCGACACCGACCGCAAACTGGTGCGGCAGTTGCAGCGGCAGTACGTGGAGCTGTGGGTGACGGCGGTGCGCGAACTGCACCCGGAGGTGGCCGAGTCGGAGGCGCGGGCCGCGGTCCACGCGGTGTTCGGGCTGCTCAACTCGACACCGCACCTCGGCTCGTACGGCAGCGGTCTGCCGGGCCGGGCGGCGACGGAGACCCTGCTGCGGCGCCTCGCGCACGGAGCCTTCGCCTCGCTCACGGCCTGACGCGGGCGGCCCGGGCCGTCCGGGGTGCGGGACGGCCCGCGCGGCGGCGGTGGCTGACGGCACAATGGGACGTATGCCGATACCCAGCCGTGCCGCCCTTGTCGAACATCTCGTCCGCACCCGTATCGCCGGAGACGTCGCCACACCGCGCGACAACAACCTCTCCCACTACCGCAAGCTCGCCAACGGCGACCGTCACTACTGGCTGGGTCTCGAGCTCGGGGACCGCTGGACGGACGAGCAGGACGTGCTGGCCGTCATGGCCGAGCGGTGCGGTGTCAACGACGATCCGCAGCACCGGGTCGGCCAGGACACCATCGACCCGGAGCTGACCGTCGACGCCCTGGAGCGGATGGCCGGGCGGCTGCGCAAGGCCGTCGCCGGGCAGGAGCGCGTCCTGTTCGCGACCGGGCACCCGGGCGGGCTGCTCGATGTGCACCGGAGAACCGCGGACGCCCTGCGGGCGGCCGGCTGCGAGATCGTCCGGATTCCGGGTGGGCTCACCGCGGACGAGGGCATGGTCTTCCAGTTCGCCGACGTCGCCATGCTGGAGCGCGGGGCCACGCTGTGGCACACCCACTCCCCGGCGCCGATGGCCGCCATTCTCGACGGTCTGGAGCGCGAGGGCAGCCCGCAGCCCGACCTCGTCGTCGCCGACCACGGCTGGGCAGGCTGCGCGGGCCAGCGGGGGCTCGACTCCGTCGGGTACGCGGACTGCAACGACCCGGCGCTGTTCATCGGGGAGGCCGAAGGCACCCTCCAGGTGACCGTCCCGCTGGACGACCACGTCACGGACCCGCGGTTCTACGACCCGATGACGGAGTACCTGCTGGACGCGGCAGGGCTGGCGGGCCGGTAGAGCACTGGGCCGGTCCCTGGGGAGCGGGTCCGCCGGCGGGCCGGACAGCCCCTCCAGGTGGCCGTCCACCGCGGGCGACGTCCGAGGGGCGGGTTGCCCGTGAGCAGCGTGCCGCGGGCGACGCGGCAGCAGGTGCGGCTGCACCAGGAGCGGCTCGGCCCGGTCGAGCCTGCCACGTGTCCCGGCCCGGGCCGGACGTACCGGCCGCGGGGTCCTCTACCGGGTGGCGCGATCGTCGCCCCCGGGCAACCGGCTTTCTCACCGGCCGGGCTCATCGACCGGCGGCCGCGCCGCGGGGGAGGGTCGAACGCCTCTCAGGGAAACCGAGGAGATCGATCGCCGCATCGAGGAGATGGGGGCTGCCCGGGCGCGCATCGGTCTGGCCCTGACCTGCCGCTCCCCACGCCGCCCGACGTCCGGCTTCCGGGCCGGTCCGCGGGAGCCGCTGCCCGAGATCAGCGAGGAACCCGCACCACGCCTTCCTGGATGACCGAGATGGCCAGCTGCCCGTCTTGGGTGTAGATCCGGGCCTGGCCCAGACCGCGACCGCCGGACGCCGACGGGGACTCCTGGTCGTACAGGAGCCACTCGTCCGCGCGGAACGGGCGGTGGAACCACATCGCGTGGTCCAGCGAGGCGCCGACCACGTCGCCGACCGCCCAGCCGCCGCGGCCGTGGGCCAGCAGTACCGAGTCGAGCAGCGTCATGTCGGAGACGTACGTCGCGAGGCAGACATGCAGCAGGGGGTCGTCGGCCAGCTTGCCGTTGGCGCGGAACCACACCTGGGAACGCGGCTTGCGCGGCTTGCCGACACTGCCGTACGGCGGCGCGTCGACATAGCGCAGATCGACCGCGGCCCGTGCCTCCAGCATCCGCTCGACGATGCCCGGGTCGACGAAGTGCTCGGCGTACGCGGGCATGATCTCGGCCGCCGTCGGCAGCGTCTCGGGGGCGGGCGCGTCCGGCATCTCGGACTGGTGGTCGAGGCCCTCCTCGTACGTCTGGAAGGACGCCGAGAGATGGAAGATCGGCTGGCCGTGCTGGACGGCCACGACCCGGCGGGTGGTGAAGGAGCGGCCGTCACGGATGCGGTCGACCGTGTAGACGATCGGTGCGCCGGGGTCGCCCATCCGCAGGAAGTACGCGTGCAGGGAGTGCGCGGTGCGGTCGTCGGGAACGGTGCGGCCCGCGGCGACGAGCGCCTGGGCCGCGACCTGTCCGCCGAAGACCCGGGGCACGAGCGCGGAACGGGACCGGCCCCGGAAGATGTCCTGCTCGATCTGCTCCAGGTCGAGCAGATCGAGCAGGTCGTCGAGTGCTGTGCTCATGGAAGGAAGGTAACTGCCCTTACAGACCCATGGACTTGGCGATGATCGACTTCATGACCTCGCTGGTGCCGCCGTAGATGCGGTTGACGCGGTTGTCGGCGTACAGGCGGGCGATCGGGTACTCGTTCATGTAGCCGTAGCCGCCGTGCAGCTGGAGGCAGCGGTCGATCACACGGTGCGCGACCTCGGTGCAGAACAGCTTCGCGGACGCGGCTTCGGCGGGGGAGAGCTCGCCCGCGTCCAGGGCCTCCAGCGCGCGGTCGGCGACCGCCTCGGCGGCGTCCACCTCGGCCTGGCAGGCGGCGAGTTCGAACTTGGTGTTCTGGAAAGAGGCGACCGGCTTGCCGAAGACCGTGCGGTCCTGGACGTAACTCTGGGCGAACCGGACTGCGGCCTTGGCCTGCGCGTACGCACCGAAGGCGATGCCCCAGCGCTCGGACGGCAGGTTCTGGCCGAGGTAGTGGAAGCCCTTGTTCTCCTCGCCGAGGAGGTCCTCGACCGGGACCTTCACGTCGACGAACGCCAGCTCGGCGGTGTCGGAGACCTTCAGGCCGAGCTTGTCGAGCTTGCGGCCCACCGAGTAGCCCGCGGACTTGGCGTCCACCGCGAACAGGGAGATGCCGAAGCGGCGGTCGTCCTCGCGGGGCGCGGACGTACGGGCGCAGACGATCACGCGGTCGGCGTGCACGCCGCCGGTGATGAAGGTCTTGGCGCCGTTGAGGACGTAGTGGCTGCCGTCCTCGGAGAGCTTGGCGGTGGTCTTCATGCCCGCGACGTCGGAGCCGGTGCCCGGCTCGGTCATCGCCAGCGCCCACATCTCCTCGCCGGTGGCGAACTTCGGCAGGAAGCGCTTCTTCTGCTCGTCGGAGGCGAGCAGCTTGATGTACGGAAGGCCGAGCAGTACGTGGACACCGGAGCCGCCGAACGAGACGCCCGCGCGGGCGGTCTCCTCGTACATCACGGCCTCGTACTTGTGCGACTCGATGCCGGCGCCGCCGAACTCCTCGTCGACGCGGATGCCGAAGACGCCCAGCTCACCGAGCTTGTGGTAGAAGTCGCGCGGCGCCTGACCGGCGGCGAACCACTCGTCGTAGACGGGGACGACCTCGGCTTCGATGAAGGCCCGGATGGTCTCCCGGAACGCCTCGTGGTCCTCGTTGAAAACGGTGCGGCGCACGGGACGCCCTCCTTCGTCGAATGTCTAAGCGCTTGCTCAGGTTAAGTTACCGGGCGGTTGTCAAGCCTGTCCAGGGCGGTCCCGCGGTGGTCGCGCACATCACATCGAGTCGCCCGGCACGCCTCAGAGCCAGCGCAGCGCGAACCACAGCTCCATGCGTACGTCCGCGTCGTCCAGGTCCTCGTCCAGCAGCGCCGCGCAGCGGCCGATGCGCTGGCGCACCGTGTTGCGGTGCACGTCCATCGCGGCCGCCGTACGGTCCCAGCTGCCGTGCAGCGAGAGCCAGCTGCGCAGGGTCTCCACCAGGGCGGGGGAGTCCGCGAGCGGGGCGAGACGCAGCCGGGCGTGGGTTGCCGCCTCCTCGGGCGAGAGCAGCGCGGCGAGCGAGGTGCCACGGTGCCGCACCAGTTCGCTGCGGGTGGCCATGGCCCGGTGCAGCGCCCGCGCCGCGCGGGTGTCGGCGGCGCCGAGATCCGCCGGGGCCACGGGGTCGCTGGCGCCGAGGACCCAGCCGGGCTGGGCGGTCACCTCCCGGCCGGCCGGCAGCAGGATCCGTACCGTGCCGTCGCCCACCGGGTCCACGAGGGCGCTGCCGAGCGCGGCGCCCAGCGCGGACGCGTCGAAGGGCGTGCCGCGCCCGCCGCGCGCGTGCACCACGGTCCACCGTTCGGCCCCGAGCAGCGGCGCGGCCTCCGCGGGTCCGGCCCCCAGCAGCATCCGTACGAGGGCCGCGCTGCGGCCCGTCGCGTCGACGCCCTGGTGGGGCGCGGTGAGCAGGGACAGCAGCACGACGGCGACCCCGGCGACGGTGTGGTCGCCCGGCTCCCGCCCGGGGGCGCAGAGTCCGAGGACGAGCCCCTGACTTCCCCCGAGGGCGTACGCGGCGAGATGGATGCCGTCGACGGTGTCGCTGGCGGAACTCGGCGCGGGACGTGCACTGCCCTCCGCCTCCGGCACCGGCGGGCCGGCCGGGGCCACCACCCCCGCGAGCCGCGCCAGGGCCCGGCGGGCCTCCCGGGACGGCGCGCGCCCTGCGGTCGACAGTTCCGTACCGTCCGCCGCCAGCAGCACCGCCTGGCCGCCGACCCTCGACGCCAGCTGGGTGAGGACGGCGGGGACCGGGTCCGGGCGGGCCGCCGCCGATGCCAGGCCCTGCTGCGCCTGCGTCACCCTCCGCAGCTCGCGGTGGCGTGCCTCCGCCATCAGCCGCCACACCGCCCGGGCCACGGCCGTGAAGGTGGTCGGCGGTGGCACCTCCAGCAGCGGCAGGCCGTGCCGGTCGCATGCCTCGACCAGTTCGGCGGGCACCGTGTCGTACACCGGCGTGACACCGAAGCCGAGCGCCGCGGCCCCCGCCGCGACGATGCGCGAAACATAGCGGTCGGGGTCCTCCAGCAGCACGCCCGCGCTCAGCAGCAGCTCTCCGCCGAGCAGATACGGATAGGGATCCGCCATTTCGGAGGTGTGCACCATGTGGATGACCGCACCGGGCTCCCGCGGCCCGGCGATCTGGCGCAGGCCGAGATCCTCATGGGCCAGCAGCGCGGTCAGCGGGACCGGTGGGGTGGGAGGTGCCGCAGCGGTCTCCGGCATGGACAGTCCATCCATAGAAGAGGTCGACAATGGATGAAACGTACACTTCAGCGTTTCTTTCCGGCCACCTAGCGTCAGCTGTCGACAAGACCTGAGGACCCGGGGGACGAGACGGAGGGAAAGCCGATGGCTGTCGACTACGCAGTGATCGTCGTTTATCTGGCCGGCATGCTCGGCATGGGCTGGTGGGGCATGCGCCGCGCCAAGTCCAAGAGTGAGTTCCTGGTCGCGGGCCGCCGCCTCGGCCCCACGATGTACTCGGGCACCATGGCCGCCATCGTCCTCGGTGGCGCCTCGACCATCGGCGGCGTCGGCCTCGGATACAAGTACGGCCTCTCCGGCGCCTGGATGGTCTTCACCATCGGCCTCGGCCTGCTCGCGTTGTCCGTGTTCTTCTCCGCGCGGATCGCCCGCCTGAAGGTCTACACCGTCTCCGAGATGCTCGACCTGCGCTACGGCGGCCGGGCCGGCCTCATCTCCGGTGTCGTGATGTGGGCGTACACCCTGATGCTGGCGGTCACCTCGACCATCGCCTACGCCACGATCTTCGACGTCCTCTTCGACATCAACCGCACCGCGTCGATCATCCTCGGCGGCGCGATCGTCGTCGCGTACTCCACGCTCGGCGGCATGTGGTCCATCACCCTCACCGACATGGTGCAGTTCGTCGTGAAGACGATCGGTGTGCTGCTGCTCCTGCTGCCCATCGCGGTGGTCAAGGCCGGCGGCTTCAGCGAGATGAAGGCCCAGCTGCCCACCGAGTACTTCGACCCGCTGGGCATCGGCGGCGAGACGATCTTCACCTACGTCCTGATCTACACGTTCGGCATGCTGATCGGCCAGGACATCTGGCAGCGGGTGTTCACGGCGCGCAGCGACAAGGTCGCCCGCTACGGCGGCACCGTCGCCGGTACGTACTGCCTGGTCTACGCCCTCGCCGGCGCCGTCATCGGCACCGCGGCCAAGGTCCTCTACCCGAAGCTGCCCAACGCCGACGACGCCTTCGCGACCATCGTCAAGGACGAACTGCCCATGGGGGTGCGCGGGCTGGTGCTCGCCGCCGCCCTCGCCGCCGTCATGTCGACCTCGTCCGGCGCGCTCATCGCCTGCGCCACCGTCGCCAACAACGACATCTGGTCGCGGCTGCGAGGTCTCACCTCGCGCGGCGGCAAGGAACACGGCGAGGCCGACGAGGTCAAGGACAACCGTCTGTTCATCCTGGTCATGGGCGTCGCGGTCATCTGTATCGCCATCGCCCTGAACAACGTCGTCGAGGCCCTCACCGTCGCCTACAACCTGCTCGTCGGCGGGCTGCTGGTGCCGATCCTCGGCGGGCTGCTGTGGAAGCGCGGCACGGTCGCCGGCGCGCTGGCCGCGGTGATCGTCGGCGGTCTCGCGGTCATCGGTCTGATGGCGTCGTACGGCATCCTCGCCAATGAGCCCATCTACTACGGGCTGCTCGCCTCGCTCGCGGTCTACATCGTGGTGAGCCTCGTGACCCCGCCGACCGACGAGGCGACGCTCGCGAACTGGCGCGAACGGCTGGCCGGCCGCGGCGGCGAGGAAGAGACGCCGGCCGAGGCAGCGCCGGTACCCAGCTAAAGTCGTAACCGCAACGAAGCGTAGGAAAGAAGGCATTTCACATGAGCAGCAACGAGCAGCCGCGCGGCCCGATCGACTCGTCCCGCATCCCGCGGTACGCCGGACCCGCCACGTTCGCCCGGCTGCCACGGCTCGACGAGGTCGGCACCACCGACGTCGCCGTCGTCGGTGTGCCCTTCGACGCCGGGGTCTCCTACCGTCCCGGCGCGCGCTTCGGCGGCAACGCCATCCGTGAGGCGTCGAGGCTCCTGCGCCCCTACAACCCGGCGCAGGACGCCTCGCCCTTCGCGCTCGCCCAGGTCGCCGATGCCGGCGACATCGCGGCGAACCCGTTCAACATCAACGAGGCCGTCGAGACCATCGAGGCCGCCGCCGACGATCTGCTCGGCACCGGGGCCCGGATGATGACCCTCGGCGGCGACCACACCATCGCGCTGCCGCTGCTGCGCGCCGTCTCCAAGAAGCACGGCCCGGTCGCGCTGCTGCACTTCGACGCGCACCTCGACACCTGGGACACGTACTTCGGCGCCGAGTACACGCACGGCACCCCGTTCCGCCGCGCCGTCGAGGAAGGCATCCTCGACACCGAGGCGCTCTCCCACGTCGGCATTCGCGGACCGCTCTACGGCAGGCAGGACCTCACCGACGACGAGAAGCTCGGCTTCGGCATCGTCACCTCCGCCGACGTCTACCGCCGGGGCGCCGACGAGGTCGCCGACCAGCTGCGCGCGCGCATCGGCGACCGCCCGCTGTACATCTCGATCGACATCGACTGTCTCGACCCGGCGCACGCCCCCGGCACCGGCACCCCCGAGGCCGGTGGCATGACCTCCCGCGAGCTGCTGGAGATCCTGCGCGGCCTGTCCTCCTGCAACCTCGTCTCCGCCGACGTCGTCGAGGTCGCCCCCGCGTACGACCACGCCGAGATCACCTCCGTCGCCGCTTCCCACACGGCGTACGAGCTGACCACGATCATGTCCCGGCAGATCGCGGCCGCGCGCGAGACGGGCGGGGCGAAGTGACGCACGACCACGACATCGTCCTGCGGCCCACCCCGCAACAGACGCAGGCCGCGCTCAATCCGCCCGCCGGGCGCAACGGCGGTGACCTCGTCGTCGAGACACTCCAGGGCCTCGGCGCCACCACCGTCTTCGGCCTGCCCGGCCAGCACGCGCTCGGCATGTTCGACGCCCTGCGCCGCTCGTCGCTCTCCTACGTCGGACTGCGCGTCGAGAACAACGCCGGCTTCGCGGCCGACGCCTACGGCCGGATCACCGGAGAGGTGGCCCCGCTGCTGCTGTCCACCGGTCCCGGCGCGCTGATGTCGCTGGCCGCGCTGCAGGAGGCGGCCGCCGCCTCCGCGCCCGTGCTCGCCATCGGCAGCCAGGTGCCGAGCGCCGGGCTCGGCGGCGGACGCCACGGCTATCTGCACGAACTGCGCGACCAGCAGGCCTCGTTCCGGGACGTGGTGAAGTCCGTCCACACGGCCCGCAGCCAGTCCCAGATCCCCTCGGCGATCGCCGCCGCCTGGGAGTCGGCGCTCACCGCGCCGCACGGTCCTGTCTGGGTCGAGATCCCGCAGGACGTCCTGCTCGCGCGGACGGAACTGCCGGTCGTCACCGCCATGGACGCCACCCCGGACGAGATCGTGCCCCGGCCAGAACTGACCGCCGTGGCGGCCCATCTGCTGGCGAACGCCCGGCGTCCGGCGATCATCGCGGGCGGCGGGGCCGTGCGCTCCGACGCCTGCGGCAAACTGCTCGCGCTCGCCGAACGGATCGACGCACCGGTCGTCACGACCTTCGGCGGCAAGGGCGCGTTCCCCTGGGAGCACCCGCTCTCGCTCCAGTCCTGGCTGGAGGACCGGCACACCACCGACTTCCTGGAGGACGCCGACGTCCTGCTGGTCGTCGGCTCCGGACTCGGCGAACTGTCCTCCAACTACCACACGTTCGCCCCGCGCGGCCGGGTGATCCAGATCGAGGCGGACGCCGGCAAGCTCGGCTCCAACCACGACTGCCTCGGCATCCACGCGGACGCGCGGCTCGCGCTGTCGGCCCTGCTGGAGACGGTGGAGCCCCGTCGGGACGAGAGCGCGCCCGAGCGGGTGCGCACGGTCCTGGCGGCCGTACGCGAACGCATCGACGCCCAGGAACTCACCCTGGAGCAGCGGCTGCTGGCCTCCGTCAGGGAAGCCCTGCCCGACACCTCGCCCAGCTTCTGGGACATGACGATCCTGGCGTACTGGGCCTGGTCGGCGTTCGACGCCCGCCACCCGAACACGATGCACTCGGCTCAGGGCGCCGGCGGTCTCGGCTACGGCTTCCCCGCCGCCCTCGGCGCGGCGGCAGCCGACCCGACCCGGCCGGTCCTCGCGGTCTCCGGCGACGGCGGGGCGATGTACTCGATCGCCGAACTGGCCACCGCCCGGCAGTATCAACTCCCCGTCACCTGGCTGATCGTGGACGACGGCGGTTACGGCATCCTGCGCGAGTACATGACCGACGCCTTCGGCGAGGCGACGGCCACCGAGCTCGCCCGGCCGGACTTCGTGGCGCTCGCCGAGTCCTTCGGGGTGCCGGCCGTCCGCACGACGCCCGAGTCGCTGTCGGAGGACCTCGCCAAGTCCTTCGCGGAGCCCGGCCCGTCGGTGGTCGTGCTCCCGGCGGTCCTGAAGATGTTCGCGCCGACCCACCTCTGAGAGCCGATCGCGGCGACCCGTCTCCGCGGGGCCGGCCGCACCGACCAGCCCACAGAACCCCTGCGCCCCGCCGCTCACTCCCCCGAGAGCGGCGGGGCGCAGGTCTGTCCCCAGCCGCTCTCAGGCGGGCGTCACGAACCCCGACTCGTACGCCGCGATGACCGCCTGGGTGCGGTCGCGCGCGCCCAACTTCCCCAGCACGGCGCTGACATGGGTCTTGACCGTCTCGGTGCCGACAACCAGCCGCGCGGCGATCTCCGCGTTCGTCAGACCGCGCGCCATCAGCCGCAGCACCGCCGCCTCCCGCTCGGTCAGCCCGGCGCGCTCCATCGCCGAGCGGGCGGCGCTGCTGCCGTACTCCGCGGCCAGAGCACGCACCGCCGCCGGGAAGAGCAGCGACTCGCCCTCCGCGACGAGCCGGACCGCGTGCACGATCTCGGTGGGGCGGGCCCGATTGAGCAGAAAGCCCGCGGCGCCGGCGCGCAGGGCCTCGTAGACGTACTCGTCGTTCTCGAAGGTCGTGATGACCAGGATCTTCGGCGGGTCGGCGACCGTCCGCAGCACGGCCCGCGTCGCCTCGATGCCGTCGAGCAGGGGCATGCGCACGTCCATCGCCACGACATCGGGGCGCAGTCGGCGCACCAGCGGTATCACCGCCGCGCCGTCGGCCGCCTCGCCCGCCACCTCGATGTCCGGCTGCGCCTCCAGGACGGCCCGCAGTCCGGCCCGGACCAGGGGTTCGTCGTCGACGAGGAGTACGGAGATCGGCATCCGGTCAGCGTAGGCCGTCCAGCGGCAGGCCGACCCGCACCCTCCACCGGCCCTCGTGCGGACCGGCCGTGGCGTGGCCGCCGAGCAGCGCCGCCCGCTCCCGTATGCCCCGCAGCCCGCTGCCCCGCCCGCCCGCGACGGCAGGCTCCACCAGCACGTTGCACACCTCCAGCTCCAGCCGGCCGGCGGCGACCTCGATCCGCACCTGCGTCGGCACCGGCCGGCCTCGACTTCGGCCAGATCGCGGCCATCTGCTTCGGGGCCCTGGCCGTCGCGGGGGAGTACCGCAGTGGCGCGATCCGCGTCTCCTTGACCGCGGTGCCGCGCCGAGGTCTGTTCTGGGTGTCGAAACTCGCCGTCGTCGGAGCCCTGTCCCTCGTGGTCGGCCTGCTCGCCAGCCTGACCTGTTTCCTCGCCGGGCAACCCTTCCTCGGCGACCGCGGCCTCACTCTCATCGACCCCGGCGCCCTGCGCGGAGTGATCGGCTGCGGGATCTTCCTGAGCCTCATCACCCTGTTCTCGGCGGGCCTCGCGGCCGTCCTCCGCAGCGCGCCCGCGGTGATGGGCCTCCTCATCCCCTTCCTGCTGATGCTGTCCTTCGTCATCGGCGACCTCTCCGAGGAAGGGGGCGCGGTGGAGTTCCTCCCCGATCGCGCGGGCCGGCAGATCCTGCTCCAGGACGCGACGGGCACCCTGGGCCCGTGGAGCGGTCTCGGCGTGCTGGCGCTGTGGGTGGGTGCGGCGCTGTGGGCGGGCGGCCGGTCCCTTGCCCGGCGGGACGCCTGAAAGGGACGGCGGCCGGGCTCAGTGGACGATGCTGTAGCTCTGCCACGGGCGGGCGCCGGGGGCGATGACGTCCGACAGCGTGGTGGGCAGATAGGTCGAGTCCTTGCCCGTGCAGTCCGGGGTCGGGTACAGCACGAGGTCCACCAGCGTGTTGTTGGTGACCGAGACGGCCCCCGGCGCGTCGAGCCGGTGACAGCCTGTCACCGGCGGGTTGGACACGGTCACATGCCGCTGGTCGGCGGTCTGGTAGGCGATGGTGCCCGCGGCGTTGCGGCCGAGGCCGGAGCAGCCCGCGACGGCGACAACCAGGAACGCCGCCCCGGCGGCACCGGCGAGACGCCGGCAGTGGGTCACGGACATGGATGATCCTCGTCTGTGCGGGAAGTCCTGCCGAGCCCACCCTGCCGCGTCCCCGCGATCCCGGCACCAGGTGAGGGTCTGGTCGGGGGACGGGGCAGGGCGGGAGGGGCGGCGGGACCCGCTGGGCCGGTTGCACAGGCTTCAGGACCGGGGCCGGCGGCGCGTGCTCCCGCAGGCCCCAGCGCCCGGCCCGGAGTGCCGTGCCCGCGCTGTCCCAGGGGCCCGGCCCGTCGCAGCCGCCCGCCCCGCCCGATTACGCCCCGGCCCCCACGACCGCCGGTTCCGCGGCTTGTGTCCGGCCCGCCGGACGGCGCTCGAAGGGGCCCACCTGGGCGACCACCTGGGCGTAGAACCGGTCCACCACGTCGTCGACGCTGCGGATGAATCCCGTTTCGGCACTGCCGCGGGTGACCCCCATGCCCTTGAACAGCGACAGCCGGAAGCCCGTCGCCCGGGTGCCGTCCTTCGGCAGCATGTCGGCCGGCTCCGGGCGCAGGCGTTCCAGCGTGCCGCGCGGCCCGTGGCCCCCCTCGACCAGAGTCTCCACATGCAGATCCGCCGGTGCCTCGGCCAGCATGCGCAGCAGCCGCTTCGCCGACGTGAGGGGATAGCTGCCCTCGGGCGCCCGGACCTCCATGGAGGTCCGCAGCCTGCCGGTCCGCAGGTCGGCCACGATCGTGAGAACACCGGGTGTGCTGTCGATGCGCAGTTCGGCGGTCAGCCGGCCGTCCTCGCAGAGCCCGTCGGCGAGCGCGGCGCGGCGTGTCCGCGGATCGACGCCCCGCTTGGCGCGCTGCACCGGCAGGACCTTCTGGCCCAGCTCGCCCCCGAGGCGCAGACAGACCTGACGGATGAGCTGCTCCCAGCTCTCCACCACTTCGACGGCGCGCCGGTCGCCCTGGCAGAGGGTCTCCGTGTCGATGCCGTTGCGCACGGGCACCCAGGCGGGACCCATGTTCTGGAATCCGTGGCAGCCGGAGTTCTCGTGCTGGAGATAGGACAGCAACTCCTGGAGAAGCCACGCGTGTGCGGCGTTGCCGACACCCTCGTGCCTGATGAGCATCTGCGCCTGGTGCGCCACCTCGGCCCACGACAGATGCCAGAGGGCGACCTTGTGCTTGCGCCGTCCGTCGGTCTTGGCCGCCACCGGGGGACAGCCTTCGAGGGCGACGTCGTTCGACAGCGTGATCACGGCCTCGTAGCCCCGCCGTGCGGCGATGTCCATGTAGTCCTGGACCTGCTCGGGCCGCAGCGGGTTCCCGTTGGTCTTCGTCTCGACCAGACCCGTCCACAGCTTCCCGGCCCGCTCCACGCGGATCACGCCGTCGGGACGCCTGGGCGTCTCCCCGTACGGCAGCGAGACCTCGGTGAACGTCTGCATGCGGCCGGCGGGCGCGCCGAAAGGCGCCGTCAACCGCCGCCCGAACTCCGGCACTTCGGCCATCACCGAGAGCAGAACGGACGTCGCCCGCAGCTCACGCTCCTTGTCGCTCTTGAGCGTCGGCGCGGGGAACAGCCGTGCCGGCCTCCACGCCTCGTTCTCGGCGAGGGACTTCTTCACCCCCTTGGGCAGCGTGACCTTCTTCTTGGCGGTCCGGGGACCACGGGTACGCCTGGACGTCGTCCCCGCGCCGGGCTCCTCCCCGCGTACGTCCTGCGCGGGGAGCGTCACGCGCGGCCCGGCGGCCGCCGAGGGCGGTACCTGTGCCGACGGCTCCTGCTCCACCACGGCCGGCGCGGCCTCGGGGTCGCCCGCTTCGGTGTCCTCGTCGGCGCTGTCGTCGACGATGTCGATGCCGAAGTCCGTCGCGAGACCGGCCAGTCCGGACTCGTACCCCTGGCCGATCGCCCGGAACTTCCACTCCTCACCCCGCCGGTACAACTCGCCGAAGAGGAAGGCGCTCTCCACGCCGGCGTCCTCGATGGAGAAGCCGAGCAGCGTCTCGCCGCCGCGGTCGGCCACGGTCACCCGCAGGTCGTCCAGCTCACCGAAGCAGGCCCCGCCGTACTGGCTGGCCGCCACCACGATGCGCTCCACGTCCGGTGGCACCGCCGTCAGATCGAGACTGATCCGGTCCTCGCTGCCCCCGTCGGTGGGCGCCTTGCCCAGCAACTGCACGCTGCCGTCGGGCGCGGCGGGATGGTTGTAGAAGAAGAAGTCGGCGTCGCCGCGTACCTTCCCGTCGCCGTTGAGCAGCATCACCGAGACGTCCGCGTCCCCGTCTCCGGTCGCGCTGCTCCAACGCAGGCTCACGATCACCGATCCGGTGTCGTCACTCAGGTCCGCCAGGCCCACGTTCGAGCCCTTGGCCATCTCGCGCATGCTGTCCCCCCAGGACGTGCAGCTGTTTTCGCGCAGGCGAAGCCGCCGGACGACGTCGACCTGTGACGTACGTCGCACTCCCTGCTATGTGATGAACCGTAGCGCCGAGGAGGGGTGCATGAGGAGACGATGTGAAGACCGGAGTTCACGTCGAGTCCCCCCGGCCTCAATCCCCGCCCCCTACCGTGCCCCCCATGCGTCTGCGCCCCCTCCTCGCCTCCGTCACCGCCGCCGTGGCCGTCGCCGGTTGTCTCACCGCCGCCGCGCCCGCCCTCGCCCGTCCGGCCGACCGGGACTGTTCGCCGCGGGTCGGTATCGACAGCTATTCCGACGCCCTCGACAAGACCCGTTTCCAGGACACCTTCGTCGGCAACTTCTCCGCCCTCGCCGTCGACCGTGACGGGCAGATCGCCGCGCTCTCCGACCGGTCCGAGCTGTTCCGGCTGCGCGGGGCAGGGCTGCGGCCGAGTGGTGTCGTGCATCTCGCGGACGAGAGCGGGGCGCCGCTCGACTCCGAAGGGCTCGTCGTCGAGCGTGACGGCAGCCGGCTCGTCGCGTCCGAGACCGAGCCCTCCGTGCGCCGGTACAGCCGGGACGGGAAGATCCTCGGCCGGTTGCCCGTGCCGGACGCCCTTCAGGTCGCACCCGCCGGCCGCGCCACCCGGAACGCCACCTTCGAAGGGCTGACCCTGGACAGCGGCGGCCGGCGGCTCGTCGCCGCGATGGAGGGGGCGATCAGTGGCGACGCCGCCGGGATCGTCCGGCTGCAGAGCTGGCACCGGGACAGCCCGCGGCACGGCTTCCGGCCCGCCGCGCAGTACGGCTACCGCACCGACACCGCTCTCGGCGTCAGCGAGATCACGGCCACCCGCGACGGACGACGGCTCCTCGTGCTGGAGCGGGGCTTCACCGCGGGTGTCGGCAACACCGTCCGGCTGTACCTGGCCGACACCGCCCGGGCTCGCGATGTCAGCGGCATCGAGAACCTCACCGGGCAGCCGGACGTCCGCCTCGTGGCCAAGACACTCCTCGCCGACCTCGCCGACTGCCCCTCACTCGGTGCGCCCGCCAAGCAGCCCCAGCCCAACCCGCTGCTCGACAACATCGAGGCCCTAACCGTCACCGGGCACACCCGCGACGGGCGGCTGCGGCTGCTGCTGGCGAGCGACGACAACGAGAACGCCGCCCAGATCACCCGCTTCTACCGGCTGACCGTGTGGCTGCCCCGCCCCTGACCTGCTCACAGTGCGACAACGGCGTACAACTTTTCCGCCCACCGTGAGTCAAGTGGTGCGGGGGTGTCGGGGAGGCGCCCCGCACAGGCATTCAGGGGACGGGGAAGCTTCATGACTCACCACCGAATATCCGGCCGCGTATCCGGCCGTCCTTCGCGTCGCGCGAGAGGCGCGGCCGGGGTCGTCGCCGTCGCGACACTCGTGCCGCTCGCCGCCGCCACGGCGCCTGCGGCGGCCGCGCCGCCGCAGGTCGCGTGCACCTCCCAGCAGGCCGGTCTCGCCGCCAAGCTGACCGCCGACATCACCGCCGCCCTCAAGGGTCGGACGTCGACGACGGCCGTGCTGCTCAACGACCGTGTCACCAGGACCAGTTGCACGCTGCGGCCGGATCAGCAGTACGACTCGGCCAGTATCGTCAAGGTGACCGTGCTCGCCGCCCTCCTCCAGGAGGCGCAGATCCAGAAGCGCGGCTTCACGAAGCGCGAGTTCACCCTCGCCAACGACATGATCACCAAGTCGGACAACGCGGCCACCAGCGCCCTGTGGAAGCAGCTCGGTCTCACCAAGATCAAGCGCTTCCTCACCGCGGCCGGCATGACGAAGACCGTGCCGGGCGCCGACGGCTACTGGGGCCTCACCCGGATCAACGCCCGCGACGAGCAGAAACTGCTCGGCATACTGACCGCGAAGAACACCGTGGTCAGCGACCCCAACCGGGCCTACGCCCTCAAGCTGATGCAGAACGTCGTCGCCTCGCAGCGCTGGGGCACCCCGGCCGGGGCACCCGCCACCGCCACCGTCCAGGTGAAGAACGGCTGGCTTTCGCGGGCCACGCACGGCTGGCGCGTGCACAGCATCGGCGCCTTCACAGGCCCCGGCCACAACTACCAGATCACCGTTCTCACCCATGACAACGCGACGATGAACGACGGTGTGAACACCATCCAGGCCGTCGCCCGGGCGATCCACAAGGATCTCAACCCGACAGCGCCCGCCCGCAGCGCGTTCGTACCCCCGGCCGTCCCGCACGAGGCCGTCCCGGCCACGCCGGAGCGCGCGGCGAAGGAGGCGATTCCGGCTCCTCACTGACCGGTCTCAGCGGACCCCGCCGACCGAAGTCGGCCGTATCCGTTCGTTGCAGCGGGATGAAATACGCTGCTCGGCGCGTTGGTGCCTTCCGGTGGATGAATTTCAACGGGAGGCACCACGTGGCGGCGAATGAGGGGTGGGCCCGGCGCCTGGCCGGTTACGCCTGGCGGTACCGGCGCAATGTGCTGCTCGCGCTCGGTTCGTCCCTGGGCGGCATGGCCGTCATGGCGCTCGTCCCCCTGATCACCAAGATCGTCATCGACGACGTGATCGGGGACCACTCCCGCTCCCTCGCCGTCTGGACCGGCCTGCTCATCGCCGCGGCCGTCGTCGTCTACGTCCTCACCTACGTCCGCCGCTTCTACGGCGGCCGCCTCGCCCTCGACGTCCAGCACGACCTGCGGACCGAGATGTACGCGACGATCACCCGGCTCGACGGGCGGCGTCAGGACGAGCTCTCCACCGGCCAGGTCGTCGGCCGGGCGACCAGCGACCTCCAGCTCATCCAGGGTCTGCTCTTCATGCTCCCGATGACCATCGGGAACATCCTGCTCTTCCTGATCTCCCTCGTGATCATGGCGTGGCTGTCGCCGCCCCTCACCCTGATCGCCGTCGCCGTCGCCCCCGCCATCTGGTTCATCGCCAAGCGCAGCCGGGTCCGGCTCCACCCCGCCACCTGGTACGCGCAGAGCCAGGCCGCCTCCGTCGCGGGCGTCGTGGACGGAGCCGTCTCCGGCGTACGCGTGGTCAAGGGCTTCGGCCAGGAGGACCAGGAGGCCGGCAAGCTGCGCGAGGCGAGCCGCAAGCTGTTCGCCGGCCGGCTGCGCACCATCAGGCTGAACGCCCGCTACACCCCCGCGCTCCAGGCCGTCCCCGCCCTCGGACAGGTCGCCATGCTGGCCGTCGGCGGCTGGCTGGCCACCCGCGGCCAGATCACGCTGGGCACCTTCGTCGCCTTCTCCGCCTATCTCGCCCAGCTCGTCGGCCCGGTCCGGATGCTCGCCGTGGTGCTGACCGTCGGCCAGCAGGCACGCGCGGGTGTCGACCGCGTACTGGAGCTGATCGACACCGAGCCCACGCTGACCGAGGGCACCAAGGTGCTCCCGGCGGACGCCCCCGCCACCGTCGAGTTCGACGACGTGACCTTCGGATACGACCAGGAGCGCCCGGTCCTCGACGGCTTCTCGCTGGAGATCCGTCCCGGGGAGACCGTCGCCGTCGTCGGGTCGTCCGGCAGCGGCAAGTCGACCGTCTCGCTCCTGCTGCCCCGCTTCTACGACGTGACGCACGGCGCGGTCCTCGTCGGCGGCCACGACGTGCGCGAGCTGACCTACGACTCGCTGCGGGCCGCGATCGGCATGGTGCCGGAGGACAGCTTCCTGTTCTCGGACACGGTCCGCGCCAACATCGCGTACGGAAAACCCGGCGCGACGCAGGAGGAGATCGAGACCGCCGCCCGCGCCGCCCAGGCCGACGGCTTCATCGGCGAGCTGCCCGACGGCTACGACACCACCGTGGGCGAGCACGGTCTGACCCTCTCCGGCGGCCAGCGCCAGCGCGTCGCGCTCGCCCGGGCGATCCTCACCGACCCCCGGCTGCTGCTGCTCGACGACGCCACCTCCGCCGTGGACGCCCGCGTCGAGCACGAGATCCACGAGGCGCTGCGTTCGGTGATGACCGGCCGCACCACCCTGCTGATAGCCCACCGCCGCTCCACCCTCCAGCTCGCCGACCGCATCGCGGTCCTGGACGGCGGACGGCTCGCGGACATCGGCACCCACGAGGAGCTGACCCGGCGCTCGGCCCTGTACCGCCGGCTGCTGACCGACCCGGACGAGCTCGGCGGCGTATCGCCGGGGCACGCTCCCGCGCTGGAGGCCGAGGCGGGCAGCGACAGCTCCGTACGGGACGAGCTGGACGCGGAGTTCGACGCGGAGCGCGGCATCACGCCCCGGCTGTGGGTGCGCGAGGAGACCGTGCGGGAATCGGCCGCGCCGGGAGCCACCCCCGAGCTGCTCGCCCAGGTGGAGGCGCTGCCGCCGGCCGACGACACACCGGACGTCGACGAGGCACGCGCCGTCCGCGTCGAGCACACCGAGGGAGAGGGCCAGGGCCTGCGGCTGCTGCTGCGCGGCTTCGGGCTTCCGCTGCTCGTCAGTCTGCTGCTGGTGGCTGTCGACGCCGGCATGGGCCTGCTGCTTCCGGTCCTGATCCGGCACGGCATCGACCAGGGTGTGGAGCAGGTCGCGCTCGGCGCGGTGTGGGCGGCCTCCGGCCTGGCGCTGCTGAGCGTGCTCGTGCAATGGACCGCGCAGATCGGCGAGACCCGGATGACGGGCCGCACCGGCGAGCGGGTGCTCTACTCCGTACGTCTGAAGATCTTCGCCCAGCTCCAGCGACTGGGCCTCGACTACTACGAGCGCGAACTGACCGGCCGGATCATGACCCGGATGACGACGGACGTGGACGCCCTGTCGACGTTCCTGCAGACCGGTCTAGTCACCGCGTTCGTCTCGGTGGTCACCTTCTTCGGCATCATGGTCGCCCTGCTGGTCATCGACCTCCAGCTCGCGCTCGTCGTCTTCGCGACCCTGCCGGTGCTGATCGTCGGCACCTTCTTCTTCCGCCGCAAGAGCGTGCAGGCGTACGAGCTGGCGCGTGAGCGCATCAGCGTCGTCAACGCCGACCTCCAGGAGTCCGTGTCCGGGCTGCGCATCGTGCAGGCGTTCCGCCGGGAGCGCTCCGGCAACGACCGCTTCGTGGCCCGCAGCGAGCACTACCGCGAGGCCCGCGTCCGCGGCCAGTGGCTGATATCGGTGTACTTCCCCTTCGTGCAACTGCTGTCCTCGGTGGCCGCCGCTGCCGTCCTGATCGTCGGCGGGCACCGGGTCGACGCGGGCACGCTGAGCACCGGCGCCCTGGTCGCCTACCTCCTCTACATCGACCTCTTCTTCGCCCCCGTGCAGCAGCTGTCGCAGGTCTTCGACGGCTACCAGCAGGCCTCGGTGTCGCTCCGGCGCATCCAGGAACTGCTGGACGAGCCGACATCGACGGCGAGCGCGAAGAAGCCCGTGGACGTCGCGTCGCTGCGCGGCGAGATCGCCTTCGAGGGCGTCGACTTCCGTTACGGCGACGAGGAGGAGGCCCTCACGGGCATCGATCTGCGCATCCCGGCGGGCCAGACGGTCGCCTTCGTCGGCGAGACCGGCGCGGGCAAGTCGACGCTGGTCAAGCTGGTCGCGCGGTTCTACGACCCGACGAGCGGCCGGGTGACCGCCGACGGACAGGATCTGCGCGAGCTCGACCTCACCGCCTACCGGCACCGGCTCGGCGTCGTCCCGCAGGAGGCGTACCTCTTCGAGGGCACCGTCCGCGACGCCATCGCCTACGGACGGCCCGGCGCGAGCGACGCCGAGGTCGAGGCCGCCGCCCGCGCCGTCGGCGCGCACGACATGATCGCCACCCTGGACGGCGGCTATCTGCACGAGGTCTCCGAGCGCGGCCGCAATCTCTCGGCGGGCCAGCGTCAGCTGATCGCCCTGGCCAGGGCCGAGCTGGTCGACCCCGATGTGCTGCTTCTGGACGAGGCGACGGCCGCGCTGGACCTGGCCACCGAGGCTCAGGTCAACCAAGCCACCGATCGGCTGACCGGCCGCCGCACCACCCTGGTCGTCGCACACCGGCTGACGACCGCCGCGCGCGCCGACCGCATTGTGGTGATGGACGGCGGCAGGGTGGTCGAGGACGGAACCCACGACGAGCTCCTCGCTCTGGAGGGCCGTTACACCACGCTGTGGCGGACCTTCATAGGAGAGGACGAACCGGCCACGGTGTGACCATGTCGTGGGGTCGGCAACCGTTCCGCCCCCGCCTGCGTCGTACGCATGTACGGGGCCGTGACGAGGGGGCGCAAAAGTGTTCGGTGGGACGGAGACGACCAGGCCGGTGAGGAGACTGCTGGCGCAGTTCCTCGCGGTGCTGATGGCCGTGGGGGCGCTGTCCCTCGCCGGGCCCGGTACGCAGAGCGCGGAGGCCGCCTCGGGCTGTCCGGGGCGGGTGCAGAAGACCGTGCGGTTCCCGGGCGGCGAACTGCGCGTCCACAAGAGCCGGAACTACGCCTGCGCCGTGACCGTCGCGAGGAAGCCCGGAGCCCGGAGGGCGATGTCCGTCTCGCTCCAGGCCCGCGGCGGCCGTGCCGCCGTCGACCGCGGCACCTTCACCCGCCAGGCGGGGCCCGTCACCGTGCACGCGCTCAACCGCTGCGTCCGGGCCACCGGCGCCATCGCCGGGGTCTCCCGCTCCACCGGCTGGATCCTGTGCTGACCCGCCGTCGCCCCGCATCCCCGTCCGCTCCCTGACCTGCCGTCGGTTACCCGGCAGTCAACTGGGGGTGGCCAGCCGGGCATTGCCCCCGCTAGGTTCACCGCGTCACAGGTGAACCAAGGGGAGGGTGAATGAGCAAGGCGCTCAGATGGCTGTTGTCGCTCGTGGTGCTCATAGGCACGATGAGCGCGGCCGGCGCGACGGCGGGTGCGGCTACCGCCGCGGAGCCTGCGCCCGGCACGGACATCAAGGACCGGATCCTCGCGATTCCGGGCATGAGTCTCATCGAGGAGAAGCCGTACACCGGGTACCGGTTCTTCGTCCTCAACTACACACAGCCGGTCGACCACCGGCACCCGGGCAAGGGGACCTTCAAGCAGCGGATCACCCTGCTGCACAAGGACACCAACCGGCCGACGGTCATGTTCACCTCCGGCTACAACGTGAACACCACACCGCGCCGCAGTGAGCCGACGGCCATCATCGACGGCAACCAGGTCTCCGTTGAGTACCGCTTCTTCACGCCGTCCCGTCCCGAACCGGCCGACTGGTCGAAGCTGGACATCTGGCAGGCCGCCAGCGACCAGCACCGCCTCTTCACCGCGCTGAAGAAGGTGTACGCCAAGAAGTGGCTCACCACCGGCGGCTCCAAGGGCGGCATGACGGCCACGTACTACGAGCGCTTCTACCCGCGCGACATGGACGGCGTCGTCGCCTACGTGGCCCCCAACGACGTGCGGAACAACGAGGACTCGGCCTACGACCGCTTCCTCGCGAACGTCGGAACCGCCGAATGCCGCACCAAGCTCAACAACGTGCAGCGTGAGGCGCTGATCCGCCGCGAGCAGCTCGCCGCGATCTACACCCAGTATGCCGCCGACAACGGCTACACGTTCACGACGGTCGGCTCGCAGGACAAGGCCTTCGAGGCCGTCGTCCTCGACTACACCTGGGCGTTCTGGCAGTACAGCCTGCTGGCGGACTGCGCCGCCATCCCGGTCGCCAAGACCGCGACGGACCAGCAGATCTGGGACAGCATCGACGCGATCTCCGGCTTCTCGTTCTACACGGACCAGGGCCTCGCGCCGTACGCGCCGTACTACTACCAGGCCGGCACCGAGCTGGGCTCGCCCGACATCAAGCAGCCGCACCTCAAGGGCCTGAGCCGGTACGGCTACCAGCCGCCGCGGAACTTCGTGCCGCGCGACATCCCGATGCGCTTCAAGCCGTTCGTCATGGACGACGTCGACCACTGGGTGCGCAACAACGCCCAGCGGATGATGTTCGTCTACGGTCAGAACGACCCGTGGGGCGCCGAGCAGTTCCGGCTGGGCAAGGGTGCCCGTGACAGCTATGTGTACGTCGCTCCGGGCGCGAACCACGGTGCGGCCGTGGGCGCTCTGGTCGCCGACCAGAAGGCCGCCGCCACCGCCTCCATCCTGAAGTGGGCGGGCGTCGCCCCGGCCACCGTCCAGCAGGACGAGGCCAAGGCGAAGCGCCTGACGGCGTACGACGCGAAGCTCGACAAGCGTGACATCGAGCGGGAGCCGTCCCTGCGGCCGTGACGCCGCAGCGTGGGCTGTGCCCGCCGTGTCACTCACACACGGCGGGCACAGCCCACCGCCTTGTCCCCGCCCGGATGCACGTACAGGGCCGTCCACTTCGGGCACTGCGCCCTCTCGGCGCGGGCGGAGGCCACCGTGAACTCGGGCCGGTGGTCGCCCGATCCGTCGCAGGCCGTCTCCTTCACCTGCCGCTGGGCCGCGCTGTAGACGCAGTCGCCGACCAGGGTGTGCGGGCCGCCGCCCCCGCCCGGGTCGCCCGGGTGCGGCGGCAGGAGATTGCGTATACAGGCGTAGCCCTGCCCCACATCGCCGTCACCGTCCTCGTCGGCCGCCGGGCGCCCCTCGGAGATGTGCGGGACGAGTCGGTGGGCGCCGGACAGGGCGGCCCGGTCGAGGACCGGCCGCCGTACCGCGCGAGGACCCGGGCCGCGGCCCGCTAACCGGAGTACGGCACCTCATCGAAGTCCCGGGCGGGCGAGGCACAGTCGCCCCGCCCCAGGAAGACCGCTCGGTAGCCGGGTGAGGGGGACGCGGCGGCTGGGCCGGACGGCGTCCCGGCCGCGGCCGGGACGCCGTCCGGCCGTGAGGGCGACCAGCACGAGTACCGGGACGCTCACCGCGCCCGCGGACCGCCGAATTCCTGCCATACGGGACCCCCCGGGCATCCGGCCGGTGCGGCCGGTGCGGCCCGCCGAAGCGGGCCACACCGGCCGCCCGGAAAGGCCGCGGGACGATTGCCGGTGGTGCGCCGGTGGCAGTGGCCGTTTGAGATACGTCAGTCGTACGACAGACCGTGCCCCACGGGATACAGCACCCGGTCCGGGTCGTCCGCCCGCGGCACGGGTACGGGCAGTCGGCCCTCGGGGTCGGTGCGGCCCGCGACGACCCGTGCCGCCGCCCGCAGTTCGACATCGGTCCAGCAGTACGTGGCGAGCGCCGCAGGCACACCGCCGAGGTGGGCGATGTCGTACGGGTTGCGGATGGCCAGCGTCACAACCGGCACACCGGTGGCCACCAGCCGGGCCACCAAAGTGCGCTGCGTACTGGTGGCGGTGACGTTGTAGGTGGCGACGACGACCGCGTCCTTGCCGCTCGCCGCCGCCACCGCCTCCTCGATCTTCGCCGCGGCCGGCGCGGTGCCGGTGGACAGGGCGGTGGCGGTGAAGCCCAGTTCGGTGAAGGCCTTCGCCAGCACCGCGGTCGGTGGCCCGGTCGTCCCGGTCGGGGAGGCCGGATCCGCGCCGACGACCAGCAGCCGGGGCTCCCGGCGGCGGCTGAGCGGCAGCAGCCCGCGCTCGTTGACGAGCAGGGTCGTCGTCCCGTCGGCGATCCGGTCCGCGGCGGCCAGATGGGCGCGTGTGCCGACCTTGCGCTCCACGCCCGCCTCCGAGACGAACGGCCGGCTGAACAGCCCCAGACGCTCCTTGAGGCGGAGGATCCGCAGGATCGATTCGTCGAGGCGTTCGACGGTCAGCTCACCGCTCTTGACGGCGTTCAGCACCCCGTTCCAGGCGACGGCCAGGTCCGGTGGGTTGAGCAACTGGTCCACGCCCGCCTTCAGCGCGAGCACCGGCACCCGGTGGTCCCCGTACTTGTCGCGTACGCCCTGCATGTTGAGCGCGTCCGTCACCACCACCCCGTCGTAGCCGAGTTCCTCGCGCAGGATGCCGGTGAGGATGGGACGGGAGAGGGTGGCGGGGTCGTTGCTCGGGTCCAGGGCGGGGAACTGGATGTGCGCCGTCATGATCGAGTCGATCCCGGCGTCGATCGCCGCGCGGAAGGGCGGGGCGTCGATCTCCTCCCACTCCTGGCGGGTGTGGGTGATGACCGGGATGCCGGTGTGGCTGTCGACGGTCGTGTCACCGTGGCCGGGGAAGTGCTTCGACGTCGCGGCCACGCCGGCGCTTCGGTAGCCGCGGACCTGGGCGGCGACCATCCGGGCGACGGCCTCGGGGTCGGAGCCGAAGGAGCGCACGCCGATGACGGGGTTGGCCGGGTTGACGTTGACGTCCGCGACCGGCGCGTAGTTCTGGAGGATGCCCATGGCGGCCAGTTCGGTCCCGGCGATCTCCGCCGCGCTGCGGGCGTCGGACCGCGATCCGCCTGCCCCCAGGGCCATCGCTCCGGGCAGCAGGGTGGCGGGCCTGCCCACCCGCGCGACGATGCCGTGCTCCTGGTCCGTGGAGATCAGCAGCGGCAGGGGGGTGGGCTGGTCCAGGCCCGCGCGCTGGATGCCGTTGGACAGCCCGGCGATCTGCCGGGGGTCGCGGGTGTTGTGCGCCCAGGCGAAGTAGATGATGCCGCCGACGTGGTACCGGGCGATCAGCTCGGCGGCCGTGCGAACGCCCATCTCCTTGAGGTTCAGGTCGATGTCGGCCTGGTCGGGCGCGGTCGCGGAGTGCCCGTACACCCGCATCACGAAGAGCTGGCCGACCTTCTCCTCGACGCTCATCCGGGAGATCAGCCGTTTCAGCCGGTCTCGGTGGTCATGGGACGCCGGTCCGGCGGCGTACGCGGGGACCGCGGCGGCACTCGCCGCCAGGGCGGTGGCGGCGGTCGCGCCGAGAACGGTGCGTCTGGAGAGGCTCCGGTCGTGCATGGGTGCTCCTTCCGGCCTTGCTCGACAAGGGAGTTGAAGGAAACTTCCAAAGCACACGGATAGCCCGAAAATTACTGCCAGGTCAAGGGTGCGGCAAGGAAAAGGGCGCGCGCCGCGCGAAAGGTCACCGGTACGGGGGCCGCCACCGGCGCTTCGGGAGGGGGCGCACCGGTGGCGGCGGGGCCGCCGGCCGCAGACGGCGGGAGAGGGAGGGATCGGCGCTCGCGGGTGGAGCAGCGAGGGCCGACACCGTGCTGCGGGTCGCATCCGACGGAGTGGCGGGTTAGACGGAAAACGGGAAGGGCGGGTTGCCTCGCCGGCCGGAACCGGTGCGGGAGGGAGAGATGAGGTTCCTGTGACGTCCGACCTCGGTCCGCCCCTCGTGCGCCGCCGGGGGTCCGCTGCTCTTGCCCCGACAGCCGCCCGGGCCTAGCGTTGACTCAGTCAAGGAAAATGCTGGGAGCCTTCATGCCGATCCAGGAGATCCGCGCGTTCAACCGCTTCTACACCAACCTCATCGGCGCGCTCGACTACAGCAAACACCTCTACACCCCGTACACCCTCACCGAGTCCCGCGTCCTCTACGAACTCGCCCACAGCCCGCGGACCGACGCCGCCGACCTGCGCGCCGAGCTGTCCCTCGACGCCGGGTATCTGAGCCGGCTCCTCGCCAAGTTCGAGCGGGACGGCCTCGTGGCGCGCGCGCCCTCCGAGAGGGACCCGCGGCGGCAGCGCATCACCCTCACCGCCCAGGGACGGGAAGCCGCCGCCCTGCTCGACGAACGCTCGCGCGAGGCCGTGGCGAGACTGCTCGGCGGGGTCACCGCGGAGGACCGGACACGGCTGGTCGCCTCGATGCGGACCGTGCGCGAGATCCTCACGCCCGGCCGGCCCGCGCACCGCGACGGCCCGGTGCTGCGCGACCCGCGCCCCGGCGACCTCGGCTGGGTCGTCCAGCGGCACGGGGCGCTGTACGCGGCGGAGTACGGGTGGAACGCCGACTTCGAGGGCCTCGTCGCCCGTATCGTCGCCGACTTCGCCCAGGACCACGATCCCCATCTGGAACGGGTGTGGATCGCCGAGCTGGACGGACAACCGGTGGGGTCGGTGATGTGCGTACGGGACGACGCCCCCGCCACCGCGCGCCTGCGGCTGCTCCTGGTGGAACCCGAGGCGCGCGGCCACGGGCTCGGCGACGGACTCGTGCGCTCGGTGGTGGATTTCGCCCGCGAAGTGGGGTACCGGGAACTGGTGCTGTGGACCAACGACGTACTGACCGGAGCCCGCCGGATCTACCAGCGGGCCGGGTTCACCCTCGTCGCCGAGAAACCGCACCGCTCGTACGGAGTGGATCTGGTCGGCCAGGACTGGCGGCTGCCCCTGCAGGAAGGAACGGTCAAGTGAAGTTCGCCTTCTCGACGCTCGGAGTGCCGGGCATGCCCATCCGGGACGTGGTCCAGCTGGCCGCCGACACCGGGTACCAGGGGGTGGAGCTGCGGGCCGACCCCGAGGAGCCGGTGCACCCGGGGATCGGGGCTGCCGAACGGGCCGCCGTCGCCGACGAGTTCGCGCGGGCCGGTGTCGAGATCCTCGCGGTCTGCGGATACACCGGCCTCGCGGCCCCCGGCGAGGACGCGGCCGTGATCCAGGAGGTCGAGGACCTGCTGCGGCTCGCCAAGGACGTCGGCGCGCCGCATGTGCGCGTCTTCCCCGGCGGCGAGGGCCAGGACCCGGCGGAGGCGGAGGCCGTCGCCGCCCGCCGGCTCGGGGCGGCCGCCGAGACCGCGGCCGGACTGGACGTACGGATTCTGGTCGAGACCCACGACTCGCACCGGACCGGCGCCGGCGTCTCCCGCATCCTCGGACCGGTCGGCCATCTGTACGCGGGCGCGATCTGGGACGTGGTGCACCCCTGGCTGGAGGGTGAGGAACCGGCGATCGCCCATGCCGCGCTCTCCCCGTTCCTCGGCTACGTCCAGGTCAAGGACGTCGCCTCGGCCGACGACCTCGCCCCGCTGGCGCTCGGTACCGGGGTGCTGCCGCTCGCCGCGTGCCTGGCCCAGCTCACCGACGAGACGTGGCTGAGCTGGGAGTACGAGAAGCGCTGGCACCCGGAGGCAGCGGACCTGCCGGCACTGCTGGCGCCGGGCCGGATGCACCTGGAGCAACTGCTCGCGACAGCGAGGTGAGCGCGACACCACCGACGAGGAGCACCGCGGCGCCCCAGCGCAGCGGGCTCACCGACTCGTCCAGCAGCAGAGCGGCGGACGTCATGCCGAAGACGGGCACGAGCAGCGAGAAGGGCGCGACGGCGGAGGCGGGGTAGCGCCGCAGCAGGAACCCCCAGGCCCCGAAGCCGAACACCGTCGCGCCCCAGGCGACGTAGACGACGGTCCCGGCGCCGCTCCAGTCGAGGGACCGCAGGGCGTGCAGATCCGCCGAAGGTCCCTCGAAGAGCAACGAGAGCGCGAGGAGCGGCAGCACGGGGACCACGGACACCCAGACCATGAAGTTCAGCGCGTCCGGCGGGGACGCCTTGCGGGTCAGCACATTGGACACGCCCCAGCAGGCGGCGGCCGCGACGACGAGCACAAAGCCGAGCAGCGGCCCCGACGTCCCTTCGTCGACGGCGGCGAGGGCGATGCCGCCCAGCGCCACGGCCATGCCCAGGACCCGCGCCCTGCCCGGCCGTTCGGCGAGCACGACCGCGGCCAGAACGGCCGTGAACACCGCCTGGATCTGGAGCACGAGCGAGGACAGTCCGGCCGGCATACCCCGGTCCATGCCGATGAACAGCAGCCCGAACTTCGCGACCCCGAGGGCCAGTCCGACGCCGATCAGCCACTTCCAGGCGACCTTGGGGCGGCCCACGAAGAAGACGGCGGGCAGTGCGGCCACCAGGAAGCGCAACGCGGAGAACAGCAGCGGCGGGAAGTGCCCGAGGCCGAGTTCGATGACGACGAAGTTGACTCCCCAGACCGCGGCGACGGTCACGGCGAGTGCCATGTGTACGGGACGCATGCGTCGAGGATCACCGGCCCGGACCATGTAGCACCAGCGCGGGTTTCTTCATGGTGGAATTGAGCGTTGCTTACGAATGGGGGGTGGGCCGTGCTCGATCTGGGACGCCTGCGGGCGCTGCACGCGGTCGCGGTGCACGGTTCGGTGGCCGCCGCGGCGACCGCGCTCGGGTACACCCCGTCCGCGGTGTCGCAGCAGATCACCAAGCTGGAGCGGGAGACGCGGACGACGCTGCTGGAGCGGCGGGGACGGGGCGTGGCGCTCACCGACGCGGCACAGCACCTCGCCGGGACGGCCGAGGAACTGCTCGCGATCGTGGAACGCGCGGAGACCACGCTGGAGGAACGGCGGGGGCAGCCCACCGGCCGCCTGACGATCGCCGCGTTCCCGTCCGCCGCGCGCGGACTCATGCCGGGCGTCCTCGCCGAACTGGCCCGTCTGCACCCCACCCTCGACGCCCGCCTCACCGAGGTCGACCCGCATCTGTCCGTCGACCTCGTGGCCCGGGGGATGACCGACCTCGCGGTCGCCCACGACTGGGACATCGCGCCGCTGCCCGCACCGGACGGCGTCGAACAGGCACACCTCGGCGACGACCTGTGCGACCTGCTGGTGCCGGAGGGGCATCCGCTGGCGTCCCTGGCATCGGTACGGCGCGAGGACCTGGCCGGTCAGCGCTGGATCTGCCAGCCGCCGGGCACGGTCTGCCACGACTGGCTGATCCGGATGCTGCGGGCGACGGGGAGCGAACCGGACCTCGTCCACCAGGCGGAGGAGAACCACACCCAACTGGCGCTGGTGGCGGCGGGGCTGGGGATCGCGGTGATGCCGCGCCTGGGGCGGGGGGCGTTGCCGGAGGGGGTACGGGAGGTGCCGCTGACGCCGGTGCCGAGGCGGAGGCTGTACGCGCTGTGGCGGGAGGGGGCGGCGAGACGCCCGTCGATCGCGGCGACGGTGGGGGCGTTGCGGGCGGGGGTTGCCTGAGGGTGTGGTGGTTGGGGTCCTCGTCCGGGGCGCGTGGCTTGTGGTGCGGGTGCGGTCGCTTGTGGTGCGGGTGCCTGATGTGCGGGTGCCTTGATGTGCGGGTCGCTGTGGTGCGGGCACGCGCCCGGTTGGTGGGTGGGTGCGGGTGCCGGGTTCTCCGGAGGGGGGTGTCCGGACTGCTTTCTCACCGCGCTTCGCGCGAGTTGCTGAAGCTTTGACGTCCGGACACCCCCCTCCTGCGCCCCCGTCCCCCTCCCGCCCGTCAGCGACCCCCCGTCCGTCCCATACCAAGGTTTCGTGGACCGATCGCGACGCGAGGGGGCGGATACGCCTCCGGCCGGAGCGAGGGCTCGGGTTCAGGGACGGGGACGTGCAGGGGTCGTGTCCGGGACGTCAAAGCGCCCGCAACTCGCGCGAATCGCGGTGAGGACCGCAGTCCCGGACATGACCCCGGAACGGCACCGGGACAGCAACCCCACAACCCGCCGCGCCCCAAGAACCCGGACCCAATCCACAAGAACCCGCACCGCACAAGCCGCTCAGCCACGAGAACCCGAGCCGCACAAGCCGCTCAGCCGCGAGAACCCGAGCCGAACAAGCCGCTCAGCCGCGAGAACCCGAGCCGAACAAGCCGCTCAGCCGCGAGAACCCGAGCCGAACAAGCCGCTCAGCCACGAGAACCCGAGCCGAACAAGCCGCTCAGCCGCGAGAACCCGAGCCGGACAAGCCGCTCAGCCGCAAGAGCCCGGCCGAATCAGCCGCTCAGGACTTCGGCCGGCCCGTCGACTCCCTCGCCATCAGCTCCGCTCCGATCGTCGCGATGCCCCCCGGCGGCGCCGCCTCCCGCCCCATCGCCAGCCGCCCCGCCCGCGCCCCCGCCTCGTACAGCGGCAGTCGTACCGTCGTCAGCGCCGGTACCGCGTCCACCGAGAACGGCAGGTCGTCGAAGCCGGCGACCGAGATGTCCTCGGGGATGCGCAGGCCCTGGTCGCGCAGGGCCGCGCACGCGCCCAGCGCCACGGTGTCGTTCGCGGCGACGATCGCCGTCAGGGCCGGGTCGCGCCGCAGGAGTTCGAGGGTCGCGTCGTAGCCGGACTGCCGCGCGTACGGGCCGTGCACGGTGAGCCGGTCCTGGTTCTCGGTTATGCCCGCGGCGGTCAGCGCGGCCCGGTGGCCCTCCAGCCGGTGACGGGTCGTGGTGCGCTCCGTCGGCCCGGCGACGTACCCGATGCGCCGGTGGCCGAGGGACAGCAGATGCTCCGTCAGCCGCCGTCCGCCGCCCCGGTTGTCGAAGGTGAGCGCGGCCACGATCGAGTCGCTGCCCGGCAGGGGCGGGCGCCCGCACAGCACGACCCGGGTCCCCGCGTCCGCGAGTTTCGCCAGCTTCGAGGACATGGCCGCGATGTGCGCGGGGTCCTCCAGCGCGCCGCCGGTGAGGACGACGGCCGCCGCCCGCTGCCGCTGGAGCAGGGTGAGGTAGGTGAGCTCCCGGTCCGGTGAGCCGTTGGTGTTGCAGACGACGGCGAGTTTCTCGCCGCCCGCGCGCCCGGTGCCCTCCTGCCCGCCGATCTCCGTCTGCGCGGCTCCGGCCATGATCCCGAAGAAGGGGTCGGCGATGTCGTTGACGAGGATGCCGACGAGGTCGGAGGTGGCGGCGGCGAGTGAGCTGGCGGGCCCGTTCAGGACGTAGTCGAGTTCGTCGACGGCGCGAAGGACCCGCTCCCGCGTCGACGCCGCGACCGGGTAGTTGCCGTTGAGCACACGCGACACGGTGGCCGGGGACACCCGAGCGCGCGCCGCGACGTCCGACAGGGTGACTGTCATCGCTTTCCTCCGCGGGAGATGGAACAGAGCCCTTGTCCGGGTCACTGTCGGCAGGCTAGCGTCATACCGCGTAGAAAGCGCTTGCTACCGCGGTATCGAGGCAACAAGGCCATAAAGAGGGAACCGTCCGGGGATCGAGGGACATGGAGGCATCTTCGTGACACGCAGGACAGTGCGGATCGCCATGAACGGCGTGACCGGACGGATGGGATACCGCCAGCATCTGGTGCGCTCCCTGCTGGCCATCCGCGATCAGGGTGGTCTCGATCTGGGGGACGGCGAGACGCTGTGGCCGGAGCCCGTTCTCGTCGGGCGCCGCGAGCACGCGCTGCGCGACATCGCCGAACAGCACGGACTGGAGCACTGGACGACCGACCTGGACGCCGTGCTGGCCGACGGCAGCGTGGACATCTACTTCGACGCGCAGGTCTCCTCCGCCCGCGTCCCCGCGATCAAACAGGCCATCGCGGCGGGCAAGCACGTCTACACCGAGAAGCCGACCGCGACCGATCTCGCCGGCGCCCTGGAGCTGGCACGTCTCGCCGCCGCCGCCGGCATCCGGCACGGCGTCGTCCAGGACAAGATCTTCCTGCCGGGTCTGTTGAAGCTGAAGCGCCTCGTGGAGGGCGGCTTCTTCGGCGAGATCCTGTCCGTACGGGGCGAGTTCGGCTACTGGGTCTTCGAGGGCGACTGGCAGGAGGCCCAGCGCCCGTCCTGGAACTACCGCTCCGAGGACGGCGGCGGCATCGCCGTCGACATGTTCCCGCACTGGGAGTACGTACTGCACGGTCTCTTCGGCCGCGTCACCAGCGTGAGCGCGCAGGTCTCCACACACATCCCGCAGCGCTGGGACGAGCGCGGCAAGCCGTACGAGGCGACCGCGGACGACGCGGCGTACGCGATCTTCCAGCTGGAGGGCGGGGCCGTCGCCCAGATCAACTCCTCCTGGGCGGTGCGGGTCATGCGCGACGAGCTCGTGGAGTTCCAGGTCGACGGCACCCACGGCTCAGCGGTCGCCGGGCTGCGCCGGTGCCGCGTCCAGCACCGCTCGGCCACCCCGAAGCCGGTGTGGAACCCCGATCTGCCGGCCACCGAGCCCTTCCGCGACCAGTGGCAGGAGATCCCGGACAACACGGAGTTCGAGAACGGGTTCAAGGCGCAGTGGGAGCTGTTTCTGCGCCATGTGGCGCTCGGCGAGCCCTACCACTGGGATCTGCTCGCCGGTGCGCGCGGTGTGCAGCTCGCCGAACTCGCTCTCAGATCGTCGGCCGAGGGCCGTCGCCTCGACGTTCCGGAGCTGACCCTGTGATCCGACTCCCGAGCGCCGACGGCCGGTTGCGCGCCCACACCCCGCGGGCCGAACCCGCGGACTTCACCGTCTCCGGGGGCGCGGGTGGTGCCCCGCCCGCCTCCCGTACGGTCTTCTCCGCCGCGCATGTCGTCGCCGACCCGTACGCCGACACCGCCCCCGGTTCACCCGCCGCGGTCGACTGGGACGCCACCCTCGCCTTCCGCCGCCATCTGTGGTCGCACGGCCTCGGTGTCGCCGAGGCGATGGACACCGCCCAGCGGGGGATGGGTCTGGACTGGGCGGGCGCGGCGGAGCTGATCCGGCGCTCGGCCGCCGAGGCCGGGGCGGTGGGTGGCCGGATCGCCTGCGGTGCGGGGACCGACCAGCTGACCGGATCCGCGGACCTCGCGGCGGTACGGGCGGCGTACGAGGAACAGCTCGCTCTCGTCGAGTCCACCGGCGCGGGCGCGATCCTGATGGCATCCCGTGCGCTGGCGGCGACAGCGACCTCGGCGGACGACTACCTCACCGTCTACGGCCATCTGCTGCGCCAGGCCTCCGAACCGGTGATCCTGCACTGGCTCGGGCCGATGTTCGACCCGGCACTGGAGGGTTACTGGGGAAGCGCCGACCTCGACACCGCCACGGAGACCTTCCTGGAGGTCGTCGCGGCCCACCCCGACAAGGTGGACGGCATCAAGGTGTCGCTGCTGGACGCGCGCCGGGAGGTGGAGCTGCGTCGGCGCCTCCCGCAGGGCGTGCGCTGTTACACGGGCGACGACTTCCACTACCCGGAGCTGATCGCCAGCGACGAACGCGGCTTCTTCAGCCACGCGCTGCTCGGCATCTTCGATCCGCTGGGACCGCTGGCGGCGGAGGCGGTACGGGTGCTGGACACCGGGGACACGGAGGGCTTCCGCAAGCTCCTCGACCCCACGGTCGGCCTCTCCCGCCATCTCTTCGAGGCGCCCACGCGCTTCTACAAGACCGGTGTGGTGTTCCTGGCCTGGCTCGCCGGGCATCAGTCGCACTTCTCGATGGTCGGCGGCCTCCAGTCGGCGCGCTCGCTGCCCCATCTCGCGCGGGCCTACGAACTGGCCGACGGCCTCGGCCTGTTCCCCGACCCGGCCCTGGCCGAGAGGCGCATGCGGTCCCTGCTCGATGTGTACGGAGTCAGCGCATGACCGGTCCGAGCCGCTTCAGCATCAACCAGATGACCGTGAAGCAGCTGTCCCTGCCCGAACTGACCAAGGCCTGCCTGCGGCTGGGCGTTTCCGGGGTCGGACTGTGGCGTGAGCCCGTCCGGTCGTACGGCGTCGCGGCGACGGCCGCGCTCGTCCGCGACGCGGGTCTCGCGGTCACGAGCCTGTGCCGCGGCGGCTTCTTCACCGCGATCGACCCCGGGGAGCGGGCACGTGCGCTCGACGACAACCGCGCGGCGATCGACGAGGCCGCGACCCTGGGCACGGACACCCTGGTCCTCGTCTCCGGCGGACTGCCGCCGGGCAGCGCCGACTTGGCAGGAGCCCGCGAGCGGATCGCGGACGCGCTGTCGGTCCTCGCGCCCTACGCGGGGGAGCGGGGCGTACGGCTGGCGATCGAACCGCTGCACCCGATGTACGCCGCGGACCGCTGTGTCGTCTCCACCCTGACCCAGGCCCTCGCGCTCGCCGGACGGTTCCCGTCGTCGCAGGTGGGCGTAGTGGTGGACACCTACCACATCTGGTGGGACGACACGGCGCCGGACGCGGTCGCGAGGGCGGGAGCGGAAGGCCGCATCCATGCCTTCCAACTCGCCGACTGGACCACACCGTTGCCCGCCGGAGTGCTCAACGGCCGGGGACAGATCGGCGACGGATCGATCGACATGCGCGCGTGGCGCAGCCGGGTGGACGCGGCGGGCTACAGCGGCCCGATCGAGGTCGAGCTGTTCAACGAGCGGCTGTGGGCACGCGACGGAGAGGAGGTGCTGACGGAGACCGTGCGCCGCTTCGTCGAGCACGTGCTCTGACACCACCCGGGAAGTCCGCCGAGAAACTTCCGCTGCCATGACATAGCCGCCGGGGCCGGACGCCGTCTGACAGATGTAGACGTTCACGGATCGCGTCCGATCATCTGGAGGAAGCATGAGCAGAAGGCGGCTTGCCGTAGCGGGAGCGGTGGCGCTGGTTCTGGCGGCCGGCGGCGGGACGGCCATCGCGGTCGACCGCGCGGCATCGCCCGCGGCCCCGGCGACGACGCGGAACGGGCTGTCTCCGGCCGCCGCTCCCGCGCAGAACGGGGCCGCTCCGGCGCAGCCCCGGGCGAAGTCCCCGTCCGCGACCGGGCCGCGCGTCGTACGCCCCTACGAGCCCGTCGACATCGGCCGCGGCGCGAAGATGGCCCTCCTGCCCGAGGGCCGGCAGAACTATGTGGTCGGCTACGACGACTTCGCGGCCGATGTCGAGGAGGCCAGGAAGTACCCCGGCAGCAGCATCCGTCCCAACAGCCTCAGCGGCGGCATCGGCACCGGGGGCGACGACATCCTCTTCACCGGCGCCTACCGTACGGACACGCCGCCGGCGCGGATGACCGTGCGCATCGGCAGGGGCCCGGAGACCGAGGCCGCGATGCTGCGGCTGCCGGGCAGGCCCGGCTGGGGCACGTACTACCTCGACCGGCCCGGAGCCGGACCGTGGCGGGAGCCCGTCACGGTCACCGCGTACGACGGCGGCGGCGCGGTGCTGGCGACCCTGACCTTCGGCCCCAGGTAGGACCGGAGCCGCGCCGCCGGGCCCGTACAGGGGTCGGGCACGCCGGCGCGGCCCCCGACGGCGAACAGCGGCCCCGACAGAGGACCCTGATTGAAGACGAGCGCGGAGGCGGACTTCCGGGCATTCGTGGTCAGCCGCTGGCCACGGATGCTCCGGACGGCCCGGCTCCTGACCGGACATCACCACGACGCGGAGGACCTGGTGCAGGCAGCCCTGGCCAAGGCGTATGTGAAGTGGGAGCGCATCCAGCGCACCGACGACCCCGACGCCTACGTCTGGCGCATCATGATCAACGCCAATGTGGACCGGCTCCGGCGGACGCGGGCACGCGAGTGGCTCACCACCCGCTTCCCGGAGACGGCCGCCCCGGACCGCACCGAGGGCATCGCCGAACGGAGCGCGCTTCTCCAGGCGCTCGACCGGCTGCCGCCCCGGCAGCGGGCCGTGATCGTGCTGCGGTATCTGGAGGACCGCACCGAGTCGGAGGTGGCCCGGCTGCTCGGCACCCGCATCGGCACGGTCCGCAGCCACAGCGCGCGGGCCCTGCGCCGCCTCCGCGGCGAGCCGGGAGTGGCCCGTGAGCCTGCGGGCGCGTCCGCGAGCGGCAGGGCGGCCCGTGGGACGCCGAAGGAGCCGCGCCCGTGAACGACGACCTGCGCATCGGCGACGCCCTGCGACGCGAGGCGGACTCCCACCCCGTGGGGCCCGCCCCGGTCGACGACGTGCTGCGCCGGGGCCGCACCGCGCGCAGCAGGCGACGGGCGGCCGTGGCCGGTGCGGCGACGGTCACGGCGGCACTCGCCGTCCTCGCGTACGCGGGGGTCGACGGCGCCCGCGTGTCTCCCTCCCCGGCACCGCCGGCCACCGCCCCCACTCCGTCGGCATCCACCGGCCGGCCGGGCGTCCGGACCCTCCAGCCGTACGAAGTGGCCGGTATCGGCCACGGCCTGAAGGTGGTGCTGCTGCCCGAGGGCGAACAGAACTACGTCGTCCAGCGAGACGACATCCAGCAGGCGGTCACGGCGGCCCGGCAGTTGCCGGGCAACAACATCCGCCCCGACAGCGTGAGCGGTGGCCTGTCGAGCAGCGAGGGCCTCGTCCACGGCGCCTTCCGCACGGACAGACCGCCCGCCCGCATCGTGATCCGCGTGGCCGACAAGGAGTACGAGGCGGGAGTCCTGCGCCTGGGCGCGGAGCCCGACTGGGGTACGTACTACGCCTTTCCCGGCCCGGAGGTGATGCGGACCGGCTACGCGGTGACGGTCTACGCGTCCGACGGCAGCGTCCTGGCCCAGGACGGGTTCAACATCAACTGAGCGCGCGAGCAGCCGGGAACGGCGCTCGGATGCGGCAACCGACTGGATCCGGGAGTTCCGGAAAAATTACCGGCCGCAGTCGTACAACCCTTTACCAGTCACGCCGGTCATACCTGTCATCAAGGCTCCCGGGGGGGATCTGGGGGGATCCGGGGAGTCCTTGAGGGAGGGGAAATGGAGGGGCCCGGCCGTACGGCCGGGCCCCCTCGACGTGCCGGAATCGCTACCGCCGCTGCGCGGACGCGAGTTGTCCACAGGCCGCCCGCGTTGTCCGACCCCGGCGGTAGCGTCGGATCATGTCCAATCTGGCAGTGGTCGAAGGGGTCCTCGAGCGGATCACCTACGCCAACGAGGAGAACGGGTACACGGTCGCCCGCGTCGACACCGGACGCGGCGCCGATCTCCTCACGGTCGTCGGCTCGCTGCTCGGCGCGCAGCCGGGCGAGTCCCTGCGCATGGAGGGCCGCTGGGGCTCCCACCCGCAGTACGGCAAGCAGTTCACCGTGGAGAACTACACCACCGTCCTCCCGGCCACCGTCCAGGGCATACGCCGCTATCTCGGCTCCGGCCTGATCAAGGGCATCGGCCCGCGGATCGCCGAGCGCATCGTCGACCACTTCGGCGTCGAGACCCTCGACATCATCGAGCGGGAGCCGAAGAAGCTCATCGAGGTCCCGGGACTCGGCCCGAAGCGGACCACGTTGATCGGCGCCGCCTGGGAGGAACAGAAGGCCATCAAGGAGGTCATGATCTTCCTCCAGGGTGTCGGTGTCTCCACCTCCATCGCCGTGCGCATCTACAAGAAGTACGGGGACGCCTCGATCTCGGTCGTGAGGAACCAGCCCTACCGCCTCGCGGCCGACGTGTGGGGCATCGGCTTCCTCACCGCAGACCGGATCGCCCAGGCCGTCGGCATCCCCCACGACAGCCCGGAGCGGGTCAAGGCCGGCCTTCAGTACGCCCTGTCGCAGTCCACCGACCAGGGCCACTGCTTCCTGCCCGAGGAGCAGCTGATCGCGGACGCCGTGAAGCTCCTTCAGGTGGACACCGGCCTGGTCATCGAGTGCCTCGCCGAGCTCGCGGCCGACGAGGAGGGGGTCGTGCGGGAGAGCGTGCCCGGGCCGGACGGCGGCGAGGCGGTCACCGCCGTCTATCTGGTGCCCTTCCACCGCGCCGAGATCTCCCTGGCCGCTCAGGTGAACCGGCTGCTGCGCACCGACGAGGACCGGATGCCGGGCTTCCGGGAGGTCGTGTGGGACAAGGCGCTGGCCTGGCTCGCCGACCGCACGGGCGCCGCGCTGGCCCCCGAGCAGGAGGCCGCGGTGCGACTCGCGCTCACCAACAAGGTCGCCGTCCTCACCGGCGGCCCCGGCTGCGGAAAGTCCTTCACCGTGCGGTCGGTGGTGGAGCTGGCCCGCGCCAAGAAGGCGAAGGTGGTGCTGGCCGCCCCCACCGGCCGCGCGGCCAAGCGGCTCTCGGAGCTGACCGGGGCGGAGGCGTCCACCGTCCACCGGCTGCTGGAGCTCAGACCGGGCGGTGACGCGGCCTACGACCGCGACCGCCCGCTCGACGCCGATCTCATCGTCGTGGACGAGGCGTCCATGCTCGATCTGCTGCTGGCCAACAAGCTGGTCAAGGCCGTCGCACCGGGGGCACATCTGCTGCTCGTCGGGGACGTCGACCAGTTGCCGAGCGTGGGCGCGGGCGAGGTGCTGCGGGACCTGCTCGCGGACGGCGGCCCGGTGCCCCATGTCCGCCTCACCCGGATCTTCCGCCAGGCCCAGCAGTCCGGTGTGGTGACCAACGCCCACCGCATCAACTCCGGTGTTCCGCCCATCACTTCGGGTCTCTCCGATTTCTTCCTCTTCGTCGAGGACGAGACGGAGGACGCGGGACGGGTCGCCGTGGACGTGGCGGCCCGACGAATTCCGGCCAAATTCGGTCTCGATCCACGGCGGGATGTGCAGGTTCTGGCGCCCATGCACCGAGGCCCGGCGGGTGCGGGCACCCTCAACGGCCTGCTCCAACAAGCCATTACACCCGCGCGGCCCGATCTCCCCGAGAAGCGCTTCGGCGGACGGGTCTTCCGGGTCGGCGACAAGGTCACCCAGATTCGCAACAATTACGAGAAGGGAAAGAACGGCGTCTTCAACGGCACGGTCGGCGTGGTCACCTCGCTCCAGCCGGATGATCAGCGGCTGACCGTGCTGACGGACGAGGACGAGGAGGTTCCGTACGACTTCGACGAGCTGGACGAGCTGGCCCACGCGTATGCCGTGACCATTCACCGTTCCCAGGGCAGCGAATACCCGGCGGTGGTGATCCCGGTCACCACCGGAGCATGGATGATGCTTCAGCGGAACCTCCTCTATACGGCGGTCACCAGGGCCAAGAAGCTCGTCGTGCTCGTCGGCTCCCGCAAGGCGATAGGACAGGCAGTGCGCACCGTTTCCGCAGGCAGACGCTTCACCGCGCTCGACCACCGGCTGACCGGCGGCTGAACCGTGCGGGTTTCGGCCGGCCGGGCGAGCGCTCCGGCCCTGCGGGGTGGGAAATCCCACCCCGGCTTCCGGAACCAGGGCGAACGGGGCAAGATGAGCAGGTTGGCGGCACTGAGTGCCGCCGATAGGCCCATTGGTCGACCCCGAGTGCACTCTCCTGAGCCAAATGGGGGATGGTAGAGACAGTCAGGGCACCTCGAAGAAGAGGCACTACGTCGGTGAGGGATGACGTGAGCGACAACTCTGTAGTACTGCGGTACGCGGACGGTGAATACACCTACCCGGTGGTCGACAGCACCGTCGGTGACAAGGGCTTCGACATCGGGAAGCTCCGAGCCCAGACCGGTCTGGTGACCCTGGACAGCGGCTACGGCAACACCGCCGCCTATAAATCCGCGATCACCTATCTCGACGGTGAGCAGGGGATTCTGCGGTACCGCGGTTACCCCATCGAGCAGCTGGCCGAGCGCTCCACCTTCCTCGAGGTGGCGTACCTGCTGATCAACGGTGAGCTGCCGACGGTCGACGAGCTGTCCGCCTTCAAGGGCGAGATCACCCAGCACACGCTGCTGCACGAGGACGTCAAGCGGTTCTTCGACGGCTTCCCGCGCGACGCACACCCGATGGCGATGCTGTCCTCCGTGGTCAGCGCGCTGTCGACGTTCTACCAGGACAGCCACAACCCGTTCGACGAGACCCAGCGCCACCTCTCGACGATCCGGCTGCTCGCCAAGCTTCCGACGATCGCGGCGTACGCCTACAAGAAGTCGATCGGCCACCCCTTCGTCTACCCGCGCAACGACCTCGGGTACGTGGAGAACTTCCTGCGGATGACCTTCTCGGTCCCCGCCCAGGAGTACGACCTGGACCCGGTCGTGGTCTCGGCGCTCGACAAGCTGCTCATCCTGCACGCGGACCACGAGCAGAACTGTTCGACGTCCACCGTGCGTCTGGTCGGCTCCTCGCAGGCGAACATGTTCGCGTCGATCTCCGCCGGCATCAGCGCCCTGTGGGGCCCGCTGCACGGCGGCGCCAACCAGTCGGTGCTGGAGATGCTCGAAGGCATCAAGGCCAACGGCGGCGACGTCGACTCCTTCATCCGCAAGGTGAAGAACAAGGAGGACGGCGTCCGGCTGATGGGCTTCGGCCACCGCGTCTACAAGAGCTTCGACCCCCGGGCGAAGATCATCAAGGCGGCGGCGCACGACGTCCTCTCGGCCCTCGGCAAGTCCGACGAACTGCTGGACATCGCGCTGAAGCTCGAGGAGCACGCGCTCTCCGACGACTACTTCGTCTCGCGGAACCTCTACCCCAACGTGGACTTCTACACCGGTCTCATCTACCGGGCCATGGGCTTCCCGACCGAGATGTTCACCGTGCTCTTCGCGATCGGCCGGCTGCCCGGCTGGATCGCCCAGTGGCACGAGATGATCAAGGAGCCGGGTTCCCGCATCGGCCGCCCGCGCCAGATCTACACCGGCGAGGTCCTGCGCGACTTCGTCCCGGTCGAGGCTCGCTGAAGCGACAGTCCCGACCAGGGGACCGGTCACTCCTGAGAAGGTGATCCGGCCGGCCCCGTCGAGGCCCCGTACGTAACGGAAAGCGCCCCGCTGCCGATCCCCCCACGGGTCGGCGGGCGGGGCGCTTCCCATATCCCCGGAGCGGATTCCCCCCACGGGATCCGGCCGGGCGTCTCTGCCGGGTGAGCAGAAGTTCTTCGCGGTCTGCCGGGGTACGTACGCACGGGAGGGCCGCTCAAAGCTCCCCGGGCACGTGCCCCGGCCAACGCTTGCCTGAGACGTCCCCCAAGACATCCCATGAACGTCCCCCAAGACGTTCTCGGCATCGCCCATTCAGACTCGCGAGGAGCCTCAATGGTTACCCCTAAATATCTGTGATCTAGGTCTCTTTGTGAAGGTCTTGTGACCCACCTGTAGTCACCGGAAAGAGCGTAGCCGCAGGCTGTTGGTCACCACAAATACGGACGAAAAGGCCATGGTCAGACCAGCGATCATGGGGTTGAGCAGGCCAAACGCCGCGAGAGGCAGCGCGGCGAGGTTGTAGCCGAAGGCCCAGAAAAGATTGCCGATGATGGTGGCAAGAGTCCGACGGGCGAGACGGATGGCGTCGGCCGCGGTCCTCAGATCGCCCCGTACGAGCGTCAGGTCACCTGCCTCGATGGCGGCGTCCGTACCGGTGCCCATGGCCAGCCCGAGGTCCGCCGCGGCGAGGGCGGCCGCGTCGTTCACCCCGTCGCCGACCATGGCCACCCGGCGTCCCTGCGCCTGGAGGCGCCGGACCACCTCCACCTTCTCCTCGGGCATGACCTCGGCGTGCACCTCGTCGATGCCGACCTCGGCCGCGACCGCCTCGGCGACCGCCCGGCTGTCGCCCGTCAGCAGCACCGGCCTGAGGCCGAGGTCCCGCAGGCGGGCGACGGCCTCGGCGCTCGTGTCCCGGACCGTGTCGGCGACCGTGAGGGCCCCGAGCACCTTGCCGTCGCGGGCCGCGAAGACCGTTGTACGGCCGTCCGCCGCCACGGCGCACAGCGCGGGCGGCACTTCCACGCCGGCGTCCTCCAGCAGGCGGGCGCGGCCCACCAGGACGTCGTGTCCGTCGACCGTGCCGCGTACGCCGAGACCGGGAAGGTTCTCGAAGGACGACGGGACGGGCAGAGTGCCCACGCGTTCCGCGGCGCCCGCCGCGATCGCCCGGGCGACGGGGTGTTCGGAGGCGTGCTCCAGGGCCCCCGCGAGGCGCAGCAGCTCGTCCTCGGCCCCCTCGTCACCCGGTTCGGCGGGGTGGACGCCCTGGAGGCTCATCCGGCCGGTGGTCACCGTGCCCGTCTTGTCGAGGACGACGGTGTCGACGGTGCGGGTGGCCTCCAGGACCTCGGGGCCCTTGATGAGGATGCCGAGCTGCGCACCCCGCCCGATGCCGACCATCAGCGCGGTCGGCGTGGCCAGCCCGAGCGCACAGGGACAGGCGATGATCAGCACGGCCACGGCCGCGGTGAACGCGGCGGTCGGGCCCGCTCCGCTGCCGAGCCAGAACCCGAGGGTGAGCAGTGCGAGGACGATGACGACGGGAACGAAGACGGCCGAGATCCGGTCGGCCAGCCGCTGCACGTCCGCCTTGCCGCTCTGGGCGTCCTCCACGAGCTTGGCCAAGCGGGCCAGCCGGGTGTCCGCGCCGACCCGGGTGGCCTCGACGACGAGGCGGCCCCCGACGTTCACGCAGCCACCGGTGACGGGGTCGCCGGCCGCCACGTCCGCCGGCACCGACTCACCGGTCAGCAGGGAGGCGTCGATGGCGGACGCGCCCTCCACGACCGTGCCGTCGGTGGCGATCTTCTCGCCCGGGCGCACGAGGAAACGGTCACCGGTCGCCAGCCGGCCGATCGGTATCCGTGTCTCCGTGCCGTCGCGCAGCACGGCCACGTCCTTGGCGCCCAGTTCCATCAGGGCACGCAGTGCCGCGCCGGCCTTCCGCTTGGAGCGGGCCTCCAGATAGCGGCCGAGCAGGAGGAACGTCACCACACCGGCGGTGACTTCGAGATAGATGGTGGACGCGCCGTCGGTGCGCGAGGCGGTGAGGTCGAAGCCGTGCCGCATGCCCGGCATCCCGGCGTGACCGAGGAACAGGGCCCACAATGACCAGCCGAAGGCGGCCAGCGTGCCGAGGGAGACCAGGGTGTCCATGCTGGCGGCGCCGTGCCGCAGATTCGTCCAGGTGGCCCGGTGGAAGGGCAGCGCGCCCCAGACGGCGACCGGCGCCGCGAGCGTGAGCGAGAGCCACTGCCAGTTGTCGAACTGAAGGGCCGGAACCATCGCCATCAGGACCACCGGCACGGACAGCGCGGCGGAGACGACGAGGCGCTGCCGGAGCGCGGCCGACTCGGGGTCGCTCCGGAGGCTCTCGCCGCTGCCCGGGGTGTCGGCGTCGGACGAGCTCTCGGGTTCCGGTGCCGGGGGCGGCGGCTCCTCGGCTGTGTACCCGGTCTTCACGACGGTGGCGATGAGGTCGCTCACCTCCAGGTCCGGCGGGCAGGAGATCCGGGCCTTCTCCGTCGCGTAGTTGACCGTGGCCTCGACCCCCTCCATGCGGTTGAGCTTCTTCTCCACGCGAGCAGCGCAGGAGGCACAGGTCATCCCGCCGATGGTGAGTTCGACCTGGGTCGTGTGCACGGACGTTTCCACGGTGGGGACTCCAGACAACGGCGCCGGGCCGCGCCCGGACCAGTGTGCGACTGGTCGGGCCGGCCCGGCGGAAGACTGATCGAGCGGCCTGCGTGTTCAGGCGGGGCCGACGAACTCGTACCCGGCCTCGTCGACGGCGTCGCGCACGGCGGCCTCGTCCAGGGGCGCGTCGGAGGCGACGGTCACCTGGCCGGTCGCGGCGACGGCCTTGACGGAGGTGACGCCCGGGAGGGCGGAGATCTCGCCGGAGACGGCACCTTCGCAGTGGCCGCAGGTCATGCCGGTGACCTGATAGACCGCGGTGACGCCGCCGATCTGCACATCGGCCGCACCGCTGCCGCAGGCGCCGCCGCCGCAGCAGCCGGACGCGGGGGCGGTCGGGGAAGTCTCGGTCTCCGCGGTCATGTGGTTCTCCTCGGGGGCTTGAGAGGCGTGCTCAAGGTGTACCAGAGGCCCCCGGGGCTGCGGAGGCGATGGCACCTTCACCATACTATACCCCTAGGGGGTACTGAGGACGCGTTGCCCGCACCGTCGGCGCGCCCCTCCGCGGCCCGCGTCCGCCTCCATCGGCGCGTACGACGAAGTCCCGCACCCGGGCGGGGTGCGGGACGGGGGTGGCAGTCGATATCGGGGGGTCGGGGCGCCTGACCGGCGCGCGGTCAGTCGGTTCTGCGGCTCCTGTTTCCGGGGCGGTTGGCCACCCAGACGCGGATCGTGTCCGCGTACCAGTAGGGCTTGCCGGTCTCCACATGGTCGGGCGGAGGGAGAAGACCGTGCTTGCGATAGGAGCGGACCGTGTCCGGCTGCACCTTGATGTGTGCGGCGATCTCCTTGTATGACCAGAGTCTTCTGTCCGTCATCTGAGGGGCACCTCCCTGTGTGCGCGACAGCGGCGGCCGGGGGGCCGTCGGGGGAGCTGCCGCGCGGGCGCTGGTGATCACTGAGCCTGTGCCCGATGAACGACGGTGACTGGAGGGAAGAGTGGGGCTGTTGAGCGCCTGTGACGGAAAACCCGCGTAATGGAGACATGCGTGATGACCGTGCGACAACGGTGACAGAAGCGACGCCCCAGGGCCTGTCGTGCGGATCAGGCCGGAACCACGGGGCAGGCCCTGCCCTTCAGGCCCCGCACGAGCGCAGGAACCGGCGCGTGCGCCGGGCGATCGGGAAGGGCTTGTCCGGCGGGCACGGGTACATGTCCTGCTCGACGATGGCGAAGAGCTCCACGTCCAGGGCTTGTGCCGCGGCCAGTACGGGCTCCAGTGCGGGGACGCCGGACGGCGGTTCGCACATCACCCCCCGGCCGACGGCGGGGCCGAACGGAACCTCGTCGGCGACCACTTCGGCGAGGATGTCCGGATCCACCTGCTTCAGATGGAGGTAACCGATCCGCTCGCCGTAGGTCTCGATCAGCTTCACACTGTCACCGCCGCAGTAGGCGTAGTGCCCGGTGTCCAGACAGAGCGAGACGAGGGCGGGGTCGGTCGCGTCGAGGAAGCGGCCGACGTTCTCCTCGCTGTCGACATGGGTGTCCGCGTGCGGATGGACGACGATCTTCAGTCCGTAGCGCTCGCGCACCTCGTGGCCCAGCCGTTCGGTCTGGGCGGTCAGATCGCGCCATTGCTCCGGAGTGAGCGTGCGGTCCTCCAGCACCTCGCCGGTCTTGTCGTCCCGCCAGAACGAGGGGATGACGACCAGGTGTTCGGCGCCCATGGCGCGGGTGAGTGCGGCGATGTCCGAGACGTGTGCCCAGGTCTTCTCCCAGACGGACGGCCCGCGGTGCAGCCCGGTGAAGACCGTGCCCGCCGAGACCTTCAGACCCCGGCGGGTGGTCTCCTCGGCGAGACGGGCGGGGTCGCTGGGCAGATAGCCGTAGGGCCCGAGCTCGATCCACTCGTAGCCGGCGTCGGCCACCTCGTCGAGGAAGCGCTGCCAGGGGACCTGCTGGGGATCGTCGGGGAACCACACCCCCCAGGAATCGGGGGCCGATCCGACCCGGATGCGGTTCAGGGAGGGTACGGAGGAGGTCATGCGGCCGAGCTTTCCGGCCGCCTCGGAAGAGTGTCAAGCCTTCGTCCGAATGTCAGGACAAAATGTTGACAGGGCTCAGGAGGGAGCATTAGACCTGGGGACAGCCGGCGTCGAAGTGAAGGGACGCGCATGCCTCAGCCGTACGACGTGATCACGATGGGACGGATCGGGGTGGACCTCTATCCGCTGCAAACCGGGGTCCCGCTGGCACAGGTCGACACGTTCGGGAAGTTCCTCGGGGGCTCGGCGAGCAATGTCGCCGTCGGCGCGGCCCGGCTCGGCCGGAGGACGGCGGTGATCACGCGAACCGGCCAGGACGCGTTCGGGGACTATCTGCACCAGGCCCTCCGCGAGTTCGGCGTCGACGACCGCTGGGTGACGCCGGTGGCCGCCCACCCGACACCGGTGACCTTCTGCGAGATCTTCCCGCCGGACCACTTCCCCCTCTACTTCTACCGGCAGCCCACAGCGCCCGACCTGGAGATCCACGAGAGCGAACTCGACCTGGCGGCGATCCGCGAGGCGCGCGTGTTCTGGATGACCGGCACCGGCCTGTGCACGGAGCCCAGCCGGGGCGCCACACTCGCCGCCCTCGCCCACCGCGACCGGGCCGGCATCACGGTCTTCGACCTGGACTGGCGGCCGATGTTCTGGACGGACCCGGACGAGGCCCGGCCGTACTACCGCGAGGCCCTGACCCACGCCACCGTCGCCGTCGGCAATCTCGACGAGTGCGAGATCGCGACCGGCGAGCGCGAACCGGACGCGGCAGCCCGCGCCCTGCTCGCCGCCGGGGTGGAACTGGCCGTCGTCAAACAGGGCCCCAAGGGGGTCCTCGCCCTGCACCGCGACGGTACCCGCGCCGAGGTCCCGCCCGTCCCGGTGGAGGTGGTCAACGGGCTGGGCGCGGGCGACGCCTTCGGCGGGGCGCTGTGCCACGGGCTGCTCTCCGACCGGCCGTTGGAGCAGATCATGCGGTACGCGAACGCCGCCGGGGCGATCGTCGCGGCCCGGCTCGCCTGCTCCAGCGCGATGCCGTACGCCTCCGAGGTCGACCAGGTCCTGGCCGGAGGCTCCGTACCGCCGTCGCCCACACCGCCGCCGAGCGCGCCGGAGAACCCGCCGGGCACGCTCACCGCGCCGCCCTCCGACACCGCGCCGCGGACGCCGCCACCGCCCCCGCCGGCCCCTCACTCGCCCGGAGCCGCTTCGTGAGCCGTGTCGACATCGCCGAGCTCGTCGGGATCCGCACCCGGCATCCGGAGGCCGTCGCCGAGGCCGCCGCGCGCCGGCGCAGACGGCCACGGCTCATCGGTGACAGCGGACGGCTGATGATCATCGCCGCCGACCACCCGGCCCGCGGCGCGCTCGCCGTCGGTGACAGCCGTCTCGCCATGGCCAACCGCCTCGAACTGCTGGAACGGCTCTGCCTCGCCCTCTCCCGGCCCGGTGTCGACGGAGTCCTCGCCACCGCCGACATACTCGACGACCTCCTGCTGCTCGGCGCGCTCGACGAGAAGGTGGTCATCGGGTCCATGAACCGCGGGGGACTCGCCGGCGCCTCCTTCGAACTCGACGACCGCTTCACCGGCTACCGCGCCCAGGACCTGGACCGGCTCGGCTTCGACGCGGGCAAGCTGCTGCTGCGCATCGACTACCGGGACCCGGCCTCCCTCGACACGCTGCACGCCACCGCGCGCACCGTGGACGAGATGGCCGAGCGTCAGCTTCCCGTCTTCGTCGAGCCGTTCATATGTCACCGGACCGACGGACAACTCCGCAACGATCTCAGCGCCGACGCGGTCACCCGGTCGATCGCCATCGCCTCGGGACTCGCCGGCACCTCCGCGTACACCTGGCTGAAGGTCCCCGTCACCGACAACCCCGACGACATGGCGTCGGTGATGGAAACCTCCACGCTTCCGGCGGTCCTCCTCGGAGGGGAGATCGGCGACGATCAGCACGGCGCCTACGAGAAATGGCGTGGTGCGCTGCAACTGCCCACCGTGCAGGGTCTGGTGGTGGGACGCTCGCTGCTCTACCCGGTCGACGGGGACGTCGCCGGAGCGGTCGATACGGCCGTAGGACTGCTGTAGGGGGTACGGAGAGGTCATGAGCGCCGACAAGTTGCAGGAGCTTCACGTACCGGCGGGCAGCGCGGCCAGTGGGCCGTACGCCCTCCGCGTCGACCCCGAGCAGGCCGGCTGGGGGTATTCCGGCCTGCGGGTGCTGGAGCTGGAGCCGGGCGGCTCGCACACGCTCGACACCGGGGACAGCGAGTGGATCGTGCTGCCGCTCAGCGGTGGCTGCACGGTGTACACACAAGGCGAGTTCTTCGAACTGCAGGGCAGAGAGAGCGTCTTCGGCGGAGTGAGCGACTTCGCCTATGTGCCGCGCGATGCCCATGCCCAGATCGCCTCCGGTGCGGGAGGCCGCTTCGCCCTGGCAGGAGCGAAGTGCGAGCGACGACTCCCCGCTCGCTACGGCCCCGCGCCGGAGGTACCGGTCGAGCTGCGCGGCTCCGGCACGTGCTCGCGGCAGGTCAACAACTTCGCCGCCGCCGACACGTTCGGGTGCGACAAGCTGATCGCCGTCGAGGTGCTCACGCCCGGCGGAAACTGGTCCTCCTACCCGCCGCACAAGCACGACGAGCACCGGCCCGGAGCCGAGTCCGAGCTGGAGGAGATCTACTACTTCGAGATCGAACAGGGCGGCGTCGGCTACCACCGTGTCTCGCCGTCCCGGCCCGGCGGGGCCGACGTACTCGCCGAGGTGCGCACCGGGGACGCCGTCCTCATCCCGGACGGCTGGCACGGTCCGTCCATCGCCGCGCCCGGGCGGCACATGTACTACTTGAATGTGATGGCGGGGCCCGGCGCGGACCGCGAATGGCTGATCCGCGACCATCCGGACCACAGCTGGATCCGCGACACCTGGCCGACGCAGCCGGTGGATTCCCGGCTGCCGCTGTACGGAACGGGGACCCGGGCGGGAACCGAACCCGGTGCGGCAGGCACAGGAACCGGGACCGGAACCGGGACCGGAACCGGAGCAGCGACAGGAACCGGACCCGGAACCGGAGCAGCGACAGGAACCGAGCCCGGAACCGGACCGGGACCCGGAGCCGGACCCGAGGGAGGCCACCGATGAGCACCCGCCGCCTCACCGTCGCCCAGGCGCTCGTCGCCTTCCTGTCCCGCCAGTACACCGAGCGGGACGGCCGCCGTACGCGTCTGATCAACGCGACCTGGGGCATCTTCGGTCACGGCAACGTGGCCGGCCTGGGGCAGGCGCTCCTGGAGTCCGGCCCGGAGATGCCCTACATCCAGGGCCGCAACGAACAGGCCATGGTGCACGCCGCCGTCGGCTACGCCCGCCAGTCCCGGCGGTTGTCCGCACAGGCGGTCACGACCTCCATCGGTCCGGGCGCCACCAACCTCGTCACCGGCGCGGCGCTCGCCACCATCAACCGGCTGCCGGTCCTCCTGCTGCCCGGCGACGTCTTCGCGACCCGCCCGGCCGACCCGGTCCTGCAACAGCTCGAAGTCCCCTACGCCGGCGATGTGTCGGTCAACGACGCGCTGCGGCCCGTCTCCCGCTTCTTCGACCGCGTCATGCGGCCCGAGGCGCTGATCCCCGCGGCGCTGCAGGCCATGCGCGTCCTCGCCGACCCCGCAGAGACGGGCGCGGTGACGCTGGCCCTGCCCCAGGACGTGCAGGCCGAGGCGTACGACTGGCCAGAGGACTTCTTCGCCGAGCGCGTCTGGCAGGTGAGCCGCCCGCGGCCCGACCTGACGGCGCTCGACGCCGCCCGGCGGGCCGTCGCCTCGGCCCGGCGTCCGCTGCTGGTCGTCGGTGGCGGTGTCCGTCACAGCGAGGCGGAGGGCGCGCTGCGCGCCTTCGCCGACGCGACCCGTATCCCGGTCGCCTCCACGCAGGCCGGCAAGGGCTCGCTGCCGTACGACCACCCCGCCGACGTCGGCGGCATCGGTCACACCGGGACGGCGACGGCGGACGAACTCGCCTGCACCGCCGACCTGGTGATCGGCGTCGGCACCCGGTGGTCGGACTTCACCACCGCCTCATCGACCCTGTTCCAGAACCCGTCCGTCCGCTTCCTGAACATCAACATCACCTCGTTCGACGCCCACAAGATGGCGGGCCTGTCCCTGGTCGCCGACGCGCGGGCCGCGCTGGAGGAACTCGCCGGCGCGCTGGGCCCGGCCTTCCGCGTCGAGCCCGCGTACGAGACGGAGTACGCCGACGACAAGGAGCGGTGGGAGCACCGCGTCGACGCCTCCTACGAGGGCGACGACGACACCCGGCCCACCCAGCCCCAGGTGCTCGGCGTGCTCGACGCGCTGGTCACCGAGGACGACATCGTGATCAACGCGGCCGGTTCGCTCCCCGGCGACCTGCACAAACTCTGGCGCACCCGCTCGGCCGACCAGTACCACGTCGAGTACGGCTACTCCTGCATGGGATACGAGATCCCCGCGGCCATCGGCGTCGGCATGGCCGCGCCCGGGCGTCCCGTCTGGGCGCTGGTAGGCGACGGTACGTATCTGATGAATCCCACTGAAATCGTCACGGCGGTCCAGGAGAACATCCCGATCAAGGTGATCATCCTGCAGAACCACGGATACGCCTCCATCGGCGGTCTCTCCGAGTCGGTCGGCTCCGAGCGGTTCGGCACGGCCTACCGCCACCGCGCGCCGGACGGCACGTACACCGGCGACCCTCTGCCGGTCGACCTGGCCGCCAACGCCGCCGCGCTCGGGCTGCGCGTCATCCGCGCCAAGACCGTGCGTGACCTGCGTGAAGCGCTGGCGGAGGCGCGGGCGGCCGACGTCCCCACAGGTGTCTACATCGAGACCGAAACGGCAGACACTGTGTCGGGCGCGCCTCCGGCGCAGGCGTGGTGGGATGTTCCGGTGGCCGCGACCGCGACCCGCCCGTCGGCGGTCAAGGCCCGGGAGGAGTACGACCGGCAAGTCGCAGCCCGACGCCGCCATCTGTGAAGGAGCTCGAAATGAAGACCGTCAACCACTGGATCGGTGGCAAGACCGTCGAGGGCGCGTCCGGCAACTGGGGACCGGTCACCGACCCGGCGACCGGCGCCGTCACCACCCAGGTGGCACTGGCCTCCGCCGAGGAGGTCGGCGCGGCCGTGTCGGCGGCGAAGGAGGCCTTCGCGACCTGGGGCACGGCCTCACTGTCGCAGCGCACCGCGATCCTGTTCCGTTACCGCGCGCTCCTGGACGCCCGCCGCGACGACATCGCCGCGCTGATCACCGCGGAGCACGGCAAGGTCCACTCCGACGCGCTGGGCGAGGTCGCCCGCGGTCTGGAGATCGTGGAACTCGCCTGCGGCATCACCACCCAGCTCAAGGGCGAACTGTCCACCCAGGTGTCCAACCGGGTCGACGTCGCCGCGATCCGCCAGCCCCTCGGCGTCGTAGCGGGCATCACGCCGTTCAACTTCCCGGCGATGGTGCCGATGTGGATGTTCCCGCTGGCGATCGCCTGCGGAAACACCTTCGTCCTCAAGCCGAGCGAGAAGGACCCCTCGGCCGCCATGCTGCTGGCCGAGCTCGCCGCGGAGGCCGGACTGCCCGACGGCGTGCTCAACGTCGTCCACGGCGACAAGGTCGCGGTCGACGCGCTGCTGGAGCACCCGGACGTCAGCGCGGTCTCCTTCGTCGGCTCGACCCCCATCGCCCGCTACATCCACACCACGGCCTCCGCCAACGGCAAGCGGGTTCAGGCGCTGGGCGGCGCGAAGAACCACATGCTGGTCCTGCCGGACGCCGACCTGGACGCGGCGGCGGACGCCGCCGTCTCGGCCGCGTACGGCTCGGCGGGCGAGCGCTGCATGGCGATCTCCGCGGTCGTGGCGGTCAGCTCCATCGCGGACGAACTGGTGGACAAGATCCGCGAGCGCGCCGAGAAGATCAAGATCGGCCCGGGCAACGACCCCACGTCCGAGATGGGCCCGCTGATCACCAAGACCCACCGGGACAAGGTGGCTTCCTACGTCGAGGGCGCGGCCGCCCAGGGCGCCGAGGTGGTGCTCGACGGCACGGGCTACTCCGTCGACGGCTTCGAGGACGGGCACTGGATCGGCCTGTCGCTGCTCGACAAGGTCTCCACGGACTCCGACGCCTACCGCGACGAGATCTTCGGCCCGGTGCTGTGCGTGCTGCGCGCGGAGACGTACGAGGACGGTGTGGACCTCATCAACGCCTCTCCCTACGGCAACGGCACCGCGATCTTCACCCGCGACGGCGGAGCGGCCCGCCGCTTCCAGCTGGAGATCCAGGCGGGCATGGTCGGCGTGAACGTCCCGATCCCGGTCCCCGTCGGCTACCACTCCTTCGGCGGCTGGAAGGACTCGCTCTTCGGCGACCACCACATCTACGGCAACGACGGCGTGCACTTCTACACCCGCGGCAAGGTGGTCACGACCCGCTGGCCGGACCCGTCGGAGGCGCCGGTGGGCGTGGACCTGGGCTTCCCGCGCAACCACTGATTTCGCTCACGGCAGGGTGTCTCCCCGGCCGGCGGCAGGTGCTCCCCGGCCCGTACGGAACCTCTTCCGTACGGGCCGGAGCCATGACCGGGACGCGGGCGTTGGCCTTGGCCGGGCGTTGGCGTCGCGCGGGGCGGGCGTTGGCGTTGGCGTGACCGTCGCGTGGGCGGAGCCGTAAATCAGTGGTCCGTGGTCGGAGCCGGCCGCACGCTGATGTGCATGCACGAGCCCGCGCGCCGCATCCGAGCGCTCCACACCGCCTCGACGATCACCGTCTACCAGGCCTACTCACCCACCATCGGCGTTCCCGCGGCACGGGACGGGCGCTTTCCGGCGACCTGGAAGCGCGACCGCATGACATGGATCAAGCCGTCGTTCCTGTGGATGATGTACCGCTGCGGCTGGGGCCTGAAAGAAGGTCAGGAGATCGTCCTCGCCGTCGAGATCGTTCGTGACGGTTTCGACTGGGCCCTGGAGAACTCCTGCCTCTCGCACTACGACAGAGATGTGCACGCCGACCGCCCCTCCTGGAAGCGGGAGTTGAAGAGCTCACCGGCCAGGGTGCAGTGGGATCCCGAGCGCGATCTGCACCAGCGGCCGCTGCCGTGCCGTTCGCTCCAGCTGGGACTCGCGGGGGAGGCGTCGCGCCGTTACGCGGACGAGTGGACCGCCTCCATCACCGACGTCACTCCGATCGCCCATCGGATCCACGCCCTGGTCCGCCAGGGTGACCTGGACACCGCCCGCAGCCTGCTGCCCGACGAGCGTCCCTATTCCCATCCGGGCGACGCGGCATGAGGAAGCCCCCGGGGCGTGGCGGCACCTGCCGCGTCCCGGGGGCCTTCATCTGCTCGGCGTCCGTGAACGGACTAGAACAGCGAGTACAGCAGCTTGTTCGGCGAACCGGTCCTCGGGTCCTGGACCTTGTTGTTCGTGGCGTTGTTCACCAGGGCGTCCCGCACCTGCGCCGGGGTCGCTGTGGTGTGGGTCGCCAGATAGAGCGCCGCGACGCCCGCCGTGTGCGGCGCGGCCATCGAGGTGCCCGAGATCGTGCTGGTGGCGGTGTCGTTCGTCCGCCACGCCGATGTGATGTTCACACCCGGCGCGAACAGGTCCAGGCAGGTGCCGAAGTTGGAGAACGAGGCCCGGCGGTCCGTGTTGTCCGTCGCGCCGACCGTGATCGCCTCGGGAACGCGGGCGGGGGAGGAGTTGCACGCGTTCTGCGGAATGCCGAGGAAGTTGCCGTTGCCCGCGGCTACGGCGAAGCTCACGCCGGAGGCGATGGACTTCTTCACCGCGTTGTCCAGCGAGGTGTTGGCCCCGCCACCCAGGCTCATGTTGGCCACCGCCGGTTTCGTGGCGTTGGCGGTCACCCAGTCGACGCCCGCGATGACACCGGCCGTGGTGCCGGAGCCGTTGCAGTCCAGGACGCGTACGGCGATGAGCTTGACGCCCTTGGCGACGCCGTAGGTCTTGCCACCGACCGTGCCCGCGACATGAGTGCCATGTCCCTGACAGTCTTGACCGTTCTGACCGCCGCCCACCGTGTCCGTGCCGACGCTCGCCCGGCCGCCGAACTCGCTGTGGGACGTACGGATTCCGGTGTCGATGATGTAGGCGTTCACGTTCGACGCCGGCGTGTTGTGGGTGTACGACTTCGACAGCGGCAGATCCCGCTGGTCGATGCGGTCGAGGCCCCAGGTCGGGTTCGTCTGGGTTTCGTTGAGGCGAATCGTTTCGTTCTGCTCGACGTACTTCACCCGCGGGTCGGCGGCGAGCTTCGCAGCCTTCGCGTCGGACATCGTCGTGGAGAAGCCCGCGAGGGCGCTGCGATAGGTGTGCTGGGGCGTGACGCCGAAGTCCGCGGCACGCGTCGAACCGTCCTTCAGGACGACGATCCAGCTATTGGCGACGGCAGTTGAGGAAGGAGCGAGACGGAGGTCGCCTATCGTCGCGCTCTGCGCGGTGGGGGAGGCGGCGAACTGGAGACCGGCCGCAAGTGCGACTGCGGGTATCAGCGCACCGTAACGGCGGGTGGGGGTTCTCATCTCGTGCACCTGACCTTTCGTTGACCGGGAGACGGGCAAGTACGGGTGTGCATGGTGCCAGGGGATGCGGACGCGCTGACCAGCGTCTCGTGACGTGACGTACGACACAAGAGAGCGTCACCATGGTTCGTATGACGGACGCACACATTGTGAACACCCATCAGGCAGAGGCGTGGAACGGCTACGAGGGTCGGCACTGGGCGGACAACCCGTCCCGCTACGACAGCCTCAACGACTCCGCCAACTCCCCGCTCCTCGAAGCGGCCCGGATCACCGCCTCCGACTCCGTCCTCGACATCGGCTGCGGCAACGGCCAACTCACCCGTATCGCCGCAGGCCACGCCGCACATGCTCTCGGTGTCGACCTCTCCGGACCCATGCTGGAAACCGCCCGCGCCAAAGCCGCCGAAGAGGGCATCGACAACGTCTCCTTCCTCCGCGCCGACGCCCAGGTGCACCCCTTCCAAAACGCCTCATTCGACGTCGCCCTCAGCCGCTTCGGCGTCATGTTCTTCGCCGATCCCGTCGCCGCTTTCGCCAACGTCGGACGTGCTCTGCGCCCCGGTGGGCGGCTCGCCTTCGTCTGTCCACAGGCATTCCGGCACATGGGCCAGTACAAGATCTTCACAGCGGTAGCGACCCAGGTGACCCTGCCCGACCTGTCCGGTGACGACCGAACCGGGCCCGCCTCCTTCGCCGACCCCACCCGCACGACCGGCATCCTGCGCGACGCCGGTTACGAGAACGCCACCGCGACGGAACTCGAGGTCCCTCAGCGGTGGGGCAAGGACGCCGAGGACGCCACCGCCTTCCTCTTCGGCTGGGGCCCGATGCGCCACTGGCTGCGCGACGCCGATCCCGACGCGGTGGCGCGGGCCCGCGCGGCCGCCACCGAGGCGTTCCGCCCGTTCGAGACCAAGGGGGGCGAGGGCAACGGCGATGGCGATGGCAATGGCTGGAGCAAGGAGGAAGGCGATGGCGATGGCGATGGCTGGAGCAAGGGAGAAGGCGAGGGCGGGAGGGAGAACACGAGGCAGAACAAGAGGGAGAGCGAGAGCGGTGTCGTGCTCACGGCGCGCCTGTGGCTGGTGAAGGCCACCTGGCCCGGCTGAGCGGAGCCGGCGGGAGGAGGTCCGGAGGGAGAGGGCTGGTGTTGATGCGGGTGGCGGTGCGAGCGCGGGTGGCGGTCCCGGGCGACAGGCCGACCCTTACCCGCACGGCCCACGCATACCGCGGCTGGTGTACGCGTAACGCTCCACCTACTACTCGGGGATGCCAACCACTTCCCCCTGGCGGCAGCAGAGAGCCCATAGCCATTCCGTTTAGGGTTTCAACCATGCAGATCCGACTTCCCCGGCCGCGCGGCCGATGGCTCGCAGGCGGCGCTGCCCTGGCCGTCCTCGCCGGCGCGGGCACCTGGACCGCGGTCGCGGACGACAGCACCCCGCCCGTGCACCGGCAGGACAAGGTGCAGGCCATGCCCGGGGCGAAGATCGACACCTCCTACTTCACCACCGGTGGCAGCGAACGACGTCCTGCCGTTCTCCTCGGACACGGCTTCGGCGGCAGCAAGGACGACGTCCGCGCCCAGGCGGAGAAGCTCGCCCGCGACGGCTACGCCGTGATGACCTGGTCGGCCCGGGGATTCGGCGAATCCACCGGACAGATCGGCCTCAACGACCCCGACCACGAGGTCAAGGACGTCTCCCGGCTGATCGACGACCTCGCCGCCCGCCCTGAGGTGCAGCTGGACGCCGACGGCGACCCGCGCGTCGGAGTCGCCGGCGCCTCCTACGGCGGTGCCATCTCCCTCCTCGCCGCCGGATACGACAAGCGCGTCGACGCCATCGCCCCGGCGATCTCCTACTGGAACCTCTCCGACGCCCTCTTCCCGAACGGCGTCTTCAAGAAGCTCTGGGCAGGCATCTTCTTCTCCACCGGCTCGGCAGGCGGCAACCCCGCCGGCCCCTCCAGCGACGCACCGGCCGACACCCCCGCCGGTGACGCGCCGGCCGGGGCCGGATCCGGCCCCGCAGGATCGGGCGGCAACAGCGCCCCCGGAACCGCGGCAGGCCCGGCGAACCCCGGCGCCTGTGGGCGCTTCCAGCCCGCCCTCTGCGCGATGTACGAGCGCGTCGCCGTCGCCGGCAAGCCCGACGCCGCCGCCGAGCAGCTCCTCGAACGCCGCAGCCCCTCTGCTGTCGGCCACCGCATCAAGGTGCCCACCCTGATCTTCCAGGGCCAGTCCGACTCGCTCTTCCCGCTCGGTCACGCCGACGCCATGGCTCAGCAGATCAAGGCCAACGGTGCGCCCGTCTCCGTCGACTGGATCGCCGGCGGACACGACGGCGGCGACCGCGAGACTGCCCGGATCGAGAGCCGCATCAGCTCCTGGTTCGACCGCTACCTCGGCCAGGACAAGAACGCCGACACCGGACCCGCCTTCCGCGTCAGCCGCACCGGAGGTGTCGATTCCACCGACGGCCAGGCTCTGCTGCGCGGCGCGACCGGCAACCGCTATCCGGGCCTGGAGAGCGGCGTCCGGCCGATCCCGCTCACAGGCCGCGAGCAGACCTTCTCCAACCCGGCCGGCGCCACTCCGCCCGCCATCTCCGCCGTCCCCGGTATCAGTGGTGGCATCAACCAGCTCTCCTCCCTCGGAGTCGGACTCTCCCTCGACTTCCCCGGCCAGTTCGCACGCTTCGAATCACGCCCCCTCGAGCAGTCCCTGCGGATCACCGGCTCCCCGACGGTCCGCGTCAACGTCACCTCCTCCAACGGCGACGCGGTGCTGTTCGGGAAGGTCTACGACGTAGGCCCAGACGGCCGCGAACAGGTTCTGCCCTCCCAGCTCGTCGCCCCTGTCCGTATCGACGGCGCCCAGCAGGGCAAGAACGTCTCCCTGACCCTGCCTGCCGTGGACCACGAGGTCGACGCCGGACATCGGCTGCGTCTCGTGCTCTCCGCCACCGACCTCGCGTACGCGTCTCCGCCGAAACCCGCGACCTACACCGTCGCCCTCGCCGACGGCACGGCGCTCTCGGTACCCACCGCTCCGGCCGTGAAGACCCAGGCCGCGGGTCTGCCGTGGTGGACCTGGGGCCTCCCGGCCGCCAGCGCACTCGTGGCAGCCGCGCTGCTGTTCACCGCCCGCCGCCGCGTCGCCGCCCCGGCACCGGACCCCGACCTCGCCGCCGTCCCGCTGGAGATCACCGGGCTCACCAAGCGTTACTCCAAGTCCTCCGACCGCTACGCCGTGCAGGACCTCTCCTTCCGTGTCGAGAAGGGGCAGGTACTCGGCCTCCTCGGACCGAACGGCGCGGGCAAGACGACCACGCTGCGCATGCTCATGGGGCTCATCCGTCCCGATGCCGGTGAGATCCGCGTCTTCGGCCAAGCCATCCGCCCGGGCGCGCCCGTCCTCTCCCGGGTCGGCGCGTTCGTCGAAGGGGCGGGCTTCCTTCCGCATCTGTCGGGCCGCGACAACCTGGAGCTCTACTGGCGGGCCACCGGCCGCCCCTCCGAGGACGCGCACATCGAGGACGCCCTCAAGATCGCCGGACTCGGTGACGCCCTCGCCCGTGCGGTACGCACCTACTCGCAAGGCATGCGGCAGCGTCTCGCCATCGCCCAGGCCATGCTCGGTCTGCCGGATCTGCTGATCCTCGACGAGCCGACCAACGGGCTCGACCCGCCGCAGATCCGCGAAATGCGGGACGTGATGATCCGGTACGCCGCCGGAGGCCGCACGGTCATCGTCTCCAGTCACCTCCTTTCCGAGGTCGAGCAGACCTGCACCCATCTGGTGGTCATGGACCGCGGCCGGCTGGTGCAGGCAGGACAGGTCGCGGAGATCACGGGCGAGGGCGACACCCTGCTGGTCACCACCAGCACCGAGGTGTCCGATCCGGTGATCGAGAAGATCGGCGCCCTGGCAGGGATCGACTCCGCCGTTCGTGTGGACGAAGGACTGCTCGTCCGACTGGACGGAGCAAGCGCCACGTCGATGATCAGCGAACTCGTCCGGCTGGATGTGCCGTTGACCGGAGTGGGCCCGCACCGCCGCCTGGAGGATGCCTTCCTCACCCTGATCGGAGGTTCCGCATGAGCACGCTGGTCGACTCGGCCCCCGGATACCGGGCGCGGCACACCCTGCCGCTGCGCGTCGAGGCTGTGCGGCAGCTGAAGCGCAGGCGGACCATGGTGATGGCCGCGATCCTGGGGGCACTGCCCCTCGTACTGATCATCGCCTTCGCCATTGGCGGCACCCCGGACGGCGATGAGGGTGGTCGGATCACCCTCATCGACACGGCCACCGCCTCGGCCGCGAACTTTGCCGCCACCTGTCTCTTCGTCTCGGCCGGCTTCCTGCTGGTGGTACCGGTCGCGCTCTTCCACGGCGACACCGTGGCGTCGGAGGCGAGCTGGTCGTCCCTGCGCTACCTGCTGGCCGCGCCCGTGCCGCGCTCCCGATTGCTGTGGTCGAAACTGGCGGTGGCGCTCGGCTTCAGCGCGGCAGCGATGGTGCTGCTGCCGCTCGTCGCCCTGATCGCGGGCACGATCGCCTACGGCTGGGGTCCGCTGGCACTGCCCACGGGGGGATCCCTCGCCACGGGCGACACCGTGCCCCGGCTGGCCCTCGTCGTCGCCTTCATCTTTGTCTCCCAACTCGTCACTGCGGGGCTTGCCTTCTGGCTGTCCACCAAGACTGACGCCCCTCTGGGCGCGGTCGGCGGAGCGGTCGGTCTGACAATCGTCGGAAATGTGCTGGACGCGGTCACCGCGCTCGGCTCGTGGCGCGATGTGCTGCCGGCGCACTGGCAGTTCGCCTGGATCGACGCTCTCCAGCCGCAGCTGGAGTGGGGCGGCATGGTCAAGGGGGCAGCGGTATCGGTGACCTATGCGCTGGTGCTGTTCGCGCTTGCCTTCCGGAACTTCTCCCGGAAGGACATCGTGTCGTAGCCGAGCCGAGCCGAGCCGAGCCGAGCCGAGCCGAGCCGAGCCGAGACGAGCCGAGCCGAGCCGAGACGAGACGGGGCGTCAGCGTGGGTGGCCGCGCGTCGGCTTGGCCGGCATGGTCGCACCGGGCCTGGTGTCGTCCCGCCGGACGTGATCCGACGTGACCTCTTGGCCCGCCAGGTCTCGTCCCACCGGGCCCGGTTGCCAGTCCCGGCCCCGGGCCCGGACCTGGTTAGGTCTCGCCGGGCCCGGATCCGACCTGGCTGAGTCGGGCCGTGCCTGCATCCATGTCCACGACCGGCCCGGATCTCGCGGCGGGCCTAGACCCAGCCACGACGGGCCGCTTCCGCTCCCGCCCGGAAGCGGCTCGTCGTACCGAGTGCCGTCATCAGCTCACCCACGCGTCGGCTGTAGGTGCGCCCGGACATTCCCAGCCGATGCGCGGCCGCTTCGTCCGTGAGTCCCGCCAGCAAGGCCTTGAGCACCGGCCGTAGATGAGCCGGCGCCTCATCGGACGCCGGATGATGTGTCAGTTCCTCGCCGGTGTCCCACCAGGCGCGATGGGTGCGGACCAGGGTCTGGACAACAACGGGATCCCGAATCAGCAGCACGCCGTTGTCATGCAGTTCCAGGTCAAGAGGAACGGCGGCGACCGCACGGTCGGCGACGATTATCTTGAACGGAATGGTGTCGGTCACCCGGGAGTCACCGGGAAAGCGAGCACGATCGCGGATGTGCACCAGACTGTGGCGGGGTGCGATCCGCCGTACCGTGGCGGTCCGCTCGCCGCTCGCACGGACGCCCGCACAGGCCAATTCCAGGAAGGGCTCCGCGATCCCGAGACCGGGTGCCCCGGCCGGGTCGTCGAAGCTGAGGAGCTCACGACGTGCCGAGCGGACCAGGCCCGTCAAGGCCGCTCTGACGTTCGCCACTCCTGTGATCGGCTGTCCTGGCGTCTCCCGCAGGACAGACCTCGTCATCTCCTGGCCGAGCACGGAGCCCGGAACCACTGCCACCGACATGGCACACCATCCCCCTGCCGTTCCCGCCGCCCCACGGTCCGTCCCCCCGGATCCGTGTTGGCAACTCCATGTACGCACAGCGCTGCTCATCGTGACAAGAGCCTGGTCAGGGACTGGCGAGTCCTTGCCACCCCCTTCTGTTCGACACCTGGCGTGGGCAGGCTGGAGGCACGAACGCGAGGGAAGGAACGGGGACCATGACCGAACGACAGTGTGCTCCGGCGCCTCAGGCGCCGCGGGGACCGGATTGACTCCGTCCGCCCGTTGCCGCATCGAGATTCATCCGCAACTCCTTCGACTGCTCTTTTGAACCGTCTCGGACGTCACATTCACAAGTGCTGACGACCAGGGGGTCCGGATGAAGCTCTGCGCAAGGACGTACAGGGGACTACTCGCTGCGGTGCTGGCCGGAGGGATGCTGCTGACCACCGGCTGCGGCGCCGGAGGCCAGAGCGACCGAAGCTCCTCCTACGACGGTTCCCAGCAGCGAGGGAACGACGGTGCCGAGCCGGCACCCGCTCCCATCGCTCCGGACGGCGGAGGAGGTGCGCCTGCGACCGGCGTGGACGGCGGCACAGAAGGGGAGCGGCAGGGCGACGGTGCGTACGACAAGTCCCTGCCGCCGGCCGACTACCTTTCGACGTTCGCGCTCGACGTGGACACCGCCTCTTACGGCTACGCCCGTCGCACGCTGAAGGACGGACAGCAGCCGCTCGCGGAGAACATCCGGCCGGAAGAGTTCATCAACAGCTTCCGGCAGGACTATCCGCGGCCCAAGGGCGACGGCTTCGCTGTGAGCGTCGACGGAGCTCGTCCTCGTGGCTCGGAGGGCGAGGCCCGCGGAGAGGTCGGCGGCGAGGTGGAAGGCGACGGCTGGTCGCTGGTGCGTGTCGGGCTCTCCACCCGCCCGTCCGACCGCAAGGGTGAACGGCCGCCCGCCGCCCTCACCTTCGTCATCGACATCTCCGGATCCATGGCGGAACCGGGCCGGCTCGATCTCGTCCAGGAGTCGCTGGGAATCCTCACCGACCAGCTGCGCGACGACGACTCCATCGCCGTCGTCACCTTCAGCGACGAAGCCGAGACCCGGCTGCCCATGACCCGCCTCGACGGCAATCGCTCCCGGATCCACAAGGTGATCGACGGCCTGGAACCGACCGACTCCACCAATGTCGAGGCGGGCGTGCGGGCCGGCTACGCGGAGGCTGTGGAAGGCCGTCGGCGCGGTGCCACCAACCGTGTCGTTCTGCTCTCCGACGCCCTGGCCAACACCGGCGAGACGGATGCCGAAGCGATCCTCGACCGGATCGACGATGCCCGGCGGGAACACGGCATCACGCTGTTCGGCGTCGGAGTCGGCAGTGAGTACGGGGACGACCTCATGGAGCGGCTCGCGGACAAGGGTGACGGTCACACCACCTACGTCTCCACCAGTGAGCAGGCCCGGAAGGTGTTCGTGGACCAGCTGCCCAGCCACGTCGAACTGCGCGCACGTGACGCCAAGGCGCAGGTGGCCTTCGACCCCGAAACGGTGCAGCAGTTCCGCCTCATCGGGTACGAGAACAGGGCCGTTGCGGACGAGGACTTCCGCAACGACCGGGTGGACGGCGGCGAGGTCGGCCCGGGCCACACGGTCACGGCCCTCTACGCGGTGCGGCTGCGTGAGGGGGCGAGCGGCCACGTCGCCACGGCAACGGTCCGCTGGCTCGACCCGAAGACGCGGGCACCGCACGAGCAGACAGGCTCGGTCGAGACAAAGGCGGTGGACGGGGCGTTGTGGGGCGCTGCCTCCAGCAGGTTCCAGGTCACCGCGGTCGCGGCGTACTTCGCCGAGTCCCTGCGCGGCGGTTCGATGCCCGGCGCACCCGGCCTGGGCGAACTGGCGCAGCGTGCGAGGAAGCTGGCGGACACCACCGAGGACAGCGCGGTGCGTCAGCTTGCCGAGTCGATCACCCAGGCGCAGCGAATCAAGGACTGAGGTCCGGGAGGGCTGAAGGCGCGACGGACAGAGGGAGCGGGCGAGCGACGGTCGTAAGGAACTGGCCGACGGGGGAAGGGCGGAAGGGAGGCGACGCATGGTCGAGGGGAACGACATGACTGCTGCGCCGCCTGCCCTGCCGGGCCATGATGTCCGCCATGGCCACCCTTTTCCTTGCGCTCGCGATCATCTTCAACGGTTTGTACGCGGGCTTCATGCTGACGTTCCAGACGGCGATCATGCCATCGCTCGCCAAGCTGACCGACGATCAATTCCTGTCGGTCATGCGCCGCATCAACGAAGTCGTGCCGCGCCCGCTGTTTCTGCTGACGTTCGCCGGGATCATCGTCTTCCCGGCTCTCGCCCTGGCGATTTCCGTGGACGACCGCACCGACACCCAGCAGTGGCTGCTCGTCGCCGGGCTGGCCTGTGCGGTGATCAACCACCTGATCACCATCATCGGCAATATCCCATTGAACAACGCGCTCGCCGCCTCGGAGAAGGCCACGCCCACCGCTCCCGCTGCCGAGGTCCGTAAGGCTTTCGAACCGCGGTGGAACCAGCTGCACATCATCCGCACGCTGTTCACGATCGCCGCGTTCGCGCTGATGGCCAGCGCCGCACTGTAGTGACGGGGAACAGCCCCACAAACCCCACGGCCTCCGCCTCTCGCCCCCGTCGGTCGGCGCACGACGATCACATCCGGGCGCGGCCGACGGGGAGGGATCGAGCGCGTTGCCGTAGACGTACGAGATGCTCGCTCTGCACAGGCATGGCCGGCGCCCGGCGTGCTCCTGAGTGCGCGGACGCGTACCCGTCGACCGACGCGTTCCGGTCGGTCGACGTGTGTCCGCCACCGACGTATCCACCGGATGTCGGCTTCAGGACACCGGGATGTCGGGAGCGGAGGGCAGGTTCCGGAAAGCCACTCCCGCCCCATCGCGCTCGCGAAGCGTGACGCGCCCGACGAAGAAGGACGGCCGAGAGCGTGGCCATGCCCGAGACCCTCACCCCGCCCGAGACCCCGCCCCAGCCCGAGACCTCCGCTCCGGCCGCGCCCGACATTCAGGCCGCACCCTCCCTTGAGAGCGAAGTAGTACCCGCCCCTGCCGACGCCCCTGCCCCGGACAGGACGGAGGGCCTTGCCCCGGACAGGACGGAGGGCCTTGCCCCGGACAGGACGGAGGGCCTTGCCCCGGACAGGACGGAGGGCCTTGCCCCCGACGGGACGCAGGTGCTCGCCCCGACGACGGCGGCCCCGCACCGGCGGCCGCTCGAGCGCCTCCGTCGGCTTCCCGTGCGGCAGATCATCTGCCTCGTTCCGTTCGCCCTCGTTGCCGCCTGGGCCGTCAGCAACTGGTCTCTCGTCGCCTCCGGAGTCAGCCGGCTCGGCGGTGCCCACACCGGCTGGCTGATCATGGGCGGCGTCGTCACCGGACTGTGCTGGGTGGCGGCCTCGTGCGTTCGGCAGGGAACGATCGTCGAGCGGCTGCCCATCGGCAAGCTCCTGGCCTCGCAGTTCGCGGCCGGCGCCGCGAACCATCTCCTCCCCGCGGGACTCGGCGCACACGTGGTCACCCTGCGCTTTCTGCGCGGTTGCGGCATTCCGCTGGACCGTTCGACGGCCGCCCTTGCCCTCTATTCGCTGGTCGAGGCGATCGTCAGGGTCGGGCTGCTGGTGACGCTCGTGCTGGCGTTCCCGGGCGCGCTGCGGCTGGACGAACTGGTGCCGCCGGGGCGTGCCGTCTTTACCGTGGTCCTCGTCGCGCTCGTACTGAGCGCGGCGGTGACCGTCGTGCTGCTCGTGGCCCGGCGGCTGCGTCGGATCGTCTTCGACTTCCTGCGCACCGCCCTGACCGATGCGCGGGCGCTCCACAAGAAGCCTTCGCGGACACTGGCCCTGTGGGGCGGCGCGGTGGCCTTCCCCCTGCTCCAGGCCGGTGTGCTGGTCTGCGTGGCGCTCGCCCTCGGGATCTCCGTCCCCTGGTACCACATCGTCGTGGCCTACCTGGCGGCGAGCATCGCGGCCGGCATGATCCCCGCACCGGGAGGCATCGGCTCCGTCGAACCTGCCCTGGCCGTTGCGCTGGTCATGGTCGGAGCTCCGCTGGTGGTGGCGACCGCGACCGTTCTCGGCTTCCGCCTTCTCACCGTGTGGCTGCCGCTCCTGCCAGGGGTGGCGGTTCTCGCGGCACTCGTCCGGTGGCGGATCCTCTGAGGCACACGAACCGCAGACCCGTACAAACGCAGAACCGCACAAAAGGCATGAACCGCACGAACCTCGCCTTGCCCTTGATCGCATAGACCGACCAGACTCGCCGCGAGCACGGCCGACGACCGACGACAACCGCAGACCGGCGACCGTACGAGGTGGGCACACGGTGACAACAGGCAGGCGAGGCGTTCTCGGAGTGGTCGGCTCGGCGACGGACGGGGTCGAAGCCGTACGTACGGGACTGGTGGAGCCGGCCATCGCCTTGGGCTGGCAGGTCGCCGTCACCTTGACTCCGACGGCCGCCCACTGGCTCCGGGCGGCCGGCGAACTGCCGCTGCTGGAGGCCGCGACCGGACTCCCCGTACGCGACACGCCCCGGTTGCCCGACGAGCCCCGGCCGCATCCCACAGCCGACTGCTACGTCGTCGCCCCGGCGAGCGCGAACTACGTCGCGAAGCTCGCCACCGGCATCGCCGACAACCAAGCCCTCACGCAGGTCGGCGAGGCGATCGGAACGCGCGGCGTCCCGGTGATCGTGTTCCCGCGCGTCAACGCCGCACACGCCCGACACCCGGCGTGGACGCGCCACATCGAGACCCTGCGCTCGGGCGACGTACGGCTGATCCAGGGCCCCGACGTCTGGCCGCTGCACGAGCCTCGACAGGAGCCGGAGGGGCTCACGGTGCCGTGGCAGGCGATTCTGGCAGCGGTCGAGGAAGAGACGGCGGCCGCCCGGCGCACGCTGTGAGGCGGCCTCCGGGGACCTCTCGCACAACCAGCCGCAAGACCGGTCACGGGACCAGAGGACGGACCTCCTCGGCCACGAAACGTACGAAGCCTTCGGGATCCGGTTCGTCGGGCGTGGGCTGGAGGACGATCGTATCGGCACCGGCAGCCGCCAACCGTTGGACGAACTGCGCGACCGTGCCCGCGTCCCCGGCCACACCGAGCTCCGTCGAGTTCCCGTCCCCGTCCCCGTCCGCGAGTTCGGCCTTGAGCCGTTCGGCGGCGCCGGGGCCGGTCGCGGTGTGCAGATAGACGACGATCTTGTGCGCTCCGGTGCGCCCCGCGGCCTCACGTCCCTCGTCGATGAGCCGACGGGCGTTGCGTACGTCGTCGGGCGACATGCTGGCATCGAGGATCGTTCCGTCGGCGGCCTCACCGGTCAGGCGTAGAGAGCGCGGCCCGACCGCCCCTGCGAGTACGGGGAGTGAGGTGTTCGGCGGCCAGTCGAGCGCAACGCCGTCGAGCTTCACATAGCGACCGTCCATCGTCACCCGCTCCCGCCGCAAGAGCGCCCGCAGCGCCTCGAGGTACTCGCGCAACAGCGTGACCGGCGACTCGGCTCGCGCACCGACCTGTCCCATCCACTCCTGCACGCCGTGTCCCACGCCCAGGACGATGCGCCCGGGGAACAGCCGGTCGAGGGTGGCCGCCTCCATGGCCGTCAGCGCGACGTTCCGCAACGGCACCGGCAGCAGTCCGACCCCGACCCGCAGCCGCTCGGTCCAGGCGAGGGCGGCGGACGCGGTGGCGATCCCGCTCTCCATGAAGCAGTCCTCCCAGAGCCACAACTCCTCGAGCCCCGCCTCATCCGCCGCACGCGCGATACCGCGCAGCCGCTCGGGAGGTAGTTGGGGACGGAACACGGCACCGAGAGCAGTCATGAGGCTCTTTCTACCCGTCTGCAACACGGGCAACGACAACAACTTGTAGGGCCGGTACCACCGTGCCCCGGCGACAGCAGGCCATCGGCAAGGTGGCTCACGGGAGTTGGCCCGGACAGCCTCCGAGGTTCGACGGCCGACCGCTGTGTTCACGCCGCCCCGGACGCGGACAAGGATCCCCAGTAGGCCGACAGGGCCTGCTTCGTGTCCGCCAGGGCGAAGCGCGCGCCGAGCTGCCCGTCCGGGCGGACCACGAAACCCGTCGGGCCGTCGGGACGGTAGAGGCCGGCGAACTGCCCGGCATCGTCGCGGTACAGCGGGACCGTCGGAGAGTCGTCGGTGGATTCGGCGTCGCGGTCGAGGACGGCGATCGTCTCCAGCCCCATCCGGGGACCCGGGCCGTCGGAGGCGCTGTCCTCGGTCCTCCGCGTCACCCAGGCGGCCTCGGCCGCCTGGGCCAGGTCTGCGGTGTCGGACGCGTAGAGGATCAGTACATGCTCCGAACGCCCGCGCAGGATGTCGAGAAGGCGCAGGGGGTGGGCGGCGATGTGGCCCATCAAGCCCGCGCAGTCCGGGGCCCGGTCGCCCGGCTGGGGCGCGTCGATCGGGCCGTACGGGGGGCCGGCGAGCGGGCCGTCCCGGTAGCCGACGAGCAGTTGGGCTTCGCGGAGCATCAGCATCCGCGGGTCGTCGGGGTCGGTCTCCATTCCCTGGGTGGCGTGGCGGACCGTTCGGCCAACGACTTCCTCGCCGATGGGGCGGCGTTCGGCGTCGTAGGTGGCAAGCAGCTCGGGCCGGGCCTCCCCGCGGACGACGAGGGCGATCTTCCAGGCCAGGTTGCAGGCATCCTGGATGCCGGTGTTCATGCCCTGGGCGCCGGTGGGCGGGTGGATGTGGGCGGCGTCGCCCGCGACGAACACCCGGCCCTCGCCGTAACGGTCGACGATCCGGTGACTGATGCGGAAGACGGAGGACCAGCGCATGTCGGAGACGAGAGTCGGAGTGGGAGCCAGGCGGTCGACGACGGCCTGGATGTGGGACAGCTCCGGGGCGCGCCCGCCCTCCATGCCGTGCGCGACGCCGTTGCCCGCTGATGCGGAGTTCGGCCCCTGGGTGGAGAGTTCGGGCGGTACCAGCATCGACATGCGGTAACGACCGGCGCCCGGCAGTGGGATGCAGACCAGCAGGTCGTCGGTGGTGCCGTCGTCGGCGCGGTGCATGGACCGTATTCCGTACCCCTTCGGGAGGTCCCAGTCGGCCACGACATCGGCGAGCATGTACTCCTCGGCGAACGCTCCGCCCTCGAAGCTGAGCCCCAGTCCCTTGCGGACGGTGCTGTGCGCGCCGTCGCACCCGATCAGGCAGCGCGCCCGTACCTCCTCGGCAACGCCGGAGGCGGTGGTCAGCTGCGCGGTGACCCCGTCCGCGTCCTGGGTGAACGACAGCAGCTCGGTGCCGCGTTCGATGGCCGTGCCGAGGCCCGCGACGTACTCCTCCAGCAGGCGTTCGGTCTCGTACTGCGGCAGCGCGGCGAATCCGTAGGGCACTTCGGGCGGCAGCACGAGATCGATCCGTGCCTGCTCCTCGCCGTTGCCGTAGATCAGCTGACCGCGCATCGGAGTGGCGGCCTCCAGCATGGCGCGGGCCAGGCCCATCCGGTCCCAGATCTCCAGGGTGCGCGGCTGGATACCGACCGCCTTGGCGTACGGGAGACGGGCCGGCAACCGGTCGATGAGACGGCAGCGCAGCCCGTTGCGGCGGAGTTCGGCGGCGGCGCTCAGCCCGACCGGGCCTGCGCCGGCGATCAGTACGTCGGTGTCGTGAGTGTGCGCCACGGGCGTCTCCCAGTGCCTGGCCCCGAGCCTGTCCCGAATTCCATGGTCACCCGGCCCGGCACGAGTGGCGATCCGGGCGGTACGGGCTTACGGAGAGCTGGGATCGGGGGCGGTACGGCGCATCTGCGCGTCAAGGCCGTGCCTACCGGGAGAGGTGTTCCTGAGGGCTCGCATCCAACGGGAGAGGCGATCATGAGGGCCCACGCCCGCCGCGATCCACAGCCTGCGCGGGCCCGTGCGGTTTTACGGGGCTGTGCCGACAGCTGCCGACCGCCGCGCTCCAGAGGGGCCCGGCCCTTCCTGTGCCGCCAGTTGGACCACCCGCATCATGTAGCTGAGCTGTTGCGCCCGACCGCCGACGCGACAGCTCCCCGCGCTGCGGACTGCACGCACAAAGCGCCCCTGACCAGCAAAAAGGCCCTCCCTAAAGGGAGGGCCTGCGAGCGCGCCCCCGGCAGGACTCGAACCTGCGGCCAAGCGCTTAGAAGGCGCCTGCTCTATCCACTGAGCTACGGGGGCCGGATGGTGGCCGCGGCTACCGGAGCCCGGGGATCCGTGACCTTGCCGGGGACAAGGATAGGGCTCCGATCGCCTTGTCCCGGTTGCTTCACCTGCGTGGCACGATGTGGAGGTTCAGTGAAGCGAACCGATAATCGCAGGCAGGTGCGATTCCTGCATCGCTTTTTCCGTCTCTCGTCGCTGGTGTTGTGCACTCGTTATGCCTGCGTCCCACTCGTCCCGTGTGTCCCATGTGTCCGACCGGCGCGCAGACATGCTCATACGCTTCAAAAAGCCACCAAAATTAGGCATTCTTCGCATGTGGTGACCTTGGATGCACGGCCTCAGCTGATCGACGCACTTACCGCCCTCCGCGACCGTGTCGCCGCCGTGCGTCTTCCCCTTCCCCTGCCCGGTGCACCGCGTGCCCGCCAGACGCGAACGGAATTGCTCGCGCAGCTCGACGACTATTTGGTGCCCCGCCTGAAGGACCCCGAAGCGCCGCTCCTCGCGGTCGTCGGGGGGTCCACCGGAACCGGTAAGTCCACCCTCGTCAACTCCCTTGTGGGGCGGCGCGTGAGCGAGGCCGGGGTGCTCCGGCCCACCACCCGTACACCCGTGCTCGTCTGCCACCCCGACGATCACCACTGGTTCGCCGAGATGCGGGTGCTGCCCCAGCTCACCCGTGTATGGCTGCCCCATCAGGACGAGACCGACGAGGACGAGGCCGGCAGCGGCCGGGACGCGGGCGAGGCGAATGCGCTGCGGATCGAGAAGGCCTCGTCCCTGCCCCGCGGGCTCGCCCTCCTCGACGCGCCCGACATCGACTCGCTCGTCGTGGAGAACCGGCTGCTGGCCGCCGAGTTGATCTGCGCCGCCGACGTGTGGGTGATGGTCACGACCGCCTCCCGGTACGCGGACGCCGTGCCCTGGCACCTGCTGCGTACCGCCAAGGAGTACGACGCCACGTTGATCACCGTGCTCGACCGGGTGCCGCACCAGGTGATCGCGGACGTCTCGCGGCAGTACGCGGCCCTGCTGACCAAGGCCGGGCTCGGCGACGTGCCCCGGTTCACCATCCCCGAGCTGCCCGAATCGGCCGGTGGCGGCAGCGGTCTGCTGCCCACCACCGCCGTGGCGCCGCTGTTCGCCTGGCTCGCCCACAGGGTGCAGGACCCGGCCGCGCGGCAGCAGGCACTCGGGCGTACGGCGACCGGGGTGATCGACTCGCTCAAGGCGCGGATGCCCGAGCTGGCCGCGGCCGTCGCCGCGCAGTACGCGACGGTCGTTCGGCTCACCGGCGTGGTCGAGGAGGCCTACGAGAAGGAGCGCGAGCGGGTGACGCGGCAGGTGCGGGCCGGCGCGGTGCTCGCCGGTGACGCGCGCACGCGCTGGCGCGGCTTCCCCCGGGACAGCACGGCCGGTGAACTGCTGGATTCCCTGGTCGGAAGCCTGTGCGCGCTGGTGCAGTGTGCCGTCGCCGCCGCCGACGAGCACATCCAGGAAGCCTGGCGGCGGGAGCCGGGCGCCGCGGCCGTCGTGTTCCGGGGACGGATGGACCTGGAGGCTGCGGAGCGGATCGGGATGGCCGTGCGCCGCTGGCGGCGGGAACTGGAGGAGCTCGCCGAGGAGGAGGTGCGGAGCATGGAGCTGAGCACCACGCCCGACTCCGAGACCCTGGCCGCGCTGGTCGCTGCCGCCCTGCTCGGCGGCCGGCGGGCCCGTGGCGCCGGTGAGCGGCTCGCCGAGCGGATCGGAGCGCAGGGTGCTCTGCGGCTGCGCGACAAGGGCGGCGAGCTGATGAACACGTACCTCGACGGCGTACTGAACAGCGAACGCGACCGCCGCCTCGCACCCCTCGACGCGCTCGAAGTGACGCCCGAACCGCAGGCCGAACTGATCGCCGCGCTGTCCCTACTGCAGAAGGTGAGGTGATGGCGTTGACCGCCATCACGGGCGACGAGAACGAGACCGATGACCGTGTGCAGGAGAGCGATGGACGGGTGCGCGAGAGCCATGAGCATGTGCACGGGCCGGCCGAGCCTCTGGACGGAGCCGACGAGCAGCAGCCGGCCGAAGGGCGCTGGGACGACGGGCTGATCGCCCGGCGGGCCAAGGGGGAGGAGGAGCTGGAGCTGTTCGAGGAGGACCCCGGCGAGGAGCACGTGGAGATCGGAGGGGCGTACGGCGGCCCGCTGCGGGCCCGTCTGGACGCCCTGCGCGAGCTGGTGGGCCTGTCCCGCACCCGTCTGGAGGGAAGCACCCTGGCGGAGGCCGGGCGCGTCCTCGACGAGGCCGCGGCCCGGCAGCGGCTGTCCGCGCGGCACACCGTCGTGGCGATCGCCGGCGCCACCGGCAGCGGAAAGTCGACGCTCTTCAACGCCCTGGCCCAGGTACCCCTGTCCGAGACCGGGCTGCGCAGGCCCACCACCGCGGCGCCGATCGCGTGCAGCTGGTCGGAGGGTGCCGCGGGGCTGCTCGACCGGCTCGCCATCCCGCCGCGGCTGCGGCGCAGGCCGCTCGCGGGCGGCGACGAGGAGCTGTCCGGTCTGGTGCTGGTCGATCTGCCCGACCACGACTCGGCGGTGGTCAAACACCGCGAGCAGGTGGACCGGGTGCTGGCCCTCGTGGACGCGGTGATCTGGGTCGTCGACCCGGAGAAGTACGCGGACGCCGCACTGCACGAGAGGTATCTGCGACCGCTCGCGGGCCACGCGGAGATCACGTTCGTGGTGCTCAATCAGGTGGACCGGCTGCCGGGAGAAGCCGCCGACCAGGTGCTCGACGATCTGAGGCGGCTCCTGGACGAGGACGGCATGGCCCTCGGCGAACACGGCGAGCCGGGCGCGACGGTCCTGCCGCTCTCGGCGCTGACCGGACAGGGCGTCGACGAACTGCGGGACATGCTCGGGAAGTTCGTGCAGGAGCGCAGTGCCGCGGCCCGTCGGCTCTCCGCCGATGTCGACGCGGCGGCCGGGAAGCTGCGTTCGGTGTACGTCGCGGTCGGGCGCACCGGTCTGAACGAGCGGGCGCGTGAGGACTTCGCGGCACGGCTCGCGGAGGCCGTGGGTGCGAACGCCGCGGGCGAGGCGGCGGAGCGCGAGTGGCGCAGGCATGCCGGGCGGGCGTGCGGTACGCCCTGGCTGCGACTGTGGCGCTGGTACGAGCGTTCGCGTACGCCGGGGGGCGCCGCGCCGCAGGCCACGACGCCGGTGGAGGAGGAGCTCACGGCGCGTCAGCGGGTCGAGCAGGCGGTGCGTACGGTCGCCGACGAGGCGGCCGCCGGGCTGCCGGTCCCCTGGGCGCAGGCGGTGCGTGAGGCGGCTGTCCGCGGGGCGGACGGGCTGCCGGAGGCGCTGGACGAACTCGCGGCGCGTGAGGCGGTGACGACGAGCAAGAAGCCGCTGCGGCCGGCGTGGTGGCCCGCCGCGGTACTGGCGCAGGCGTCGATGACGCTCCTTCAGGTCTACGGCGGGCTGTGGCTGGTGGGTCAGATCATCGGGATCTTCGAGCCCGGCCTGATCGTCCCCGCGCTGCTGATGGTGGCGGGGATCGTGGGTGGACCACTGGTGGAGTGGGCGTGCACGGCGGCGGTGCGGGGGCCGGCGCGGCGGTACGGGCAGGACGCTCGGCGCCGGCTGCACGAGGCGGCGGCCGGGTGCGGGCGGGCGAAGGTGCTGGATCCGATCGCGGGCGAGCTGATGCGGTACCGGGAGGTGCGGGAGCAGTACTCCGAGGTGTCCGGCAGGACGGGGATGGCCGGGCACGGGGGAGGTTCGCGGCCGGGCACGGGGCTCGGCGGCGGGCGGGGCTCCGGGGTGACGGGGTTTTCCACAGCGGGGCGTTAGTCCACAGGGCGCAGCGGGATACTCCGGGCCGGTTCAGCATGGAAACCGGTCGGCAAAAGCCGACCGTGAACCGGACGGGGAGGGTGGTCGCCGTGAACGACACCATGGTGACGGTGGTGGGCAATGTCGCCACGAATGTGGACTACCGGGAAACGGCCTCGGGCGGTGTGGCGCGATTCCGTATCGCGGTCACACCCCGGCGCTGGGACCGGCAGAGTGCGAGTTGGACGGATGGATACACCAGCTTCTACACGGTTATCGCCTGGCGCACTCTCGCCATAAATCTGGCCGGTTCCGTTTCTGTCGGCGACCCGCTTCTTGTCCATGGCCGGTTGCGGGTCCGCGAGGAGGACCGGGAGGGATACCGGGCGACCGATCCCGGCGGTTCGCGGAACGGGCAGCGAGAGGGGCAGCGCAGGACATTCGTGGACATCGAGGCGGTGGCCGTCGGTCATGACCTGACGCGGGGTACGTCGGCATTCCGGCGTGTGGTGAAAGCGGCACCGAAAGTGACGGAACCGATGCGGGAGGGGCCGGCGCAGCGCGAGGTTCTTCCGGCGGGCTTGGCACGGCCGGAGCCGGCGGGTCCACCCCGGGCGGAGGCGGGGGAGGGGGTGCAGCCGCAGGTCGCAGCGGCTCTGGCCTGAGGGCCGGTGCCGTGCCGGTGCCTGTGCCTCGACCGTGCGCGCGGGTCCTCTGACCGCCAGTGCCCGCACCCTGACCGGGAGTTGTGGAGATTTGCCGATTGAGAAGCGCAGGGCGGTGAGGGTTGGACGGTCGGCGATAACGATTGCGAGTCGGAATGCTTGTCTGACGGTATGACGGGGACCTGCGGTCCGCGGCCTCCCTAGGATTTCCCAGTACTCACGGGGCACTTGAGCATGCTGGCGAGGCACTCCCCCCACGTGTCACACGCGAATAGGCCTCGCCCGGAGGGGAATTCTGTGTTCGGCACGTTCTCTGCGTCGGTCGCCCGCGGGCGGGACGCTGTCCGCCGTCTTACCGCCGCGGTCGTGATGTCGGGGCTCATCACCGCAGGATCCGTGGCAGGCGCGGGTTCCGCCGTCGCAGACGACGACGTTCAGCACCAGGGCGGCGCCGTCGCCACTCTCGACGGACTGAAGACATTCGATACCGCCGTACTCCGGGCGAACGGCGAGAGCCACGAAATACCCGCCGGTGTCTTCGAGATGACCGTGGACGGCGGCGGCCGCCTCAAGACCTATTGCATCGACATACACAACCCGACTCAGGACCAGGCCAAGTACCTGGAGACGCCCTGGAGCCAGACCTCGCTGGCGACCAACAGGAACGCGGGCAAGATCCGCTGGATCCTTCAGCACTCCTACCCGCAGGTGGACGACCTGGCCGCGCTGGCCGCGTCGGCCGGTACCGGTCCGCTCAGCCAGAAGACCGCCGCCGCCGGCACGCAGGTGGCCATCTGGCGCTACTCCGACAACGCCGACGTCGACGCCCGCGACCCGGCGGCGGAGAAGCTCGCGGACTGGCTCCAGGCCAAGGCGCGCAACGTCACCGAGCCGAAGGCCTCGCTCAGCCTCGAACCGAGCGCGGTCTCCGGCAAGGCGGGCGGGCGGCTCGGGCCCGTCACCGTGCGCACGGACGCGGCCCAGGTCACTCTGACCCCGCCGGTGGACGCAGCGGCCAGCGGTATCAGGATCACGGACGCGGCCGGAAAGCCGGTTACGTCCGCCGTGAACGGCGCCAAGGTCTTCTTCGACGTGCCGGCGGGCGCCGTGGACGGCTCGGCGACGCTCAGCGCGCAGGCGACAACCTCGGTCCCGGTGGGCCGGGCCTTCGCCGGTACGACCAGGAGCCAGACGCAGATCCTCGCCGGGTCCAGCGAGTCCACGGTCTCGGCGAACGCGGCGGCCACCTGGGCCACGGCGGGGGCGATCCCTGCGCTCTCGGCCAAGAAGAACTGCGCAAAGGGCGGCGTCGACATCACGGCGGCCAACAAGGGGGACGCCCCGTTCACCTTCGATCTGGCCGGCTTCAGCCACACGATCGCGGCGGGGGAGTCGCGGACGGTCACCATTCCGGTCGCCGAGGACCAGACGTACGACTTCACGATCACGGGGCCGGGCGGCTTCAGCAAGAACTTCAGAGGCGTCCTGGACTGCAAGATCAAGGGTGCGTCGGCGCCGGAGACCCAGACCCTGGGCTCCGAGCCCAGCCCGGCCGCCGCGGGCGGCGTCTCGGCCGGACTGGAGGGCGACCTCGCCGCGACCGGCGGATCCAGTGCCACTCCGAAGATCGCGGGCGTCGCGGTCGTGCTCGTGGTCATCGGCGGCGGCGCGATCTTCTTCCTCCGGAAGAAGAAGATCCCCACCGCGGAGTGACGACGCTCCGGGTCGGGGGTGCGGATTGGGCACCCCCGAGCCCGCCCGTCACCGGAACGCCGGGACGTGGGGCACCGGGACGCGGGACGCCGGGACGCCGGGAGGCCGGGACGCGGGGAATCGGGACACCGGGATCGGGAGGCGCCGTCCGATTCCGGAGATTCCACCCAGGAGTCACACCCGCCGTGCGCAGCTGTGTGCGCACGGTGAGGCGGGAGGCGCCCCGCGGGTCGCGTGCTGCCCCGCTCGGCCGACGCCGCGGAGGCGGGCGGACAAGGGGCCGGCAGGCACCCTCACCTATCCGTTTTCGCCCAGGGGTGGCGGTACGGCAAGATGGGGTGTACCTCTGCCCACCCACTTCTTGCCGGACGGTTTCTCTTGGCTGAGTACATCTACACGATGCGCAAGACGCGCAAGGCGCACGGCGACAAGGTCATCCTCGATGACGTGACGCTGAGCTTCCTGCCCGGTGCGAAGATCGGTGTGGTCGGCCCCAACGGCGCCGGTAAGTCCACCGTGCTGAAGATCATGGCCGGTCTGGAGCAGCCGTCCAACGGCGACGCGTTCCTCTCGCCCGGGTACACCGTCGGCATGCTCCTCCAGGAGCCCCCGCTCGACGAGTCCAAGACCGTGCTGGAGAACGTCCAGGACGGCGCCGCCGAGACCATGGGCAAGCTGAAGCGCTTCAACGAGGTCGCCGAGCTGATGGCGACCGACTACTCCGAAGCGCTGATGGATGAGATGGGCAAGCTCCAGGAGGACCTGGACCACGCCAACGCCTGGGACCTCGACGCCCAGCTGGAGCAGGCCATGGACGCGCTGGGCTGCCCGCCCGGTGACTGGCCCGTCACCAACCTCTCCGGTGGTGAGAAGCGTCGCGTGGCCCTGTGCAAGCTGCTGCTCGAGGCCCCGGACCTGCTCCTCCTCGACGAGCCCACCAACCACCTGGACGCCGAGTCCGTGCAGTGGCTGGAGCAGCACCTCGCCAAGTACCCCGGCACCGTCGTCGCCGTGACCCACGACCGGTACTTCCTGGACAACGTCGCCGGCTGGATCCTGGAGCTCGACCGCGGCCGCGCGATCGGCTACGAGGGCAACTACTCGACGTACCTCGAGACCAAGCAGACCCGTCTGAAGGTCGAGGGCCAGAAGGACGCCAAGCGCGCCAAGCGGCTCAAGGAAGAGCTCGAGTGGGTCCGCTCCAACGCGAAGGGGCGGCAGGCCAAGTCCAAGGCCCGGCTGGCCCGTTACGAGGAGATGGCGGCCGAGGCCGACAAGATGCGGAAGCTGGACTTCGAGGAGATCCAGATCCCGCCGGGCCCGCGTCTGGGCAGCGTCGTCGTCGAGGTCGCGAACCTCTCCAAGGGCTTCGGTGAGAAGCTCCTCATCGACGACCTGAGCTTCACGCTGCCGCGCAACGGCATCGTCGGTGTCATCGGTCCGAACGGCGCGGGCAAGACCACGCTGTTCAAGATGATCCAGGGCCTGGAGACCCCCGACGCCGGCGAGATCAAGGTCGGCGAGACCGTCAAGATCTCCTACGTCGACCAGACCCGCGGCAACATCGACCCGAAGAAGACCCTGTGGGCCGTGGTCTCCGACGAGCTCGACTACATCAACGTCGGCCACGTCGAGATGCCGTCCCGCGCCTATGTCTCCGCCTTCGGATTCAAGGGCCCGGACCAGCAGAAGCCGGCGGGCGTCCTGTCCGGCGGTGAGCGCAACCGGCTGAACCTCGCGCTCACCCTCAAGCAGGGTGGCAACCTCCTGCTCCTCGACGAGCCCACCAACGACCTCGACGTCGAGACCCTCTCCTCGCTGGAGAACGCCCTGCTCGAGTTCCCCGGTGCGGCTGTGGTCGTCTCCCACGACCGCTGGTTCCTGGACCGGGTCGCGACGCACATCCTCGCCTACGAGGGTGAGTCCAAGTGGTTCTGGTTCGAGGGCAACTTCGAGTCGTACGAGAAGAACAAGGTCGAGCGCCTCGGCCCGGACGCGGCCCGGCCGCACCGTGCCACCTACAAGAAGCTCACCCGGGGCTGAGGTTCACGATGGCCCGGCACATCTACAGCTGCCCCCTCCGCTGGTCGGACATGGACGCCTTCGGGCACGTCAACAACGTCGTCTTCCTCCGGTATCTGGAAGAGGCGCGGATCGACTTCATGTTCCGGCTGGCGCCGGGGGACGGCTCGCCGTCGTTCTCCGGCGGTTCGGTCGTGGCACGGCACGAGATCGACTACGTACGGCCGCTCGTCCACCGGCACGAGCCGGTGGTCGTCGAGTCGTGGGTGACGAAGATCAGCGCGGCTTCGCTCACCATCGCGTACGAGGTCAAGGACGCCGAGGGCGCCTCGCAGGTGTATGTGCGGGCCTCGACCGTCGTGGTGCCGTACAACCTGGAGGCCGAGCGTCCGCGGCGGATCACCGCCGAGGAGAAGTCCTACCTCCAGAAGTATCTGGACGGTGCCGACGGCAACGCGGCCGACGGCGCCGACGAGGATGCTCTCGCGGCATGACGGTACCCGTGCAGAGCCTGCACCTGGCCGATGAGAGGGAGGCGGAGGATCTCTCCGCCTTCCTCTCCCGGCTGATCCACTACGACCGCGCCGCGGCCGTCAGGCTCCAGGCCGGCGGCGCCGACGGACCGCTGTCCAGCCTCGCGGTCTTCGGACGTCCGCCGTCCTTCGAGGTGCTGGCGGTCCGTGCGGCCCGCCTCGGTGAGCCCGCCGAGCTGGATGTCACCGTCTCCGCCGGTGAGTTGCTGGAGAGCCTCGGGAGCGAGAGGTTCACCGTGCCCGCCCCCGTCACCGGGCCCCCGTGGACCGGCGTGCTCCCGCCGCGCGGCGGCTGGCGCGAGGTGCCCGGGCTGCCGCCGGTGGCCGAGATGCGCGCCGCGGTCACCGCCGCGATCGCCGAGTTCCGCGCCCGCGACGAGCGGCTGCCGGCCCAGCACCGCACCCGCACCGAGCGGGACCGGATCGGCCGGGACATCTGGTCGCGGACCTTCGCCGACACCCCCCTGCCCCTGCGCGCGGTACATGCGGCCCACTCGCTCGGATTTCTGCGCCCCGCCGTCCCGGTGGCGCTGCTGTCCACGGGCGCATGGCTCAGACTGCGTACCCCTTTCGGGTCGATCGCCGTACGGACGAACGGTCTCGGCGGCCTGAGCGTCATCCCTACGAGAACCGGTTAACGTTCACGCAAGTGGGCAGGGGCGCCGCACGATGCATCGTGTAGCGCGATGCGCAACGCGCACAGCAGCACGGGGGTTCGACGGATGACCGAAAAGGCCAGCGCCGTACAGTCGGTGGACCGTGCCGTGAGCGTGCTCGAAAGCCTTGCCAGGCACGGTGAAGCGGGCGTCACGGAGATCGCCGACGAACTGGGTGTGCACAAGTCCACCGCGTTCCGGCTGCTCGGTGCGCTGGAGAACCGGGGGCTGGTCACCCAGGCCAAGGAGCGTGGCAAGTACTGCCTCGGCGCGGGCATGCTCCGGCTCGCGGGAGCGGCCGCCGTACGGCTCGACATCTCGCAGGAGGGCACACCGCTGTGTCGTGAACTCGCCGACGAGGTGGGCGAGACCGTCAACATCGCGATCCTCGACGACGACGCGGCCGTCAATGTCGCGCAGGCCCGTGGCGCGGCCTCCGTGACGACGTACAACTGGCTCGGCCGCCGGACCCCGCTGCACGCCACCTCCAGCGGAAAGGTGCTGCTGGCGCACGCCCCGAGCGCGGTGCGGGAGCGGCTGTTCGCCGCCGGTCTGGAGCGGTACACCGAGCGCACGGTCACCTTGCCCGCCGATCTCGACAGCCAGCTGGCGGAGGCCGCCGAGCAGGGGTTCGCCATCGCCGCCGAGGAGTTGGAGATCGGCCTGAACGCGGTGGCGGCGCCCGTGTACACCCACGACGGAACCGTGATCGGCGCGATCAGCGCCTCCGGGCCGGCCTACCGGCTCGGCGAGGAGCTGTTGCCGAAGTTGGCCAAGCGCACGATGGCGGTCGCGGAGGAGCTCTCCCGGCGGATGGGCTACGGCGGCTGACTTTCCGGCGGACGGCTTCCGGCCACCGCCGACCTGCCTCGCCCGCCCCACCCGTGTCACGGGTCCCAACGCCGGCCCCACCCGTGTCACGGATCTCGTCGCCCGGGCCCGTCCGCGTCACGGGTCCCAACGCCGGACCCGCCCGCGTCACGGATCTCGTCGCCCGGGCCCGTCCGCGTCACGGGTCCCAACGCGGGCCCCGCCCGCGTCACGGATCTCGTCGCCCGGACCCGTCCGCGTCACGGGCCCCATCGCCCGAACCCCGGCCGCCCGCCGGGCCCTGCCCCATTCGCCCCACTGGCCCCCCGGGGCCCCGCTGCCCCAGCTCGCCTCCTCGGGCCCCGGCCCGCAATCCCCGGCCACCCCACACGCCCCGCTACCCCCACCCGCCCCTCGGCACCCCGTGTCGCCCCGCCCCTGTCCAGGACTTCTCCCGACCGACCGGCCGACCAGTACACCCCGTCACACCGGCCACGCTCCGCCGCGGCCCTGTGTTACATCGGCGTTCCGTGCCCGTGGGCCCTTGACGGTGGCCCCCGCGCGTTCCCACTATGTCTCTCATCGCGCAACCCGTCGTGCACAGCGCAACAGCTGGGGGTTGAGGCATGCCCAGTCCATCCGTCGTCATCATCGGGGCCGGCATCGTCGGGTGCTCGCTCGCCGACGAACTCACCGCCCGTGGCTGGAGCGATGTGACCGTCCTCGAGCAGGGCCCGCTCCCCGCTCCCGGTGGTTCCACCTCGCACGCACCCGGGCTCGTCTTCCAGACCAATCCGTCGCGGACGATGACCCGTTTCGCCGCCCGCACCGTCGAGAAGTTCGGCGCGCTCGGCGCGTTCGACGCGGTCGGCGGCCTGGAAGTCGCCACCACCTCGGCCCGGTTGGCCGACCTGCACCGCAAGGCCGGTCTCGCCGCCTCCTGGGGAGTACGGGCCGAGGTGCTCAGCCCGCGCCGTTGCAAGGAGCTGTGGCCGCTGCTGGACGAGGAGTTCGTGCTCGGCGGCCTGCACACGCCGGACGACGGTCTGGCCCGCGCCGTGGACGCCGGGCGCCTTCAGATGGAGCGGGCGGTGGCCCGCGGCGCGCGCTTTCTCGACCGGCACACCGTCACCGGCATCGAGCGCGACGGCGGCCGGGTGACCGCGGTCGTCACCGACCGCGGCACCTTCCCCGCCGAACACGTCGTCTCCGCCGCAGGTTTCTGGGGCCCGGTGATCGGCGCCATGGCCGGGGTGCAGGTACCACTGCTGCCGCTCGCCCACCAGTACGTGAAAACCGCGCCGCTGCCCGGGATCCCGCGCGAGGACCTGCCGGTCCTGCGGCACCAGGACCGCGATCTGTACGTCCGGCAGCACGGTGACCGGATCGGCATTGGCTCGTACGCGCACCGCGTCATACCGGTCGACCCGTTCACCGTGCCCGCGTACGACGACGCGCCGGTCATGCCGTCCTGGCTCGACTTCACCGCCGACGACTTCGCCCCCAGCTGGAACGACGCCACGCGCCTGCTGCCCGCCCTCGCGGACAGCGCCGTCGAGGAGGGCTTCAACGGCGTCTTCTCCTTCACCCCGGACGGCATGCCCGTCCTCGGCGAATCCCGCGAACTGCGCGGCTTCTGGCTCGCCGAAGCCGTCTGGGTCACCCACAGCGCCGGTGTCGCCCAAGCGGTCGCCGAGTGGATGACCGACGGCCGGCCCGCTCTCGACGTCCACGAGTGCGACATCGCCCGCTTCGAGGAGGTCCAGCGCTCACCCGCCTACATCGCGGAGCGGAGCGCGCAGAACTTCGTCGAGGTGTACGACGTCATCCACCCCCTCCAGCCCATGGAGCAGCCGCGTCCACTGCGGACCAGCCCCTTCCACGCCCGTCAGCAGGAACTCGGCGCATTCTTCCTGGAGGGCGGAGGCTGGGAGCGGCCGCACTGGTACGAGGCCAACGCACCGCTCGCCGAAGGGACGCAGCTTCCCGGGCGGGACCCGTGGGCGGTCCGCTACTGGTCGCCCATCGCGGCGGCCGAGGCACGGGCCACCCGCGAGAGGGTCGCGCTGTACGACATGACTCCGCTGCGCAGGCTGGAGGTCAGCGGCCCCGGCTCGCTCGCGTTCCTCCAGCGGATGACCACCAACCAGCTGGCGAAGCCCGTCGGTTCGGTCACGTACACCCTGCTGCTGGACGCGACGGGCGGCATCCGCTCCGATCTGACCGTGGCGCGCCTCGCCGACGAGAGTTTCCAGGTCGGCGCCAACTCGCCGGCCGACCTGGACTGGCTGCTGCGGCACGCGCCCGCCACCGTACAGATCCGCGACATCACCTCCGGCACCTGCTGCGTCGGGGTCTGGGGGCCGCTCGCCCGCGACCTCGTACAGCCGCTCACCCGCGACGACTTCTCGCACCGCGCCTTCGGCTACTTCAAGGCCCGGCAGACCTTCATCGGCCATGTCCCGGTCACCGCGATGCGGCTGAGCTACGTCGGAGAGCTGGGCTGGGAGCTGTACACGACCGCCGACCTCGGCCTCAGGCTCTGGGACACCCTGTGGGCGGCGGGGCAGGACCTCGGCGTCGTCGCCGCGGGCCGCAGCGCCTTCAACTCCCTGCGGCTGGAGAAGGGATACCGCGCCTGGGGCCAGGACATGACCGACGAGGACACCCCCTACGAAGCGGGTCTCGACTTCGCCGTCCGCCCCGACAAGGGCGACTTCACGGGCCGCGACGCCCTCTCCCCGGAGCGGATCCGCCGCAGGCTCACCTGCCTCACGCTCGACGACCCGACAGCGGTCGTCCTCGGCAGCGAGCCCGTGTACACCGACGGGGCGCCAAGCGCCCCGGCCGGCCATGTCACCAGCGCCGGCTACGGCTGCACCGTCGGCCGCTGCATCGCGTACGCCTGGCTGCCGCCTCTCGAACCCGGCACAGCGGTCCATGTGGAGTACTTCGGTGAGAAGGTCGCCGCCACCGTCGCCGAAGAGCCCCTGTTCGACCCCAAGATGACCCGCATCCGCCGGTAGAAGGGACACGCATGGCACCCGCGTACGACGTGATCGTCCTCGGCCTCGGAGGAATGGGCAGCGCGGCCGCCGCCCATCTCGCCGCCCGGGGGGTCCGTGTTCTCGGACTGGAGAAGTTCGGTCCGGTGCACAGCCGGGGGTCCAGCCACGGCGGATCCCGCGTCACCCGACAGTCCTACTTCGAGGACCCGGCCTATGTCCCGCTGCTGCTGCGCGCCTACGAGCTCTACGAGCGACTGGAACGGGACACGGGCCGCGACGTGGCGACGCTGTGCGGCGGCGTGATGGTCGGTCGGCCCGAGTCGCGTACGGTCGCCGGATCGCTGCGCTCGGCCCAGCAGTGGGACCTGCCGCACGAGATGCTGGACGCGAAGGAACTGCACCGCCGTTTCCCGACGCTGACCCCCGCCGACGACGAGGTCGCCTTGTACGAGGTGCGCGCCGGACTGCTGCGGCCCGAGAACACCGTCGCGGCCCACCTCCAGCTGGCCGCCCGCGACGGCGCCGAGCTGCGGTACGAGGAGCCGGTCACCCGCTGGGAGCCGTACCGCGACGGAGTACGCGTCCACACCGCCGAGGACACCTACACCGCGGGCCACCTCGTCATCTGCCCGGGAGCCTGGGCACCGCAACTGCTCACCGATCTGCGGGTGCCGTTCAGCATCGAGCGGCAGATCATGTACTGGTTCCGGCCGGACGGCGGCACCGGCCCCTTTTCTCCCGAACGCCATCCCGTCTACATCTGGGAGGACACCGCCGGGGTCCAGGTCTACGGCTTCCCCGCCATCGACGGACCCGACGGCGGGGCCAAGGTCGCCTTCTTCCGCAAAGGCACCCCGTGCACCCCCGAGACCATCGACCGCACCGTCCACGACCATGAAGTACGAGCCATGGCAGACCAGTTGGCACCCCGGCTGCCGACGCTGCCCGGCACCTTCCTCAAGGGCGTCACGTGCATGTACTCCACCACGCCCGACGAGCACTTCGTCATCGCCCGGCATCCGTCCCACGCCGATGCCGTCACCGTCGCCTGCGGATTCTCCGGGCACGGCTTCAAGTTCGTGCCCGTGGTCGGCGAGATCCTGGCCGATCTGGCACTGGACGGCACCACGCACCACCCCATCGAGCTCTTCGACCCCGGCCGCATCGCGACCGCGCCCGCCTGATGGAGACGACCTGATGACCACGACGCCGGCCACGCCGCTCTCGCACACCCCGCACCCGCAGACCGGGGCATCGCAGCCGCCGAGCCTGCTCGCCACCCTGCCCGGCCACCACTACACCAGCCCCGAGATCTTCGCCCGGGAGCAGGAGAGGATCTTCGAATCGCTCTGGTTCTGCGCGGTGCGCTCCGCGGACCTCGCACGCCCCGGCGCCTTCCGCACGGCTCAGGTCGGCCGCGAGAACGTCCTGGTCACCCGCAACAGGGCAGGTGAGCTACGGGCGTTCCTCAACGTCTGCCGGCACCGCGGGGCACGCCTGTGCACCGAGGAGTCCGGCGAGGTGCGGCGTACGCTGCGCTGTCCGTACCACGCATGGAGCTACGACCTCGACGGCGCGCTCGTCGCCGCACCCAACCTCGTGAAGATGCCCGACGTGGACCGCGGCGCGTACGGGCTGCGTCCGGTCGCCCTGCGGGAATGGCTCGGCTACGCCTGGGTCTGTCTGGCCGACGAGCCGCCGTCGTTCGAGGACAGCGTGGTCGGCGCGGCCGTCGAACGCCTCGGTGAGGTCGCCGCCATCGAGCGCTACCGCACCGGCGAGCTCGCCCTCGGCAAGCGCGTCCGTTACGACGTGAAGGCCAACTGGAAGCTGATCGTCGAGAACTTCATGGAGTGCTACCACTGCGCGACCATCCATCCCGAACTGACCTACGTCCTGCCGGAGTTCGCACGCGGCTACGCGGCCCAGTACTACGTCGGCCACGGCGCAGCCTTCTCCGAGGGTGCCCAGGGCTTCACCGTCGACGGCAGCGAGGGCTTCGGCCGGCTGCCGGGCCTGGCCGAGGAACAGGACCGCCGCTACTACGCCGTCACCGTGAAGCCGCAGGTCTTCGTCAACCTGGTGCCCGACCATGTGATCGTGCACCGGATGTTTCCGATGAACCATGACCGTACGGTCGTCGAGTGCGACTGGCTCTACACGCCCGAGGTGCTCGCCACCGGCGCGGACATCTCCCGTTCGGTGGAGCTCTTCCACCGGGTCAATGTGCAGGACTTCGCCGCCTGCGAGCGCACCCAGCCGGCGATGGACTCACGCGCCTACCGGGCGGGCGGGGTGCTGGTGCCCAGTGAGCATCACATCGGTGACTTCCACAGCTGGGTGACGGAGAAGCTGGGCGGCTAAAGGATTCGGTGCGGCGGGCCGGCCCTATTCGGCGGTGTTCACCATGGAGGCGGCGGCATAGACGAGGTAGTCCCACAGCTGCCGCTCGTGCTCCGGGGTCAGCCCCAGCCCGTCGACGGCCGCGCGCATGTGCTTCAGCCAGGCGTCGTGCGCGGCCCGGTCGACCGCGAACGGTGCGTGCCGCATCCGCAGCCGCGGGTGGCCGCGGTTGTCGCTGTAGGTGCGCGGTCCGCCCCAGTACTGGATCAGGAAGAGCGTGAGCCGTTCCTCGGCCGGACCCAGGTCCTCCTCCGGGTACATCGGCCGCAGCAGCGGATCGTCGGCCACGCCCTGATAGAAGAGGTGGACGAGGCGCCGGAAGGTCTCCTCGCCGCCGACCTGCTCGTAGAAGGTCTGCTCCTGAAGCGTGCCGCGCGGAATCTCATTCACGCCTCCATGGTCTCAGACACCCCGGCCGAGGACCCAGGCCCTAGGACTTCCTCCCGACGGGACTCCCGACGGGACTCCGGACGGGACTCCCGACAGGGCTCCGGACGGGACTCCGGACGGGACTCCCGACAGGACTTCCACCCGGCGACCCGCCCGGTTCGCCGGCGCTCCCGGGCCTCCGTCCCCGCCGGGCGCTCGCCTGGCGGGCCGTGGCGCAGGACAGTGGACTTATGGGAACGCACCTGGAGCCCGATGCCGGGCCCGCAGCCGAGGCGCGCCACGCGCTGGTGCGGGCGATCGTGCACGAGGGCGGACTGGGCGACCCCGCCTGGCGGGCGGCGTTCGAGGAGGTCCCGCGGCATGTGTTCGTGCCCTACTACTTCGTCGGCCGGGGCGGCACCTACGAGCGGATGTGGTGCCTGGATCCCGACCGGGCCCGGCGTGAGCGGTGGCTGCGCGGGGCCTACTACGACATGCCGCTGGCCACCCGCGTCCGGGACGGCGAACTGATCTCCTCCAGCAGCCAGCCGTCCCTCATGGCACGCATGCTCGACGAGCTCCAGGTCGAGGACGGCAACACCGTCCTGGAGATCGGTGCGGGCACCGGCTACAACGCGGCGCTGCTTTCCCACCGGCTCGGTGAGGACCGCGTGACCACCATCGACATGGAGCCGGAGATCACCGAATCCGCGTGCAGGCACCTCGCCGCCGCCGGCTACCACCCCACCGTCGTCACCGGCGACGGAGCCCGCGGCTGTCCCGAGCGCGCGCCCTTCGACCGCATCATCGCGACGTGCACCCTGCCGTCCGTGCCCTTCGACTGGCTGCCGCAGTGCCGGCCGGGCGCGCGGATCCTCGCCCCGCTCTCCACGGGTCTGATCGCGCTACGGGTGAGCGACGACGGCACCACCCCCAGCGCGGAAGGTCATTTCCTGCGGACGTCCGCCTACTTCGTCCCGCTGCGCGGCAGCGAGGCCGCGGCGGAGGGGCACGTCGGCGGACTGCCCCGCCGTGTGATCGACAACGACCTCTTCCGGTTCCTGCTCACCCTGACCGCGGGCAGCCTCGACCCGCACGAGGCCCTCTCGCTGTGGGAACGTGAGCGGCGTCCGCAGCGCGAGCGCTTCGGAGTCACGGTGAGCGGAGACCGTCAGTGGGCCTGGCTGGACGACCCGGAAGGGCCGTACGCCTGGCCGCTGGGGCCGGCGCGGCAGACCGCGCCGCGCCCGCCTAGCCGCGGCGGATGGTGATCGTGGTCCAGGCCCCGACGTGTACGCGGTCACCGTCGTTGAGCGGCACCGGCACATAGGGCTGGATCGGGTCCTCGGCGCCGTTCAGCGTGGTGCCGTTGGTGGAGTTCTGGTCCACGACCGCCCACGAGCCGTCGGGCTGCTGCACCAGCACGGCGTGCTGGTGCGAGACGCCCGGGTCCTCCGGCGGAACCGAGAGATCGATGTCCGGGGCCTCGCCGGTGGAGTGCCGGCGGCGGCCGATGGTGACCTGGTTGCCCGACAGTGGCAGCTGCTGCTCGGGGGAGTACGCGGGCAGATTGAGGCCGCCGGCGTCCGGCCCGCTGCGCTGCATCATCGCCATGAAGTACTCGCGGTCCGGCGCGACGACGACCGTCCACCCGGCGGGCGTCCCGTACTGAGGAGGCTGCTGTGCGGCACCGGGCCGGGTGCCCTGCGGCCCGCCCTGCTGCGGATACAGCGGTTGCTGGGGCACGGACTGCTGCTGGAACTGCTGCGGCGGTGCCTGCGGGGTCTGCGTCCCGGCTGCCTGCGCCTGGGGGGCCCGGGGCTGTGCGGGCGGCGGCAGCATCCAGTCGTCATCCGCGTCGCCGTGCTGAGGTCGCGGCGGCGCCGGGGGAGCGGACTGCTGCTGGTACGGCGGAGGCGGCGGCCCTTGCTGCCCGGCTCCGGGTCCCGGCACGCCGGGCACCTGTCCGCCCGGTCCTTGCTGACCCGGCCCCTGCTGACCCGGTCCTTGCTGGAAGGACTGCGGGGGCGGCCCGGGCTGGAAGCCCTGGGGCGGCTGGTGCCCCGGCGGCTCGTTCATCAGCGGCTCGGCGGGCCGGTTCATCTGCGACGGCCGGGAGCTCTGGTAGTCGTACGGGTCGTGCTGACCGGGACCCGGCCCGCCGCGGCCCTGCGGGGGCGCGGGCGGCGACGGCTGGTTGGTGAAGCCGGCGGGCAGGTTCAGCCCGGGGGGCTGCGGAGCCGGCGCGAGCGGCGTGTACGACGTGGCCGTGTGCGTCAGGAAGTTGTACCGGCACTCCTCGCAGAAGGGGGCCATGGCCTCGCGCGGGGTCCGGCACTGCGGGCAGAGCTCGGCCTGGGCGGTGGCGTTCGGATCCCCCGGCCCCGGGTAGCCGTAGGAGGGCGGCGGGGGAGGCGGCACGGCGCCTGCGGGGGCGCCGGGGCCGGTCATGCGGTGGCCACAGACCTCGCACCAGTCGTCGGAACCCGACTGGTGTCCGTTCGGGCAGGTCGGCATGTCGGCCCTTCCCCCTCTCCGTCCGGCCCGCGGGCCGTGTCGATTTCGGTGCTGTCGCCGGCTACTTCTTCACACGCACCGTCTTGGTGGAGCGTGTTTCGAGGGTCATTTCGTCGGCTTCCGCGACCTTCGCCTTCAGTCGCACAGTACCTGTCGCCGCATCGACCACGTCCACCACCTTCGCAAGCAGTTTCGCGGTGTCCGCGTTCCCGGACGCCGACGCGAGCTGCACCGCCCGTCCCAGCTTGGCCGTGGCGCCGTCGAAATCACCCGACTTGCGGGCATCCAGACCCTGTTGGATGACCTGTGCCAGTTCCGCCTGGCCGGTGTAGTGCGCCACCTGCGGGTTGATCGAGGTCGATGCCGCCATGTCGTCCGTCCACACCGCCCGGACCAGTCCCTGGGACAGCAGCTGAGGAGCGCCGCCGTCCGTCGACGGAATGATGAGGGAGGCGCGGGCGGCAAGCATCTCCTGGCCGATGCCGGCCTGCGGCACCTGTACGCACACGTGGTAGTCGCGGGACTCGTCGCCCCACGAGCCGGTCGGATAGTCGCCCGCCCGCGGACCGGCCTCGGTGCGCCGGGCGGTCAGATCCTCGACGGTGGGCGCCACCTGCTTGACGAACCGGATCTCCACGCCGACGGGGGTCCACAGCCGCAGGGCGACATCCGCGACCTCCTTGCCCATCGCGTTCTCCATCATGCTGGTGAAGTCCGCTGACAGATGGGCCGGGTCGGCGACGATGTCGGCGCTGCCGAGCAGCGCGGAGGCGATACCGGTGACCTCCTTCACCTCCCAGTCGGTGCCGACTCCGCGGGCGTCACAGGTGAAGCGGCCCGTCACGGAGTCGAGCGCGGCCCGCAGGTCCTCGGGCGTCTCGTGCTCGTTGCGCCCGTCGGTCAGCAGGATGCCGTGCCGGATTCCGCTCTCCGTGGTGGACAGCAGCCGGTCCGCCAGCCGCAGCCAGGTGCCGATCGCGGTGCCGCCGCCCGCGGCCAGCCGCCGCAGGGCGTCCTTGGCCTGAGCGCGGGTCTGCGGATCGGCCACCGCGAGCCGCCCGTTGCCCGGGTAGACCTCCTTCGCCAGATGCGTACCGGCGATCACCGAGAACTCCACGCCGTCGCGCAGGGTGTCGATCGCGGCGGCCGTGGCGTCACGGGCGTTGCGCATCTTGGTCGGCGGGTAGTCCATCGAGCCGGAGCAGTCGACCATGATCGCGACGGCGGCGCCCGGGGCCTGCGCGGGTATCGCGGACGGTGTCGTCGAAGCACCGGTCAGCGGAGCCCCGCCACTGGTGCCGCCACCGGTGGAGGTGACGGTCACGATGGCGTTCACCTCCCGGCCGCCCTCGGGCAGATACTCGTTCTGGTACACCTCGACGGAGAACTGCGGCACCTGGGACTTGGAGAAAACTGCCATCTGATCGGCTCCTTGAGGGCTCCACTCGGGAGAGCTGGTCATGCGACGTACGGGACACGTGACCTACGGGACACGTGAGCTACGGGTCACGTGACGTGCTGGTCGAGGGACGTAGTGGTGTCGAAAAGCGTGGTGGTCTCGAAAAGCGTGCTGGTGTCGAAAGGTGTGGGGGCCCGGCGAGGGTGACTCGCCGGACAAATCGGTTTTCAGGCCGTGTTGTAGGCCGATCCTGCCCCTTGCGGCGCGACGGTGAACGGCAGGACCGCCACTGTTACGTTGTCGTGGCCCCCGCCGTCGAGGGCGTGCCCGACCAGTACCTGCGCGCTGTGCAGCGGCCGGTCCGCGGCGTCCGCCGGGACGGCGCGGGCCATCTCGTCGGCGCCCTCGGCGTAGTTCCACAGGCCGTCCGTGCAGACCACGACCACGCCGGAACGGTCCGGTTTGAACGCGGCGGTGTGCGGCTCCAGTTCGTACGCGTCGGCGCCGAGCCAGCCCGTGATGGCATGGGCTCGCTCGTCCGCGTAAGCCTGCTCCTCGTTCATCAGGCCGGCCGCGACCATCTGGGCCGCCCAGGAGTCGTCCTCGGTGAGCCGCGCGGCCGGGCCGGTGCGGTCGTCGGGCACCCAGTAGGCGCGGCTGTCGCCGACCCAGCCGACGACCAGCAGACCACCGGCGGAGATCGCGCCGACGATCGTGCAGGCGGGGGCGTTCTGGTGGCGGTGCGGGTCGTGCTCCATCGCCTCGCCCTGAGCGTTCTGGGCGGCGAGGGAGTTGACCGCCTCGGACGCGGCGACGATCGCCTCGTGCATCGCCTGCTGCGGTTGGGTGCCGCGCGGCAGGCTCTCCAGCAGCAGATCGTTGGCGGCGCTCGATGCGGCCAGGGACGCCTCGTCCGGGCGCGTCGCCGAGGACACGCCGTCGCAGACGATCGCGATCACGGCCGGCGAACCGTCCGGCAGCGCGGTCGACGACACCGCGAACGCGTCTTCGTTGCGGTGGTGGCGCAGCCCGCGGTCGCTGACCGCGGCGACGGAGCCGAGCTCCTCCTCCATGTGGTCGCGCTCGCGCGGCTGGGCGTGACCGCAGTTCTCGCAGTAGCCGTCGTCGTCGACACGGCCGGCCCGGCACGCCACACAGAGCTTGGTGCCGGACGCGGGGGTGACAGGAGCGGCCGCTCGTGGGTCGGGGGCGGCCTCGCGAGGGGTGGCCTCAGGCGCGGGCAGCTCGAAGTCCCCGGAGCCGGAGGAGGCCCCGGAGGCCCCGGACGCACCGGAGGCGGAGGAGCCGGAGGAGGCACCGGACGCACCGGGAGGGGTCGCGGCTGCGGCGCGGGCCGCCGGCGGTCCGTCGAACCGAACGGCCGAGGCGGGCAGTTGACCCGATCCACCGGACACGGGCAGCTCGCCACCGCCCGAGTCCGTGCCCGGCAGATCGCCGGGCAGATGGACCGGGGCGGGAGTGCCCGCGGTGTCCGTGCCGGTGGCCGCCGGCCAGTCGACCGGGGAGCCGATCGCGAGCGTCGGGCGGTCGGAACCGGGCATCGCCGGTTCCGCGGACAGGTCGTACCCGCACGCTCCGCAGAAGCGGTCACCCGCCTCCAGCGGCTCGGCGCAGCTGGGGCAGGACGACCCCGCGGCAGGCTCGTGCATCTGCGACGACATCAATCACACCCACGTCCGGGGGCGGAAGCGGTTGGCGCGCTCCACCAGGTCCATCCGCTCCTCGCCGCGCTGGGCGAGCCGGGCGAGCACCCGGTAGGAGCGTTCCAGCCCGAAGCGCAGGCCGCGCTCGTCCAGTTCGCTGCCGAGCAGTGCGGCCGGTGCACCACCGGGCCGCGGTGCGCTCGACGCGTCCGGTACGGACGGCGGGACTCCGGGACTACCGGAGAGTACCCAGTCGAGCGCCGTGCCGAGTACTTCCGTGGACAACTGCTCGCGGCGCACGGGGTCCAGACCGAACTCCTTCAGGGCGTCCACCTGGGCGGCAGCCGCGGACAGATCCCCGATGAGAGGTTCGTGCGCGGCGCGTCGCCGCAGCCTCGCCCGGACGGCGGCGACCCGGGCGGCCGTGTAGTGGATCGACGCCTCCGGCACCGATTCCAGGGTCCGCACGGCTCCGGGCCTGTCACCTGCGGCGAGCTGGACGCGGGCGAGCCCGAAGGCGGCGCTCACATAGCTCGGGTCGGTCGTCCACACGAGACGGTAGTACTCCGCGGCGTTGTCCAGTTGGCCGAGAACCTCCGCGCACACGCCGAGGGCCAGCTTCGGGGCGGGCTCGCCCGGGAACGCGTCGTAGATGGCGTCGAAGGACAGCGCCGCGACCTCACGGTCCCCGGTCACCAGGGAGGTGAGTCCGCGGTACCAGACGACGCGCCAGTCGTCGGGGTGCGCGCTCTCCAGCTTCTCCAGCGCCTTGGTCGCCGGCTGGACCTCGGCCATCTCCAGCCGGGCGCGCAGCTCGCGCAGCCGCGTCTCGGGGGAAGGCGCCGGTGCGGACCGGAGCGCGGCGATCAGCTCGGCGGGTGCGGAGGCCATCAGGCCGGCGAGGAAGCCCGCGTTGGGGTCGTTCGGGTCGACCCGTGGCACGGGCAGCGCCAGGGCCGTCGCACGGGCGTCGAGCGCGGCCAGATGCGGTGCGAGCGGGAGGGGCGCGGGCGACTGCGGGGCGGGAGCGGCCGGCACGGCCTGAGCACCCGGCAGGTGCGAGCCACCAGGCACACCGGACATACCCGGCGCGCCGACCACACCGGGCGCACCGGGCGCACCGGGCGCACCGACCGCACCGGGCGCACCCGGCGGGGGCGGTGCGGCAGGAGCACCGAGGGCCGCGGGGCCCGCCTGGTGCGGAATCCTGGCCTCCGCCGGCGTCGCCCTGCGGGAGCGCCGGGAAGGAGGCCGCCGGGCGCCGAGCGTCGACACGTCGTCCGTCATCTCGGCGAACAAGCCGGTGTCCGTGACCCGCAGTTCGGGGCCGAACAGCGTGGAGAGCGAGGGCCGCGGACGGCCCGTCTGCAGTGCGACGACCTCCCGGAGCACGCCGGTCAGCTGCTCGGCCATCTCCTGCGCCGAGGAGAACCGGCGCGCGGGGTCCGGGTCCGTCGCCCGTACGAGCAGCCGGTAGAACGACTCGTACGTCTGGAAGACCTGGATGTTGTCCGGGTCCGGCAGGGAGTCCACGAAGACGTTCGTGTAGCCCTGGAAGTCGAACGTCAGGACGGCGAGGGTGCGTGCGACGGTGTACAGGTCGGACGCCACCGACGGGCCGACCTCGGCGACTTCGGGTGCCTGGTAGCCGACGGTGCCGTAGATCGCGGACTCCTCGTCGTCCAGCCGGCGGACCGCGCCCATGTCGATGAGCTTGAGCTGGTCCTGCTGCTGGATGGCGTTGTCGACCTTGAAGTCGCAGTAGAGCAGATTACGGCTGTGCAGATGGCCGAGCGCCTCCAGCGCCTCGATGCCGTACGCGCACGCCTGCTCCACCGGCAGCGGATCCCGCTTGCCCGCCGGGCCGCGCCGCTCGTTCGCGATCTCCTTGAGCGACTTGCCGCCCACGTACTCCATGACGATGTAGCCGTCGAGGGAGCCGGTCCGCTGGTCGAGGTGCTCCACGAAGTTGTAGATGCGGACGATGTTGGAGTGCTCGATCTCGGCGAGGAAGCGGCGCTCGGAGATCGCCGCGGCCATGGCGTCCTGGTCGCCGGTGTCCAGCAGGCCCTTGAGCACCACCCAGCGGTCGGAGACGGCACGGTCCACCGCGAGGTAGACCCAGCCCAGACCGCCGTGCGCGAGACAGCCCGCCACCTCGTACTGGCCGTGCACGATGTCGCCCGCGGCGAGCTTGGGCACGAAGGAGTACGGGTGGCCGCACTTGGTGCAGAACCCTTCCGTACGCCCCGGACGTTCACCGCGTGCACGCCCCACCGGAGCGCCGCAGTCGGAGCGGGAGCAGTACCGCTTGCGCTCGGGGACCTCGGGGTTCTCCATGACCGCGGAGCGCGGGTCGGGACGCGGCACCTCGGGGATGGACACCAGGCCCGCGCCCAGGCGGTTGCGCCCCGACTGGCCGGTGACGGCGCCCGAACTGCGCACCGAGACCGAGCGCGTGGAGGTGCTCGACCCGGTCAGCGACCGCGACAGCCGTCCCGAGACCGAGCGTCGCGAGGTCGACGAGCGCGAGGACGCCCGGGAGGAGCGCGAACTGCTTTGGCCGGAACCGCTGCCGCGTGCCCCGCCGCCCGTGATGCCCGTGGGCGGGGAGGAGACCATGCCGTTCGGCGAGACGACGGGTGCGAGACCACAGGTGTCGCAGTACAGCTCGCCGCCGCCCATGTCCTCGTAGCTGCCCTCACAACCGGGCCGCTGACAGCTCTTGTTCTCGCTCACGCGTCCCCCCTGCGGTCGGCGGGCCCGGACGGTCCGGGTTCCCGGTTGGCCAGGGCTTCCACCGCGGCCTGCTGATAGCGCAGCACCGCCTGCCCGGCGACGCGCAGATCGCACGGCGCGCTCCACAGCATCCGGCGGGCCGCGTCGTACCGCTCGATGAGCAGCCTGTCCTCGGCCAGCCCGTGCCGGGCCACCTTCGCCTTGTACGCGTCCAGCCGGCCCCGCAGCTCCGCACGGACCGCGAGCGGCGCCGTGACGGCCGTCAACGACTCGCGGGCGCGCAGCAGTTCGTCCTCCGCCTCGCGCTCCAGCGACTCCAGCAGGGGCGACAGACGGTTCCACTGGGAGTGCCTGCGGTACTCGGCCGCGGTCGACAGCCGTTCCTGGAGCGCGGTCGGCGGGCCGCTGACGGCGGGCACCTCGGTCGCGGCGATCTTCGCGAGCACCTCGCCGCGGGCCGAACGTGCCTCGGCCAGCGTGCGGTCGGCGCGCGAGAGGACGTCCCGCAGCCGGATCAGCCGCTCCTCGGAGTCCTGCCGGACCCGCAGCACGGCCTCGATCTCCCGGCGGATGTCCTCCAGGGCCCGGGCGGAGCGGTCGTAGCGATCGGTGTCGGGACGGCCGCCGCCCGGCGCGGAGCTGCCGGGCGCCGGGCGCCAGAACGCCAGCGGGTCGGATATCACCTGGGCGCGCAGCGTGGACAGCTCGTGCGTGATGGACTCCAGCTCGTCGCCGGCCGGGTGCTCACCCGGCCGCACGCCCACCGAGTGGGCGAGTGAGCGGGTGCGCTGGAGTTCGGCGGAGAGAAGATCTATCCGGGCGGGCAGCGCCGACCACACGGAGTCCGCCGTCACCACCATGTTCAGCGAGCTCGCGTACAGCTCGTTCATCCGGGCGACCAGCTCTTCGAGCGTGAACTGCTCGGACAGCTTGGCCGGTCCGGTCAGGGTCGGCGCGGTGTGGGTGGCCGGGCTCGCCACGGTGACGCTGCGGCCGCGCAGCCGGTCGGTGAGCTCCATGAGGTCGTCGCGGTTCGGCCAGCGCCGGCGGGCCCGCACCTCGCGGGCCTCCTCCAGGGCGGCGGCGTACGTGTCGAAGTAGCCCCACAACAGGGTGATCGCCTGCTCGGCCGAGGCCCACCGGTCCTTGGTGACGCCGGTGAGCTCGGCGCCTTCGAGGAGCCTGCGCCCGGCGTGGTCCTGAAGGGCGAGCAGGGAGGTCTCGATCGCCTCGTGCTCCGCGCCGAGGCGCGCCAGGGCACGGTCGACCTCGTCCCGGTCCATCGCCGGCCCAGGGGGTCCACCCGCGGAGCTGGGGAACGGTCCCGCGACGCCGCCCATCGATCACCTCTCTGCTCTTCCTTGAGGACTGTTCTCCCTGAAGGACTGGTTCTTCCTCGGACTCGTTGCCCCGGGGTCGGCCGGTGACGGTCAGCCGCGGTACTTGGGGGCCGGTGGTCCGGCTATCCCGGGCAGGTCGGCCGCCAGCCACTTGTTGTAGGCGTCGGTCCAGGGGCCCCGGCGGTAGTTGTCCAGGACGCGGTTCACCCGGCGGACCACATCGTCCTTGCCGAGCTTGGTGGCGACGCCGTAGTACTCGGTGGTGAAGGGCTTGCCGCCCTTGAGCTCGACCGCCGGGTCCTGGGCCGCCTGCCCGGCCGCCAGGGCGTTGTCCGTGACGACCGCGTCGACCAGGCCCTCCTGGAGCCGCACCAGACAGTCGAGCTGGTTGGGCACCGTGAGCACGTCCTCGTCGGTGGGCTGCTCGTCGTGGGGGTCCTTGAAGACGGCGCCGAAGGAGTTCTTCTCGAGCGCCTCGTAGGCCGTCGAGCCCTCCGCGGAGCAGACCCGCTTGCCCTTCAGCGATTCATCGAAGCCGGTGATGGCCGACCCCTTGGAGGCGAGGACCTGCTGGCCCGCCTGGAAGTAGGCGGTGGAGAACGCGACCTGCTTGATCCGGGCGCAGTTGATCGTCATCGTGCGGACGACGATGTCCACCGTGCCGTTGTTCAGCGCGGGTATGCGCTGGTTGGTGGGTATGGCGCGGAAGATGACGGCGTCGCGGCTGCCGAGGATGTCCTCGGCGATGGCGTGGGCGAGGTCAATGTCGAAGCCTTCGAGAGCGCCGCTCGCCGGATTGCGGTATCCCCAGCGGTAGCTGTTCTGGTCGACGCCGACGACCAGCTTGCCCCGATCCCTGATCGCCGCGATGTTCGGACCGTCCGCGGCGGAGGGGCGCAGGGACGCCTCGGGTGTCGTGCAGGTGTCCGCCTTCACGGGAGTCGCGGTGCCGGTCCCCTGGCCGGACAGCTGGGATTCGCCGCTGTGGGACAGCGGGAGCAGGGTGACGGCGGCGGTCACCGCGCACGCGGCGGCCATTCCCGCGACACCGCCCCAGCCGCGGAACCTGAGCTTGGTCCTGTCGGCCCTTGTGTCCGTCATCACGCCTCCTCTCACCGGTATTCCGAAAGCCTGCGGTTGATGCCGAGAATGGCGCCCGCCGCTCCCAGCACCGCCAGCACCGCCGCGCCGATCGGAAGCCCACCCAGCGCGCCCCGCCCGTCCTCGGCGGCCCGGGTGAACTCACTCTGCTCGTGCGCGAGGGCCGTCGCCAGAGCGTTGTCGACCAGGTCGAAGCACTCGCCGGTGGACGCCTTCGGGCCGATGACCTTGTCCACCGCGCCCTCGTAGTCGCCTGCCCGGTCGGTCGAACTGGCGGTGACGTGGCGCTTCTTCCACTCGGCCATGCTGTTGGAGGCCACCGTGACCGGGTCGCGGCCCTCTTCGTCGTCCGCGAGCTTCCGCGCCGTTTCCAGCCCGGCGCCGAGCTCCTTCATCCCGGAGCTGAACTCCGTCTCGTACTTGTCGTTCTGGCCGTCGTCGGTCAGCACGGCGCCACGGGCCACCAGAACGAGGTTCTCGTTGGCGCGGGCCTTCAGGGAGTCGATCCGCGCGTCGTTCAGCACTTTGAGGGACTTCTGACCGTGCTCCCTCGCGTCATCGAGCTCCGCGCGTGCCACCGTGTGTCCGACGGCGAGCCACAGCAGGACGACGGTGGAGGCGGCGGTCGCGGCGACCAGCCCGCGGTTGAACACGCGGTTCGTCCGCCGGTAGTTGCGCCGCTGGGCCCAGGCGAGGCCGCCCAGCGCCGCGACGCCGAGCACCAGGGAGAGGACCGGCCAGTAGCGGGCGTCGGCGTCGTCCCGGTCGAGCCGGGCCGTCTCGGCGTCGTACAGCTTCTGCGCGGCGGGCAGCAGCACCTTGGTCATCTGCTCGTTGGCGAACCGCAGATAGGCGCCGCCGAGCGGCAGGCCTTGGCGGTTGTAGGTGCGGGCCGTCTCGATACGGCCGGTGTAGACCGGCAGTTGTTCGTTGAGCGTGGCTATCTGCCGGCCCGACTCACTGGCGCTGTCCGTGTTCGTCGCGGCCTTGATGAGCAGCTTGGAGGCGAGGGCGATGTCCTTCTCGTAGCGCTCGCGGACCCCGGGGGGTTCCTTGTCGGCGCCGGCGAGGAAGCCACTGGAGGCCGCGGTGTCCGCGTCGGCCAGCGAGCGGTACACGGACGCCGCGTCGGCGCTCAGCGGCTGGCTGCGGCTCACGACATCGTCGGCCGCGGCGGCCCGGTCGGAGATCTCGAAGGCCGTCACCGCCCCGAACACGACCACCAGCGCGGCCAGTACGGCCCCGATGATCTGGAGCCGTCCGGGCTCGGTCGTCGCCGCCGTGCGCAGCCGGTCCTTGGCCTCGTCCAGAGCGCCTCGCTGCGCCGGGGGCCGGCCCGGTGGCTGCGCGGGCGCGGACGCCGGAGCCGACTGGGGCGCGGTGCGCACATTCGGCGGGTATGTCACGTGACCTCCCCCTCGGTCGCTGACGCCGGCCCGCCCCCCGGCGGGTTGAGGGGATGTCCCCCTGGCCAGCAGTATGGCCGCAGTGACTGACAATCACAGCAGGATTGACTGGATCTTGTTCCTTCGCAGCCGCACGGTGTCCGACTCCTCCTCATGAATACGCCTCACGACCATGATCGGTTCCCACGGACGCGGCCGGTCGGCCTCTGGAAACACGATGTTGCCCGTCCCTCGGGCAGGTGCCGGAGGGACGGGCGACGGGCTGTGACCGTGCGGGCGCCGCACCGTGTGACGGGAGGGACGAGGGACCCGTGACGGGACGAGAGAGCCCCCTGTGTCCGGAGGGGCGAGGAACCCGTTTTGGGACGGCGCGCCCTGTGAAGGCGGGGGCGGACGTGGTCAGTCGGGAAGCGGCACCCGGTCAGTCCCGGCCGTAGTGCGCGCGCAGCCGGGCGTGGGCCTCGGGCGGCGCACCCGTGTGGTCGAGACCCAGCAGTGCCGCCCCCAGCACCGGCGGCGCGGTCACCCAGTCGACCGCCGCCTTGGGCGCCTTCGCCGCCAGCAACCTGCGGATGTGCTCGTCCAGTTGGGGGTGCCGGGCCGCCAGAACACTGCCGCCCAGCAGCACCGGCACCTCCTCGTCCAGCAGATCGAGCCGCGCCAGGGCCACGGTCGACATGGCGACGACCTCCTCCGCGAGCCGGTGCACCAGCGAGCGGGCGACCGGGTCGCCCTCGGCGCCGGTCGCGAACAGCACCGGTGTCAGCTCGTGTCTGCGCACCGCGGCGATGTGCCCGAGGTGCAGCGACTCGATCAGCGCGTACATGGACCCGAGACCGAAGTGGGCGGGCAGCGTGGTGGCGAGAGCCGTCGGCTCGCCGCGGCCGTCCTCCGCCCGCGCCGCGTACCAGAGCGCCTCCTCCGCGAGCCCCCCTCCGCCGCCCCAGTCGCCGGAGATCTTGCCGATCGCCGGGAAGCGGGCGGTCCGGCCGTCGGGCAGCATGCCCACGCAGTTGATGCCCGCGCCGCACACCACGGCCACGCCGCGCGGTTCGTCCACGCCCGCCCGCAGGATCGCGAAGGTGTCGTTGCGCACCTCGGTCGTACGACCCCACCCGCGGGCGTGCAGGGCTTCGGTCAACTCCCGTTCTTCGACCGGCAGATCGGCGTTGGCGAGACACGCCGACACATGGTCGACGGGCCCGGCCGGTGCCCCGCGCGTGCCGGCGGCCGCCAGCGCCTGGCCGACCGTCGTGGCGAGCCCGTCGAGCGCCGCCCCGATGCCGACCTTCGGCGGCTGGAAGCCCTGCCCCCGGGCGGACGCGAGCACCGAGCCGTCGGCGCCGACGAGCGCGACGTCGGTCTTGCTGTTGCCCGCGTCGATGGCGAGGACTGAAGCGGTCACGCCCACGCCAGGTGCTCCCGGTTGTGAGCGATCAGCTTGTCGGTGAGCGCCTCGGCGTACTCGAACTGGCCGATCAGCGGGTGCGACAGCATCGCCTTGAACACGCGGTCGCGGCCTCCGCGCAGGGCGGCCTCCAGCGCCAGGTCCTCGTACGCCGTCACATGGGAGATCAGCCCGGCGAACAGCGGGTCGACGTCGGGCACCGCGAGCGGGGTCGCGCCCTGGGTGCCGACCGCGGCCTGCACCTCGATCACGGCGTCGTCGGGCAGGAACGGCAGTGTGCCCCTGTTGAGGGTGTTGACCACCTGGTACGGACTGCCGGCGGCGCCCAGCAGGGAGGCCGCGAGATCCACGGCCGCCTCCGAGTAGAACGCCCCGCCGCGCTTGGCGAGCAACTCCGGCTTGGTGTCGAGCGAGGGGTCGCCGTACATCCGCAGCAGTTGCTTCTCCATCTCCGCGACCTCGGCGGCCCGGGACGGCTTGGTGCCCAGCTCCCTGACGACCTCGTCGTGCGCGTAGAAGTAGCGCAGGTAGTAGGAGGGGACGACGCCGAGCCGGTCGAGGATCTCGCGCGGCAGCCGCAGATCGTCGGCGAGTTCGTCGCCGTGCTCGGCCAGCACCTTGGGCAACAGGTCCGCTCCTTCGGGACCGCCGATGTGCACACCGGTCTCCCACGTCAGGTGGTTGAGGCCCACATGACGCAGATGGACATCGGCGGGGGAGACGTCGAGGAACTTCGCGAATCTGCGCTGGAAGCCGATGGCGACGTTGCACAGCCCGACGGCCTTGTGGCCGGCCTGGAGCAGCGCCCTGGTCACGATGCCCACCGGGTTGGTGAAGTCGATGATCCAGGCGTCCGGGTTCGTCCGCCGTACCCGTTCGGCGATGTCGAGGACGACCGGGACCGTGCGCAGCGCCTTGGCGAGACCGCCCGCGCCCGTCGTCTCCTGGCCGACGCAGCCGCACTCCAGCGGCCACGTCTCGTCCTGGTTGCGGGCCGCCTGTCCGCCGACGCGCAGTTGCAGCAGGACGGCGTCGGCGTCCGCCACCCCGGCGTCCACGTCCGAGGTGGTGACGATCTTCCCGTCGTGGCCCTGCTTGGCGAAGATCCGCCGTGCCAGCCCGCCGACCAGCTCCAGACGCTCCTCGGAGGGGTCGATGAGGACCAGTTCACCGATCGGGAGTGTGTCCCGGAGCCGGGCGAAGCCGTCGATCAGCTCGGGGGTGTAGGTGGATCCGCCACCCACCACTGCGATCTTCGTCGGCCGGGTGTTCGGGGGCTGTCCCCCGATGGAACGCAGCATGTGTCTCTAGCCCTTCACTCCGGTCAATGTGACGCCCTCGACGAACGCCTTTTGGGCGAAGAAGAAGACGACGATCACAGGGGCCATGACCAGCACGGTCGCGGCCATGGTCAGATTCCAGTCCGTCTGGTGCGCGCCCTTGAAGGACTCCAGGCCGTAACTGAGGGTCCATGCGGCGGGATTCTCCGAGGCGTAGATCTGCGGCCCGAAGTAGTCGTTCCAGCAGTAGAAGAAGTGGAACAGCGCCGATGCCGCGATGCCCGGCTTCGCCATCGGCACCACCACCTTCAGCAGGGTCCGCAGTTCCCCGCAGCCGTCGATCCTGGCCGCCTCCGTGTACTCCCGCGGAATCGTCAGCAGGAACTGGCGCAGCAGGAAGATGGTGAACGCGTTGCCGAAGGCGAAGGGGATGATCAGCGGCCACAGGGTGCCGGCCAGGTCCATCTGCCGTGCCCAGAACAGATACATGGGGACGATGACCACCTGCGGCGGCAGCATCATCGCCGCGATGACCAGCATCATCATCAGATTCCGGCCGCGGAAGCGGAACTTGGCGAGCGCGTACGCCACCGGCAGGCTGCTGCCGACCGCGAGGACGGTGCCGAGCCCGGCGTACAGAAGCGTGTTGCGCCACCAGGTCAGAAAGCCCGGGGTGTTCCAGACGTCGGCGAAGTTGCCCCACTCCCAGGTGTCCGGCCACAGGTCGCGGGTGAGCGCCTGGTCGTCGCTCATCACGGCGGTCAGGAACACGAACACGAAGGGCAGCAGGAAGAACAGCGACGCGGTGATCGCGAGGGAGTGGACACCGATCCACTCCAGGGCGGCCCGTCGCCGTGCCGTGCGACGGGCCTCGGTGGCGGCCGTCCCCGGGGTGGTGACCTCGGGACTTTCCACCGGTGCGAGTGTCGTACGAGTCATCAGTCCTCCGCCGACATGAAGCCACTGCGGCGGCGCATCAGGAACGCCGTGAACACCATGGCGAGTGCGAACAGGACCAGGGCCACGACACAGGCGGCGCCGGTGTCGAAGCGCTGGAACCCGAGGTTGTAGACGACCTGCGGAACGGTCAGCGTGCTCTTCTCCGGATAGCCGGGTTCGAACTGCTGGCCCGATCCGCCGATCACCCCGCTCGCGACCTTCGCCGCCACCAGGGGTTCGGTGTAGTACTGCATGGTCGCGATCACTCCGGTGACCACGGCGAAGAGCACGATCGGCGAGATGCTCGGCAGGGTGACGAAGCGGAACCGCTGCCAGGCTCCCGCGCCGTCCAGTTCGGCCGCCTCGTACTGCTCCTTCGGCACGTCGAGGAGCGAGGCCATGAAGATGACCATCAGGTCGCCGATGCCCCACAGCGCGAGGATGGTCAGTGAAGGCTTCGACCAGGCTGCGTCGTTGAACCACTGTGGGGGGCTGAGGCCCGCCTTCTCCAGGATGGTGTTGGTCGGGCCGGTGCCGGGGTTGAGCAGGAAGACGAACGCCATGGTCGCGGCGACCGGCGGCGCCAGGTAGGGCAGGTAGAAGAGGGTGCGGAAGACGCCCGCGCCCGTCTTGATCTTGGTGATCAGCAGTCCGATGCCGAGCCCGAAGAGCACCCGCAGCGACACCATCACCAGGACCAGCCACAGGGTGTTGCGCAGCGCCGGCCAGAAGAACGGGTTGTCCTGGAAGACGTACGACCAGTTCTTGAGGCCCACCCAGGTGGGTGCGGTGAACCCGTCGTACTTCATGAACGAGAAGTAGACCGTCGAGACGAGCGGGTAGAGGAAGAAGACGCAGAGGCCGATCAGCCAGGGGGAGAGGAAACCGAGGGTGCGAAGCGCCGAGCGGCGGCGCTTCGCCCTCAGTCCCAGCGGGACAGCGCTCATCTCAGCCGGCCTGCTCGTTGTCCTTGTCGACCTGCGCGTCGTTCTTCTTCAGCAGCGCGTCCAGGTCCTTCTGCTTGCCCTGCTCGTAGGAGATGCCGAAGTCCTGGAGCGTCAGCAGGAACGCACCGCCGTTGACCGACGAGGGCGCGTGGGAGGACTTCGGGTGCTGGGCGATGTCGACGAACGTGCGGTACAGCGGGTCGTTGTTCAGCTTCGGCGACTTGAGCGCGGCGACCGTGGAGGGCACGTTGTGGATGGCGTTGGCGAAGGAGACCACCGCGTCCGTGTCGGTGGAGAGGTACTTCACCAGGTCCCAGGCGGCGTTCTTCTTGGCGCTGTTGTTGGCGATGCCGAGGATGGTGCCCGACAGGTAGCCCTTGCCGTAGTCGGCGACCTGGGCGTCCGGGACGGGGAAGGGGGCCGCGCCGATCTCGAAGCCGAGCTTGGCGTCGGTGGCCATCTTGCCGCGCCACTCACCATCCAGCTGCATGGCGACCTGGCCGGTGTGGAAGGGGTGCTTGGGGCCCCACTCGTCGCCGACGGCGGTACGGAACTTGTTGATCTTCGCGTAGCCGCCGAGGTCGTCGAGCAGCTTCTTCTGCCAGGTGAACATCGCCTTCACGGCCGGGTCCTTCGCCGTGTTGGACTTGCCGTTCTCGTCCAGGTAGGTGATGCCGAACTGCGAGCCGTAGTGCTCCACCGTGGTCTCGTACGCCTGGTAGCTCGGGTTGAAGCCGAGCCGCTCGATGGTGTCGCCCTTGGTCCTGGTGAGCTTCTTCGCCACCGCGGAGAACTCGGAGAGCGTCTTGGGCGGCGCCGTGATCCCGGCCTCCTTGAACGCGTCCTTGTTGTAGTAGAGGCCGTACGCGTCGCCGAGCAGCGGCACGGTGCAGCGCTTGCCGTCGTGCTCGGTGTACTTGGCCATCTGCGGCAGGAAGGTCGTGGCGGGATCGATCTTCGCCTTGTCCAGGAACGGCTTCAGGTCCGCGAGGGCGTTGGAGGTGCAGAAGCGCCCGACGTTGTCGGTGGTGAACGACGACACGACGTCAGGGCCCTGCGAACCGCCGCCGCGCAGCGCCTGGTTGATCTTGTCGTCGGTGATGCCCTTGACGATCTTGACCTTGATGTTGGGGTGCGCGTCCTCGAAGGTCCTGATGTTGGCCTCGATCGCCTTGACCTCGCTGGGGGCGCTCCAGCCGTGCCAGAAGGTGAGCGTGGTCTTCGCTTTCGGGTCGTCGCTCGCGCCCGCGTCGGCCGACCCCGTACAGGCGGTGGTAAGCAGGGCTATCGAGGCGGTCGCGGCCAGCGCGACGGCCGAGGTGCGGCGGCTTCTGGGCATGGCGATGTCTCCCTGGGAGCGGGGTCTTGGGGGCTGGAGCGTTGCGTGGTGTCTCTGTATTCAGCGAGAGGTGTCGAAGACTTCGTCGCGGGTGGTGGCGAGGGCGCTCTCCAAGGCCCCGCGCAGGACCGGGTGTTCACGGACGGAGCCGAGGACGAGACGGGGGCGGGATGCGGCGAGTTCGGCGAGTTCCGCCTGGACGCGGGCTCGCAGCGGCTCCCCGCCGGCGGTGATCACGTCGCCGGACAGGACGACGAGTTCGGGGTCGAGTACGGCGACCATGGAGGCGAGACCGGTGGCGAGCCCGGTCGCGTACGCGTCCAGCAGCAGCCGGTACGGACCGGAGTCGGCCTCGGCCGCCCGGGCCACCAGCGCGCTCGCCACCTCCGTGTAGTGGCCGTGGCCGACACTCTCGACACCGAGGTCACGGGCCAGCCGCGGCAGTGCCTGGGCGCCGGCCAGTTCCTGGAAGCCGCCGCTGTTGGCCTTGGTCACCTGGCGCACCAGCGGGGTGCCGGGCACCGGCAGGAAGCCGACCTCGCCGGCGCCGCCGGTGAAGCCGCGGTGCAGCCGGCCGCCGATGACGAGGGAGGCGCCGAGGCCCTCCTCGTTCCACAGCAGCACGAAGTTCTCATGACCGCGGGCGACGCCCAGACGCTGCTCGGCGACGGCGACGAGGTTGACGTCGTTCTCGTACTCGACGGGCATCGGCAGCACCGCGGCCAGTTCGTCGAGCAGGGTCGGTGAGTGCCAGCCGGGCAGGTGGGAGGCGTACCGCAGCCGTCCGGTGGACGGGTCGAAGGCGCCGGGGGTGGCGATGACGATGCGGTGGAGGTCGGCGCGGGTCAGCCCGGCGGCCTTCACGGCTCCGTCGAGCGCCTCGGTGACCTGTTTGACGACGCTGTCGGCGCGCCGGCCGGGGGTCGGCAGTTCGTACTCGCCGACGGTGGTCCCGGTGATGTCGGCGACCGCGGCGCGGATCCGCAGCGGGGTGACGTCGAGTCCGGCGGCGAAGGCGGCTCCCGCATGGACCGCGTACAACTGGGCGTTGGGGCCGGGCCGCCCCTCCGTGGTGCCGGTGGCGACCACCAGGCCGGCGGATTCCAGCCGTGCCAGCAACTGCGAGGCGGTGGGCTTGGAGAGGCCCGTCAGCTTCCCTATCTTGGTGCGCGAGAGGGGACCGTGCTCCAGCAGCAGGTCGAGCGCGGCCCGGTCGTTCATGGCGCGCAGTACGCGCGGTGTACCGGGTGTGGTTCCGGCCACGACGGATGCACCTGCCCTTCGGCTACGATGTCCTCGACTGCACTGTTAGGAAAGTTTCCTATTCAGTGAGAGGAAAGTAAGCCGGACGTCGGGCGGGCGTCAATGGCCGATGCCGCCGAGGCAACCAAAGCGTTACCTGGACGGCGCCGGACGGGGGCATGCGAACGGGCCCCCGCCGTTCGGCAGGGGCCCGTTCGCCGCGCTCATCGCCCGTCGGTGAGGACCTGGGCGACAGGCGCCCAGTAGCCGGCGAGACCGCCGGCGGTGATCCGGACCATCGGCCGGCCGTTCACGACCGCCCGGCGGTCGAACGGGGCGTTCGACGGCTTCGTGAACTTCACCGTCTTCATCGTGCCGGTGGTCCCGTTCGTACCGAACTTGACGCAAGTGACCTCGACGTTCGCGGGGAAGGTCGCGGTGCGCAGCGGACGGTAGGTGGTCGAGACGTACTCGCCGCGCAGGAAGACCTTCGGGTAGGCCTCGCCGACCCACCAGCCCGCGTAGGCACCGGCGTTGATGCGGTAGTAGATGCCGCGGCCCTGGATGCGGCGGCGGATGTTCACCGGCGCCTGGGTGGCCTTGGCGAAGGTCACCTTCTTGGTGGCGAGCTGCTTGTCGGCCTTCGACGCGGACCAGCCGAAGCTCTTGTCGGCGCCGAGGGTGTCCAGCTTGTACAGCGTGTGCGTGCCCGCCGCGAAGGCGGCGACGGCTCCGGCCTTGAGGATGTACGCCGGGAAGTCGTCGATGAGCTGGTCGTGCTGGTGCGCGATGCTCGGGCTGCCGGTCTGCCAGTGCAGCTGGCGGAGCAGGTTGATGGTCGGCCCGGCAGGGAGCGGGGGGTGCGGCGCCGGGGGCATGAGCGGCCCCGTGTACGAAGGCCCGTAGTGGCGGACGGGCGGGGAGCGCGAAACGGGCACCCCGGCCGATACGGCCCGGATGCCCGTCCTCGTGGTGCTCCGTCTACAGCTCCCGCGGCAGGTCCGTCGTCGGGTCCTGCGGTGACCCGTCCTACCTACTTCGAGATGTTCGCCGGTGGCGGGATCGGGGACGCCGCGAGCGACTGCGGAGACGTCGGGCTCGCCAGCGCCGAGGGGGCGGCCATCGAGGCCGACGGGTCCGGCACGGACTCCTCGGCGACCTGGGGGAGTCCGCCGACGATACGGATGCCCGCCGCGTCGAACGCGTGTTTGATCCGCCAGCGCAGCTCGCGCTCCACCCCGAGCGCCTTGCCCGGCATCGTCTTCGCCGAGACCCGGACCGTCATCGAGTCCAGCAACACCTCGGTCAGGCCCAGCACCTGCACCGGGCCCCACAGCTGCTCGTTCCACGGTTCGGCCTTCGCCAGGTCGTCCGCGACCTCGCCGATCACCGCGTTCACCCGGTCCAGCTTCTCCGTCGGGCGGACCGTGACGTCGACCACGGAGGTCGCCCAGCCCTGGCTGAGGTTGCCGATCCGCTTGATCTCGCCGTTGCGGACGTACCAGATCTCGCCGTCGTCACCGCGGAGCTTGGTCACCCGCAAGCCCACCTCTATGACCTCGCCGGAGGCGACGCCCGCGTCGACCGAGTCCCCGACGCCGTACTGGTCCTCCATGATCATGAAGACACCGGAGAGGAAGTCGGTCACGAGATTGCGCGCGCCGAAGCCGATCGCGACACCCGCGACACCCGCCGAGGCCAGCAGCGGCGCCAGATCGATCTTGAAGGCGCCGAGGATCATCAGACCCGCTGTGCCGAGAATCACGAAGGACGAGACCGACCGCAGCACCGAGCCGATGGCCTCCGAGCGCTGCCGGCGGCGCTCGGCGTTGACCAGGAGGCCGCCCAGGGCGGTGCCCTCCACGGCCTGCGCCGACCGGTTCATCCGCGCGATCAGCCGCGTCAGCGCGCGGCGCAGGAGCATCCGCAGCACCAGCGCGACGACGATGATCAGGGCGATGCGCAGGCCCGTGTTCAACCAGGTGGACCAGTTCTGCTCCACCCAGCCTGCGGCGTCTCCGGCCTGCTTGGCGGCCTCGTCGAGCGAGACCGGCTCGGTCGACGGATCGGCTGCCCAGGGGACAGATGACAAGAACGCGGTCACGAGGGAAGCCTCCAGGCATTGCGGACGACGGCCCAACCACACTAACGGGGCATGGCGTGTGCTCCGTTGTCATGTTCGAGGGAGAGACGAGGCTCACCTGGGGATGAAACCCGGGGAGAAAGGCGTCGTATCCCATGTGGTCGAAAACACCTCGAGCCCGTTACCACTACGTGGTGGCGCTCGGAGCAGGCATGAGGAGAGACTGAAGAGCAGATCGTCCCGGCGCGAGCCACGCGCCGCCGGCGTACAAGGAGGCATCCACCGTGCCGCACGTCCTGGTTCTCAACGCGTCGTACGAGCCGCTCGGCGTCGTACCGCTCCGCCGCGCGCTCATCCTCGTCCTGGAGAACAAGGCTCTCTGCCTCGAGGAGTCCGGCGCCTTCATGCACAGTGCCACCCGTGTCATCGCCGCACCCAGCGTCGTCCGGCTGAAGCGGTTCGTCCGGGTCCCCTACCGGGGGCCCGTTCCTCTCACCCGCAAAGCACTGTTCGCCCGTGACGGCGGGCGCTGCATGTACTGCGGTGGCGTCGCAACCAGCGTCGACCATGTCGTACCGCGCAGCCGCGGCGGACAGCACGTCTGGGACAACGTCGTGGCGGCCTGCCGCCGCTGCAACCACGTCAAGGCCGACCGGCATCTGCGGGAACTGGGGTGGCGCCTGCGCCATCAACCCGCGCCGCCGAGCGGACTCGCCTGGCGGATCATCGGGACCGGACATAGGGACCCGCGCTGGCTGCCATACCTGCAGCCGTACGGCGCGGACGACGCGATGGCCCGGATCGACGGCATCTCTGCCTGAGGACCAGGCCTCTTTTTGTGCCCCGATCCGGCCCGGGGGGCACGGAAGCGTGTGACGGCGGTCCGCCCCGAGGGGCACGGAAGCGTGTGACGGCGGTCGGTGCCGCGCGGCCGCCCGTCCCTCGCGCCCTCAGCGCCCCCTGCGCCGGGCCGGGCGAAGCCCCGTACGCGACCGCGGAACCTACTCCGCGACCGCGTACGCCTCCACCGACCACAGCGAGTAGCCGTACTGCGTGGCCCGCGTCTCGCCCTGGACCCGGACGAAACGCGTGTCGCGCGCGTCCATGCGGACCGACTCGCGTCCGCCTCTGCCGTCCTGGACCGTCGCCGCGGTGCGCCAGGTGCGGCCGTCCGCCGAGACCTGGATGCGGTACTTCTTCGCGTACGCGTCCTGCCAGTGCAGCACCACCAGGCCGACGCGGCCCGGGCGGGCCAGCTCCAGCTGCCACCAGGCGCCGTCCTCCGCGGGGGAGGACCAGCGGGTCTTCGTGTCGCCGTCGACCGCGGCCGGGGCCGGGAAATCGGGCGTCTCGTCGCCCGACGAGGACGCGGCGGCGCCGCTCTGCCTCGTCAGGTCCGGACCTCCGGTGCGCGGATAGGCGCGCACGGTCAGCGTGCGCTCCTCGCCGGCGAAGGAGAGCGGCACCCGGTACTCACCCGCCGGCGTCCCCGCCGGGACGGAGACCTCGACCGGCACGGTCGTGCGCAGGCCGCGCGGGACCGTCGTCTCCTTCGGCACCGTCACCTTGATCCCGGCCGGGGCCTTGGCGGTGAGCGTGCCGCGTACCTCGCCGGGGCGCTGCGGGGTCAGCCGGACTCCGGCCCGCTGCGGGCCGCCGCCGATCTCCGCGTCGGTCTCGTCGCGCACCAGGTCCAGTCCGGCGGGCGGCTCGTCGGCGAACCACGGCACCAGGGACCGCACGGCCACGGGCTCGGCACCGTCCGGGACGACGCGCACCGCGTCCGCCCGCAGGCCCTTCGCGTCGGCCTGCGTCCACCCGCTCGGCGAGAGGGCGGCGAGCGGGCGCCAGCCCTGGCCCGGGACGTGTGCCTCCAGTCGGCCGGGCGCGGTGCCCGGTGTGGTCATCGCGGTGACCGCGCCGACCGGACGGGCACGGCCCAGGCGGACGGTGTCCTCGCCGGCGGTGCCGTCGACGCGGTCCGCGCCCGTCCAGGCCGCCGACTCCTTCACGGCCCGGTCCACGAACGGCTGCAGCACACCCTTGCCGACCGTGACCTGCCCCGCCGTCAGCTGCTTGCGCAGCGGTTCCAGGTCCAGCGAGGCGCGCCAGGCCGCCGCGCCGTCGCCCCGGGACTGCGCCTGGAGCATGTCGACGGAGAGCTCACCGGCCCGGCCGTAGCGCGACAACTGCTCCAGCCACGGGCGCACTTCGTCGTCCAGCAGGCCGTCGGCGGGGCGCTTCAGCCGTTCGGGCGCCTCCCGCATCACCGTGAAGGCCGCGCGCAGCGCGCCGGCCGCCCGGTCCCGGGCCGCGGTGTCCGTGCCGGTGCGTGCGCGCCAGAAGTCGTCCAGGAGCGGCTGGAGGTAGCCGGACTCGGTGGGGCTGAGGATGGACGAGGAGTGATTGCCCGCCAGGGCGGTGAGCGCCTCACGGGTCTTGGTGTCGCCTCCCGCGAGGTCGTTTATCGCGGCCCGCCAGGACTCCTGCGGCCGGTACCCCCTCGGGTTCCAGGCGTAGTCCGCGGCGGTGAACAGCGGGATGCGGGAGGCCGACGCCTGCTCCATCGCGTTGGCCAGCAGGGCGACGGAGCCGGTCGCCACCGCGGGTTCCCGGCCGGTGTAGGGGCCGAGGAAGATCCGGTCCTGCGCGTAGTCGTTGACCGGGTAGTTGTCCATGGTGACGAGCGGGTGCTCGAACGCCTCGCGCGCGCCGCTCAGTTCCTGCCCGGTGATGGTGCGCGGCACGACGCCGACACCCGTCCAGGCCACCTGGACGCGGCTGTCGAGCTTCTCGGCCAGTGCCCGCCGGTAGTCGGTGGCGCCGTCCTGGTAGAACTCCGTCGGCATCAACGACAGCGGTGCGGCGTCCGGGTGCCGCTCCGCCAGATGCCGGGCCACCGCGCCCGCCACCCGGGCCTGCGCCCGCGCCGCCGCCTCCGGGCCCGAGCCGAAGGCGTCCGCGTCCGCTCCGCAGTGCCATTCGCTGTAGCTGACGTCCTGGAACTGGAGCTGGAACGCCCGCACGCCCAGCGCCCACATGGCGTCGATCTTGCGGGTCAGCGCCTTGATGTCGCCGTCCCTGGCCATGCACATCTCCTGCGCCGGCGCGACGGCCCAGGCGAGGGTGATGTGATTGCGCCGCGCGCGCTCCGCCAGTTCGCGGAACTCGGCGCGCCGGGCCGCCGGGTAGGGGTCGCGCCAGCGCGCCTGCCGGAACAGGTCGTCGCCCGGGGCGTAGAGGTACCGGTTCTGCTTGGTCCGGCCCATGAAGTCGATCTGGGCGAGCCGCTGACGGTGGCTCCACGGCTGCCCGTAGAAGCCCTCCGTCATCCCGCGCACCGCCGTGCCCGGCCAGTCGCGTACGACGACTCCGGCGACGGCCCGGCCCGCCGCCGCACCGCCACGGCGCTCGGTGATCAGCTGCCGCAGCGTCTGGACGCCGTGGAACAGACCGTCCTCACCGACGCCGTCGAGCGCGACCGTGTCACGGCCCTGGACGGTGCCGACGGCGATCCGGTAGCCGCCCGCGGGCAGGTCGGCGGGTTCGGGCGAGCGCAGGGTGCGCAGGGCGTCCTGGGCACCTGTCCCGCCGATGCGCAGCACCGGGCCGCGGCCCGGAGCGGTGGTGTAGAGGGTGCGTACGCCCGCGTCGCGCAGCAGTCGCTGCGCCAGCTCCACGGCGTGCGGATCCGCGCCTTCGCCGGCGATGACCGTCGCCTCGTCGCCGAGCGGTATCGCGGGCCCAGTGGCCGTCATCCGCTGCGGACGCGGCCACACGGAAGGCAGCGCGGACTCGCCCTCGGGGTCCTTGGCCGTACGAGCGGGGGTGCCGGGGTCGCCCGGCGCGGCGACCGCGCCCTGCGCACCCCCGAGAAGACCTCCGATGACGGCGACGGCGACCGCCGTGGCCGTACGCCTGCCGCGCGCGAGCCGCACGCCGGTCTCCCCTCGTCCCCTTGCCGTACCGGTCGGTTCGAGCCCACCACCACCGCACGGAAGGTGTCAATGCGTGTGGCCGTTGTGCACCTTTTGCCGGGCGGTATGGGCGATGTGATCCAACTGGGGCCGCCCGGACGGGATGTGACAGGAAACACGAGGAGGGCATCGACACGTCTGCCGTCGCGCCCGCTGGGTAGGGCTCGTGTGACCCGTTACCGTCCTTTGGGAGTGACCGTCGTGCCCGCATCCGCTCATCTGCTGCTTTCCGCCCTGTCCAAACAGGTCCCGGGCCCCGGCCCGCTGACCAGTGAACCCCCGCTTCCCGACGTGACCCCCCTGACCAGCGAACCCCCGCTCGCCGACCTCACGCCCCTGACCAGCGAGCCGACCGCCGCCCGGACCGCCGGCGGCACGGAGTCCCCAGGAGTCTGAATGGGCCTTGCCCGGCTCGCCGCGCTGCACGGAGTCGCCACCGACCACACGCCCTCGGAGGGTGTGACCGTCCCCGTTCCCGAGACCACGGTCGTCGCCGTCCTCGCCGCGCTCGGCGTCGACGCGTCCGACGCCGCGGCCGTCCGGGACGCGCTGGACCACGCGGAATCCGTCGCAGCGAGCCGGCTGCTGCCCCCGACCGTGGTCCTGTGGCGCGAGGACACCGCGCCCTTCGCCCTGCCTCGCGTGCTCGCGGATCTCCCCGCGGGCACGGCCCTGCGCATCGACATCGAGGACGCCGCGGACGACGAGCCGGCCGTCGCATGGCTGACCGGGAGCGCCGAGGACAGCGCGGGGCCCGCCGAGGAGACCGGGCAGGCCGAGGCCGTCGCTCCGTCCTGGGCGGAACTGCCGTGCGGTGTGCACCAGTTGCGGGCCGAGGCGCCCGACGGCCGCACCGCCCGCAGCGCGCTCGTCGTCGCACCCGCCGGGGTGCCGCAGCCCGACGGCCGTTCCCACGGCTTCCTGGTCCAGCTCTACTCCCTGCTCTCCGACCGTTCCTGGGGCATGGGCGACCTCGGCGACCTGGCCGAGCTCGCGACCTGGTCCGGACGCGCGCTCGGCGCCGGCTTCGTGCAGGTCAACCCGCTGCACGCGGCCGTGCCCGGAGCGCCCACGGACCCCTCGCCGTACCGCCCCTCATCCCGCCGTTTCCCCGACCCCGTCCACCTGCGCATCGAGGACATCCCCGAGTACGGATACGTGGACGAGCGCGCCCGCGAACGACTGGGCGAGTTGCGCGAGAAGGCAGCGGGACTGCGCGCCGCCGTGCTCCAGAAGGGCGCGCTGATCGACCGGGACGCGGTGTGGGAGCTGAAGCGCGAAGCACTGGACCTGGTGCAGCGCGTGCCGCTCGGGCCCGGGCGCCGCGCCGCCTACTGGGACTTCCTGGCCGCCCAGGGCCGTGCGCTGGAGGACCACGCCACCTGGTGCGCCCTCGCCGAGGTGCACGGCTCGGACTGGCACGCCTGGCCCGAGGGGCTCAAGGAACCCCGCTCGGCGGAGACGGCCCGCGCCCGGCACGAGCTGATGGACCGGGTCGACTTCCACTGCCGGCTCGCCTGGCTCACCGACCAGCAGCTGGCCGCGGCGGGGCAGGCGGCACGCGAGGCGGGCATGGGCGTCGGCATCGTGCACGACCTGGCCGTCGGAGTGCACCCGGGCGGCGCGGACGCCTGGGCCCAGCGGGACGCCTTCGCCGCCGGGATGTCGGTCGGCGCCCCGCCGGACGCGTTCAACGCACGCGGCCAGGACTGGGGGCTGCCCCCGTGGCGCCCCGACGTGCTCGCGGCCTGCGGGTACGCCCCGTACCGCGGTCTGCTGCGCGGCCTCCTGAAGAACGCCGGTGCTCTGCGCATCGACCACGTCATGGGCCTGTTCCGGCTCTGGTGGGTCCCCGAGGGCAGTCCGCCCACCGAGGGCACCTATGTCCGCTACGACGCCGAGGCGATGCTGGCCGTCCTGGTGCTGGAGGCCCACCGCGCCGGGGCCGTGGTCATAGGGGAGGACCTCGGCACCGTCGAGCCGGGCGTCCGGGAGGCCCTCAGCCGCCGCGGTGTGCTGGGCACCTCCGTGCTCTGGTTCGAACGGGACTGGTCGCGCACCGGCCGCCCGCTGCCGCCCGAACAGTGGCGGGAGGGCTGCGTGGCCACCGCGACGACCCACGATCTGCCCTCCACAGCGGCCCGGCTGACCGGTGAGCACGTGGAGCTGCGCCATCGGCTCGGCCTGCTCACCCGCCCCCTGGAGCAGGAGCGTACGGAGGAACTGGCGGACGTCGGCGAATGGCTCGGGCTGCTCAGCGGTCTCGGTCTGCTGCCCGAGGGCACGAGCGACGAGGAGGGGCAGATCCGCGCGGTCTACCGCTTCCTGCTGCGGACACCCGCCCGGATGGTCGGGGTCTGGCTGCCGGACGCGGTGGGGGACCGGCGTCCGCAGAATCTGCCCGGCACCTGGGACCAGTATCCGAACTGGCGGCTGCCGATCGCGGACGCCGGTGGCCATCCCGTGACGCTGGAGGAGCTGGCCGCCTCACCCCGGCTGCATGCGCTGATGGAGGTCTTCGGCCCCCGTACGGCACCCCCGGGCGCGCGCCCGTGTTAGGCGTTCGCTACTTTTGGCACCGTGGACAAGAAGAACGCTTTGCGCGCCGGCGCCGTCGCGGCCGGTACGACGCTGATGATGCTGCTCCTGTCGTCGCCCGCGGTCGCCGCGATGCGTGACGACGGCGACGACCCGGGCCCGGGCCTGAGTGTGGCCGAGACGCTGGGTCTGTTCGTCGCCGCGCCGGCGGGCATCTTCCTGCTGATCGTGGGCCTCGTGATGGTGCTCGACAAGTCCAGGAAGCAGACCTGACCCACAGGTAGCTGCACCGAGATTCTCCGGGGCGCCCCGGGGTGCGCACGCACCCCCGGGGCGCCCCTTGTCGTGCCCGGACGCGTCCCCCCCATCGGATCGTTCAGTTTTCCTTCAAGGAATGATCGAAAGTTTTCGATGGACCTGAGCATTCGGTCGCTGCGACGGTGGATCACGTAAACCCCGGTCGGCCCCCCTTCGGGGGAGAGGTGCGTGACAGCCGATGACAGTCCTCGACCATGACCACGTTCGCAGCAGCGGGACGACGGCGGCGGAAAGGATGCGGCGGGCTTCCGGGCTCGGGCTCCTGCTCGCCGCCGTCGCGACGGTCGTCTGGTCGGGGAGCTTCGTCACCTCGCGGGCCCTGCACGACACGGTTCCTCCGGTGCAGGCCGCCTTCTGGCGCTGGGTGGTGGCGATCGTTGCCGTGGCGCCCTTCGCGGCACGCGAGGCCTGGCGGCAACGGGCCCTGATCCGCCGTCACTTCGGGCGGATCACCCTCGCCGCCCTCCTCGGTGTCACGGTCTACAACACGCTCGTCAACCAGGCCGGAGTGACCACGACCGCGGGGAACATGGGCATGATCATGGCGGCGTCGCCGGTCGTGATGGCGGTGTACGAACGCCTCGGCGGCCGGCGGCTCGGTCCGCGCCGGGTGACCGGGATGGCGGTCGCCCTGCTGGGCGTCCTGCTGCTCGTCGGCGACGGTTCCCCGGTTCCGTCGTTCGGCGCCGGCGACCTGTGGATGTTCGGAGCGGCGCTCAGCTTCGCCTCGTACAGCGTCCTGCTGCGCCGGCGGCCCGCCGAGATCGGCGGACTGGCCTTCCTGTTCACGACCTTCGTCCTCGGTGCGCTGATGCTGGCCCCGGCGTACGGCGTCAGCCTCGCCGTCCAGGGCGGTTTCGCGGTGACGGTGGGCACGGCGGGGCCGCTGGTGTACGTCGGGGTCTTCTCCTCCGCGATCGCCTTCTTCGCATGGAACAAGGCGATCGCCCTCATCGGCGCGGCGCGCGCCGGAATCGTCTACTACCTCCAGCCCGTGTGCGTGGCTGCTCTCTCCTTCGCCCTGCTCGACGAGGCGACGGGGCCGCTGCAGCTCCTGTGCATGGCCCTGATTCTCGGCGGCGTGGCGCTGGGGTCGAGCAGGGGGCGGTGAGGCTCCGGGAAAGGCCTTGCGCTGACCACTACGATCGGAGCACTATAAGTGTCGTGGTTAGCCGACCGCCTTCGATCCCGACGAACAGGACCCGGTTTGCGCAAGCTCGTGTACTACATCGCCTCTTCCGTCGACGGCTTCATCGCCGACCCCGCGGGCGACGGTGACATCTATCCGATCAGCGAGGAGTTCACCCGGTACGCGACAGCGGAGTACCCCGAGACCCTCCCCACGCACATACGCCGCCTGCTCGGCATCGAGCACGCGGAGAACGTCCGCTTCGACACCCTGCTGATGGGCCGCGGCACCTACCAGCCCGCGCTGGACATGGGCGTGACCAGCCCTTACGTCCATATCCGGCAGATCGTCGTCTCCCGCAGCCTGAAGGTGTCGCCCGACCCGGCGGTGGAGATCGTCTCCGGGGACCCGGTCGCCGCGGTCCGCGACCTCAAGGCGCAGGACGGCCGGGACATCTACCTCTGCGGCGGCGGAGACCTCGCGGGGCAGTTGCGCGAGGAGATCGACGAACTGCAGGTGAAGGCCTACCCCGTGGTCCTCGGCTCCGGCATCCCGATGTTCTCGGCCGGCTTCGCCGTGACGGACCTCGCGGTGACGAGCAGCCGGGTCTTCGACAACGGGATGATCTTCACGACGTACGCCAGGAAGCGGTAGCGCGTGGCCGGGCCGCGCCCCGGATACGGTGCGGACATGACCGAGTGGGACATCAGAAAGCTCCGGATCCTCCGCACGCTGGGCGAGCGGGGGACCGTGACGGCCACCGCCGAGGCTCTGCTGATGACCCCCTCGGCCGTCTCGCAGCAGCTCGCCAACCTCGCCAAGCAGCTGGGCGTTCCGCTGCTGGAGGCGCACGGCCGCCGCGTCCGGCTCACCGACGCCGCTCATCTCGTGCTGCGGCACGCGGAGGCCGTCTTCGCCCAACTGGAGCGGGCGGAAACCGAGTTGACCGGCTATCTGCACGGCGAGGTGGGGGAGGTGCGCCTTGCCGCCTTCTCGACGGCCGTGCCCGCACTGGTCGTACCGGCGGTCCAGCGGCTGCGCGGGGACCATCCGGCCCTGGAGGTACGCGTCCGCGAGGCGGAAGCCGCGGAGGCCTACGACCTGCTGCTCGCCGGGGAGGTGGACGTGGCCCTGTCGCTGGCCGCGCACGCGCCGACCGCGCGCGACCCGAAGTTCAGCCGCGTCCCGCTGCTCGCCGACCCCCTGGACGTCGCCCTGCGGGCCGGCCACCCGCTGGCCGGCGCGCCGGCCCTGCGGCTGGCGGACCTGTCCGGCGAGCCCTGGATCTTCGGTGGCAGCGGGCCGTGGTCCGAGATCACGCTCGCGGCGTGCGAGGGCGCGGGGTTCGTCCCCGACCAGGCGCACTCGGCCGCGGGCTGGACGGCGATCCTCTCGATGGTCGAGGCCGGGATGGGCGTCGCGCTGGTCCCCCGGATGGCGACGGCGGAACGGGACGCACGGCCGGGCGTGGTGTTGCGGGCGCCCACCGCCGACCAGCCGCGGCGGCACGTCGTGGCGGCGGTGCGCAGGGGAGCGGAGGAGGGGCGGGGAACCGGGAGGGTGCTGGACGCGCTGAGGAGCGCGGCCGCGGGCCGGACGCCCTGACGCGCCGACCCGACGGCAGGCCGTGCGGCTCCGGCCTAGAGCTGCGCGGCGAACGGCCTCTCGCGCCGGGCGTCCCGCAGCACCGAGCCCCACCACACCAGCCGGTCGAGCATCACCTTCGCCGCCTCCGCCGGACCCTCGGGCTCCTTGAGCGTGCCGTCCTGGTCGAACAGCAGGTAGTAGCGCGGGAAGGACACGACGTCCCGCAGCGTGTGCGCGTGCAGTTCGCCGAAGACCTGGCGCAGCTGTTCCATCGCCAGAATGCCGCCGCTGCCCCCGCTGTAGCCCACGAAGCCGACCGGCTTGGCCTGCCATTGCGTGTAGTGCCAGTCGACGGCCGCCTTCAGGGACGCCGGGAAACTGCGGTTGTACTCGGGCGTCACCACGACGACCGCGTCCGCCGCCGCCAGCCGCCGCGTCAGGTCCGCCATCCCGGCCGGGCGGGTCATGTCGGGTTCCAGCGCGGGAGGCACGGGCGGCAGTTCCAACGGCAGCGGCGTCTCGGCCAGATCGATCACGTCGACGGCGAACCCGCCGTGCTGCTCGGCCTGTTCGGCGAACCAGCGCGCCACCACCGGGCCGAACCTCCCCTCCCGGACACTGCCGATGATCACCGCGAGCCGCAGAGCCGCTTCGGACATGGAGTCGGACATGGAGTCGGACATGGAGTCGGACATGGAGTCGGACGTGAGGTCGGACATGCGGTGCTCCTCGTCGAACGGGCCGGCCTGTCGAGCCGGGGTGTGCCACCAACCTGCGCTTCGGCGCCCGTGCCAGGAAGACCGGGCCGATGCTGGTAGTGGCAGGGCCACGATCCGGCCGGTCACGGCTGTTACGTTCGAAAGGTGAGCGACAACGAACTCGGGCTGTTCCTGCGGACCCGCCGCGAAGCCGTCACGCCCGCCGAGGTGGGCCTGCCGGCCGGCTCCCGCCGCCGTACGCCCGGTCTGCGCCGCTCCGAGGTGGCCACCCTCGCGGGAGTGAGCGTCGAGTACGTGACCCGGCTGGAGCAGGGGCGCGACCGCAGGCCGTCCCCGCAGGTGCTGTCCGCGCTCGCCGAGGCGCTGCGGCTCGCCCCGGCCGAACGCATGCATCTGCACCGGCTGATCAAGGCGGCGGACGGCGGCTTCACCTGCCGCGGGGAGGCGGGACCGAGCAGGACGGTCCGCGGCACCGTCCGCGCCCTGCTGGAGCGGTTGGAGCCCACACCCGCCGTGCTGCTGAACCGGCTGAGCGACCAGCTCGCCTGGACGGACGGATACGCCCGTCTCGCCGGCTCCGCCGGACTCCTCGACGGCACTCCGCCCAACCTCGCGCGCTTCGTGTTCACCGACGAGCGGGCACGGACGCTGTACCCCGCCTGGGACCTGGTCGCGGACGAACTGGTCGCCACGCTCAAGGAGGGCCCGTTCCGTGCCGACTCTCATATCGCCCTGCTCGCGGACGAGTTGGCGCTCACGGCGGGGACCGGCTTCTCGGAGCGTGTGGAGAGCCTGCCGGGGCTGCCGAGGTCGACGGGCGTGACGCGGTTCGCCCACCCCGAGGCGGGCGAGCTGCGCCTCGCTCACGAGACGCTGGAGCTGCCGGCCGACGACGACCAGCGTCTGCTGGTCCATCTCCCCGCCGATGACGCCACGGCCGCCGCCCTGGACCGCCTCACCGGGCGCCGGCCGGGCGGCCTGCGCGCGGTCTGAACGACGGCCCGCCCCGGAGTACGCGAAGGCCGCAGGCGACGGCGCCTGGACAACGCGAAGGCGCCCGGACAAGGCGAAGGCGCCCGGACCCTGCGGTCCGGGCGCCCGAGGCGTGACCCTCGATCCCCGCAGCGGCGGCCCGGTGCGCCCGGGCCGCCGCGGCCGTTCGACGGCCCGAGGTGAAAGCCGCTACGCGGAGGCCGCGTCCGCCGCCTGCGCCCTCAGCGCCCGCTCCACACCGGCGCGCGACTCCGAGACCAGCCGCCGCAGCGCCGCGTTCGGCTCCGCGGAGTCCAGCCACGCGTCGGTGGCGTCCAGCGTGTCCTGGGAGACCTGGAGGGACGGGTAGAGACCGACCGCGATCTGCTGGGCCATCTCGTGGCTGCGGGACTCCCACACGCCCTTGACCGAGGAGAAGAACTTCTCCGCGTAAGGGGCGAGCAGTTCACGCTGGTCGCTCTGGACGAAGCCCGCGATCACCGACTCCTGCATGGAGTTGGGCAGCTTGTCGCTCTCCACGACGGACGCCCACGCCTCGGCCTTGGCCTCCGGCGTCGGCCGGGCGGAACGCGCGGTCGCCGCATGACGCTCACCGGCGGCCGTCTTGTCCCGCTCGTACTCCGCCGCGATCTCGTCCTCCTCCAGCAGACCCACCGCGGCCAGGCGCTCCACGAACGCCCAGCGCAGCTCGGTGTCCACGGCCAGGCCCTCGACCGACTCGGTGCCGTCCAGCAGCGCTTGGAGCAGGTCCAGCTGCTGCGGGGTCCGCGCCGTCGCGGCGAACGCCCGCGCCCACGCCAGCTGGTGGTCGCTGCCCGCCTCGGCGGCCCGCAGGTGCGCGAGGGTCGCCTCGGTCCACTGGGTCAGGCCCGCCTCACGCCACTCGGGCGCGCCGTACAGGTCGATCGCCAGCTTCACCTGGCGGTGCAGCGACTGCACCACGCCGATGTCCGACTCCTTGCCGATACCGGAGAGGACCAGCGACAGATAGGCGCGGGCCGGCAGTTCGCCGTCGCGCGTCATGTCCCAGGCGGAGGCCCAGCACAGCGCACGCGGCAGCGACTCGGTGAAGTCGCCGAGGTGCTCGGTGACGACCCTCAGTGACTCCTCGTCGAGCCGGACCTTCGCGTACGTCAGGTCGTCGTCGTTGAGCAGGATCACCGCGGGACGGCGGGTGTTCCGCGGGAAGGGCACATCGGTGAGCTCGCCGTCGACGTCCAGCTCGATCCGGCTCGTGCGGACCAGCTTGCCGGCGGCGTCGAGGTCGTAGCAGCCGATCGCGATCCGGTGCGGACGCAGGATGGGCTCGCCCTTGGCACCGGCGGGCAGCGCGGGAGCCTCCTGGCGTACGGAGAAGGAGGTGACATGGCCCTCCTCTGACACCTCGATCTCCGGGCGCAGGATGTTGATGCCGGCCGTCTGGAGCCACTTCCGCGACCAGGTCTGGAGATCCCGGCCCGAGGTCTCCTCCAGCGCGCCGAGCAGGTCGGTGAGCCGCGTGTTGCCGAAGGCGTGCGCCTTGAAGTACGCCTGCACGCCGCGGAAGAACTCGTCCTCGCCCACGTACGCGACGAGCTGCTTGAGCACCGAGGCGCCCTTGGCGTACGTGATGCCGTCGAAGTTGACCAGGACGTCGTCGAGGTCACCGATCTCGGCCATGATCGGGTGCGTGGACGGCAGTTGGTCCTGCCGGTACGCCCACGTCTTCATCGAGTTCGCGAACGTGGTCCACGAGTGCGGCCAGCGGGAGCCGGGTGCGGCGGCCTGGCAGGCGATGGAGGTGTAGGTGGCGAACGACTCGTTCAGCCACAGGTCGTTCCACCACTCCATGGTGACGAGGTCGCCGAACCACATGTGCGCGAGCTCGTGCAGGATGGTCTCGGCCCGTACCTCGTACGCCGCGTCCGTCACCTTCGAGCGGAAGACGTACTGGTCGCGGATGGTCACCGCGCCCGCGTTCTCCATCGCGCCCGCGTTGAACTCCGGGACGAAGAGCTGGTCGTACTTGGCGAAGGGGTACGCGTAGTCGAACTTCTCCTGGAACCAGTCGAAGCCCTGCCGGGTGACCTCGAAGATCGCGTCCGCGTCCAGGAACTCGGCCAGCGAGGGCCGGCAGTAGATGCCCAGGGGGACGGACTGGCCGTCCTTCTCGTACGAGCTGTGGACCGCGTGGTACGGACCGACGATCAGCGCCGTGACGTACGTGGAGATCCGGGGCGTCGGCTCGAAGCGCCAGACGTTGTCCTTCGGCTCCGGCGTCGGCGAGTTGGAGATCACGGTCCAGCCCTCGGGGGCCAGGACGGTGAACCGGAACGTCGCCTTGAGGTCCGGCTGCTCGAAGTTCGCGAACACCCGGCGGGCGTCCGGCACCTCGAACTGCGTGTAGAGATACGCCTGCTGGTCCACCGGATCGACGAAGCGGTGCAGGCCCTCACCGGTGTTGGTGTACGAGCAGTCGGCGACCACCCGCAGCTCGTTGCGGCCGGCGTGCAGATGCTTCAGCGCGATGCGCGAGTCGCGGAACACGGCCGCGACGTCCAGCGCCTTGCCGTTCAGCACGACCTCGTGGACCGCGGGGGCGACCAGGTCGATGAAGCTCTCCGCGCCGTCCTCGGCGGAGTCGAAGCGCACGGTGGTCACGGACCGGTAGGTCCCGCCCTCCTGCGCACCGCTCAGATCGAGATCGATCTCGTACGAGTCCACGGTCAGCAGGCGCGCCCGCTGCTGCGCTTCTTCGCGGGTCAGATTCGTGCCAGGCACGCGGTCATCTCCTCGGTTCGTGACGGTTCCACCCATCTTTTCACGGTGCCCCCGTCCACCGCCCGTGAGTAACGGCGCCGAGGAGCCGCGCCAGTACGCTGCGGGGGACCGGGGACCTGAGGGGGGAGCGTCATGGGTGTCGACGTGCTCGTCGCGGGGGCGGGCATCGGAGGGCTCACCACCGCCCTCGCGCTGCACCGGGCCGGGATACCGGCCCGGCTGGTCGAGGCGGTGGCGGAGCTCCGGCCGATCGGCGTCGGCATCAATCTGCTGCCGCACGCCGTCGGGGAACTCACCGCCCTCGGCCTCGGCGACGCTCTCGCACAGACCGCCGTGCCCATCGCCGAGATGGCGCACTTCGACCGGCACGGCAACCGCATCTGGTCCGAACCCCGCGGCCTCGCCCAGGGCCATCCCCGGCCGCAGTACGCGCTCCATCGCGGTGAGCTCCAGACCCTTCTGTACGAGGCCGTCCGGGACCGGCTCGGAGCGGACGCCGTGCGCACCGGCACGGCTCTGGACGGCTTCACAAAGGACGCGGACGGGCTGCGCCTCACCCTGCGGTCGACGGTGACCGGCGCCCGCACCACCGATCGGGCGGAGGCACTGATAGGAGCGGACGGGCTGCACTCCCGGGCGCGCGCCCTGCTGCACCCCGGCGAGCAGCCGCTCCCGCTGTGGAACGGCATCCGGATGTGGCGCGGCACGGTACGCGCCGAGCCGTTCCTCGGCGGTCGCACGATGGCCATCGTGGGCAGCAACGCCACCGCCAAGCTGGTCGTCTACCCCATCTCGCGCCGCGCCGAGGAGCACGGGGAGGCGCTGCTCAACTGGGTGTGCGAGGTGCGCGTCGCCCAGGGCGGCCCGGTCGAGGGTGCCGCGTGGAACCGCACCGGACGGCTCGCCGACGTCCTCGCGCACTACGCGGACTGGAAGCTGGACCGGCTCGGGCTCGACGTGCCGGCCATGCTGGCGGCGACCGAGGAGATCCTGGAGTACCCGATGGCCGACCGTGATCCGCTCACGAGCTGGGGCCGGGGCAGGGTGACACTGCTCGGGGACGCGGCCCACCCGATGTACCCGATCGGCTCGAACGGCGGCTCGCAGGCCGTGCTCGACGCCCGCGCGCTCGCCCGCGCCCTGACGTCGGGCGCGTCCGTCCCCTCCGCGCTGCGGGCGTACGAGAGCGAGCGCGCTCCGCTGACCGGTGCCCTGGTGCGCGTGATGCGGGAGATGCCCGCCGACCGGCTGCTCCAGGCGGTGGCCGAGCGCGCCCCGGACGGCTTCGAGCGCGTGGAGGACGTGCTCACCGCGGAGGAACTGGCCTCCATCGACGCGGCCTACCGCCGAACCTCGGGCCCGGGCGACGCGGGCGCCGGCCCGTCGCACGGCCCTGGCCGACACAGCTGACACAGGCGAACGTCGCGTCCGTGACGCAGGCCGACGTCACGTCCGTGCCACAGGCGAACGTCACGTCCGAATCCCGCCGGAAACCGGGCCCGGACAGGGCCACGCTGAAGCCATGACACAGACACCCCTGACACGTGCACCCGCGGCAACGGCGTCCGCACCCGCGGCAGCAGCACCCGCTGCAACGGCGACCGCAACGGCAACGGCAGCTGCACGGTGGACCGTCCGAGCCGTCGAACCGGCCGCCCTGCGACAGCTCCGCGCCGCCGACGACGCGGGCCACGCCTGCGAACCCTTCAGCGACCCGGAGGGCGGCGCACCGCTGCGCTGCTGTCTCCGGCCCAGCAGGGTGGGCGAGTCGATCGCCCTCGTCTCCTACGCCCCGCTGCGCCGCTGGGCCGCCGAGAGCTGGGCGCGGCCCGGCGCCTACGACGAGCAGGGACCCGTCTTCATCCACGCCGAGGAGTGCGAGGGGCCCGTGCCCCAGGACGGTTACCCCTTCGCCCGGCCGGGTGCGCTGCGCACACTGCGCCGCTACGACGCCGACGGCCGGATAGCGGGAGGCCGCCTCCTGGAGATCCCGGAGGCGGCCACCGAAGCCTTCGACGAGGCGATCGCGGAAGCGTTCGCCGACCCGGCCGTCGCGCTGGTGCACGTACGTGCCGTCGAGTACGGCTGCTTCCACTTCGAGGTACGGCGGCCCCAGGCCGCCCACGGCGCTTAGCCGCGCAGCTCGTCAGCCACCAGCTCCGCGATCTGCACGGCGTTCAGCGCCGCGCCCTTACGGAGGTTGTCGCTGGACAGGAAGAGCGCCAGGCCGTTGTCCACGGTCTCGTCGACCCGGATGCGTCCCACGTACGACGCGTCCTTGCCGGCGGCCTGGAGCGGGGTCGGGATCTCCGACAGCTCCACGCCCGGGGCGTGCTCCAGCAGCTCGTAGGCGCGCTTGACACTCACGGGGCGCTCGAAGCGGGCGTTGACCTGCACCGAGTGGCCGGAGAAGACGGGCACGCGCACACAGGTGCCGGAGACCTTGAGCTCGGGGATCTCCAGGATCTTGCGCGACTCGTTGCGGAGCTTCTGCTCCTCGTCGGTCTCGAAGGAACCGTCGTCGACCACGTTGCCCGCGAGCGGCAGGACGTTGAACGCGATGGGCCGCTTGTAGACGCCCGGCTCGGGGAAGTCGACGGCTTCGCCGTCGTGCGTGAGCTCGGCGGCGCGCTCGACGGTCTGCTTCACCTGGCCGTCGAGCTCGGCGACACCGGCGACGCCGGAACCGGAGACGGCCTGGTAGGTGGTGGCCACCAGGGAGGTGAGCCCGCCCTCGACGTGCAGCGGCTTGAGGACCGGCATCGCGGCCATCGTCGTGCAGTTCGGGTTGGCGATGATGCCCTTGGGGCGGTCCTTGATCGCGTGCGGGTTGACCTCGGCGACGACCAGCGGCACATCGGGGTGGCGGCGCCAGGCCGAGGAGTTGTCGATCACGACGGCACCCTGCGAGGCGACCTTCTCGGCGAGCACCTTGGAGGTCGCGCCGCCGGCGGAGAAGAGCACGATGTCCAGACCGGAGTAGTCGGCGGCGGCAGCGTCCTCGACGGTGATGTCGGTGCCTTCCCACGTGATCGTGGAACCGGCGGAACGGGCCGAGGCGAACAGTCGCAGCTCGTCGACCGGGAACTTCCGCTCGGCGAGGATCTTGCGCATGACTGTGCCGACCTGACCGGTGGCTCCGACGATTCCGACCCTCACGGACGTCTCCTTCGTGACTTTTCGTGCATCTTCGCTGGCCTGGTGCTGCTCCATGATGCGTATGCCACCGGGCGCCTTGTCCAATCCATTGTCCGAAGGGCGGAATGTGTGACACAGGACATGGTGAGGGACGGGAGCGGTCGAGAAGCGGGCCAGAGCGAGGAAGAGGACACAGCGAAGGAAGAGGACACAGCGAAGGAAGAGGACACAGCGATGGACGGGGACACAGCGAAGGGCGGGCGCCCGTTGCCGGACGCCCGCCCCTGTTCGCTTCATCCGGTGGTTACGGCGTGACCTTCTCGATCACGACGCTACCGGCGCCCGCGGCGGTGCCGCGCGCGTTCTCCAAGCGCACCTCGCCGAAGAACTGACGTCCCTCGGGAGCCGCACCGGCCACCACGACCTCGGCCGTGACCTGCGCCGAGGCGCCGCTGGCCAGCTTGACCGGGGTCGCGGGGACCTTGACCTCGCCGAGCGACGGCGCGAAGAAGACATCGCGGTAGTCGTACTCGGTGGTACCGGCCGGGACGGCGTAACCGTCGACCACGACGGTGTACGTGCCCGCGGCGGGCTTCAGCAGGCTGACGGCCTCCTCGGAGTCCGCGTCGGCGGCCTGGCCGACGAGCACACCGTTGAGGAAGACCGACAGGTCCAGGTCGGCGTTGGTGTCCGAGACACCGCCGATGGCGACGTCCAGACGCTCGACGCCCTCGCCGACGGTGACCGTGGACTCCTGCGAGTCACCGTCGCCGATGGAGGGCCGGGCGACCTTGGCGGAGCCCAGCGGGCCGCCGGCGAGCTTGCCGTCGATCGGCGCGAAGTCGTTCGTGACCTTCCACTCGACGGGGGCCGGCGTGCCGATCTTCGCCTCGGGGAGCGTCTTCACGGCCGGATCGAACGTGGCGCCCAGCACCGTGACGTCCAGCTTGTAGGGGTTGTCCAGCAGCGGGGACGTACGGCGCGACTCGACCTCGATCTCCCAGACACCGGGCGTGGGCTCGGGGTACGAGCGCACGTCCGGGCGGCAGGTGTTGGCCGGGTTCGGGTAGTTCGGGTAGCAGTTGATCGTCGAGCTGTCATCGACCGGCACACCGTAGGGGTGGATGCCGATGAACCGGGTCTGGCTCTTGTCGGCCAACCCGCCGAGCGCGACCTCGAGGGTCTTCGCGCCCTCCGGCACCGTGACGAAGTACGACGTGTGGCTGTTGCGCTGCACCGAACCGGCGGCCGAGAAGCTGTACGCGGGCTTCGCGAGCGGCTTGGAGACGACCACGGTCGCGAGGATCTGCTTGTCGACGCCCTCGGTGCGCGGGTCGTCCGCCTCCAGGATGGCGCTGTGCACGCCGGCCGTCTTGGGACGGGCCTGGACGGTGACGGTGACGGGCTGGTTCAGCGGCAGCCTGACCAGGTCGCCGCCGAGCAGACGGAAGGTCCCGTCGTTGTACTTCCAGTTCAGGGTGTGCGCGAGCGCGCCCTTGGGACCGGTGGTGCGGGTGACCGTGACGTCGTACGTCTTGGCCTTGCCCGCCTTGAGGCCGCCTTCGCGGTCGTAGAGGCCGGTGCCGAAGCCCGGGGTCTTCAGCGCGAAGTCGATCGCGGTGTCGACCGGGGCCTTGACGCTGTACTCGTGGGCGGTGGCGCCGTTCTTGATGGCGTCCCACGCGTCGACGACGTTGATCAGGCCGGAGCCCTGCTCGTGCGCCTGCACGCCGGCGATCTTGTGCGCGGTGCTCGTGAGAGCGGTGCGCAGCTTCGCGGGGGTCAGGTCGATGCCGCGCTGCTTGGCCATCGAGAGCAGCAGCGCGCTCGCGCCGGCGGCCTGCGGCGAGGACATCGAGGTGCCCTGCAGCATCGAGTAGCCGGCCGGGAGCTGGTAGCCCGCCTCCGCGACCGGGCCGCCGGGCAGCCAGGTCTGGGTGGTGTTGATCGACGCGCCGGGCGCGGTGATCGTGGGCGTGAAGCCGCCGTCCTCGCGCGGACCGCGGGAGGAGAAGGGCAGCATGGCGTACTTCTTGGTCACGCCGGAGCCGTAGTTGGCGGCCCAGGTCTCCTTGGAGATGGACGCGCCGACCGAGATGACCTTGTCGGCGACCGCGGGGTCGCCGAGCGTGTTGGTGCCCGGGCCCTCGTTGCCGGCCGAGATGACCAGCTGGACACCGTAGGTGTCGATGAGGCGGTTGTAGAGCTCGGCGCGCGCGTTGTTGCCGTCGTTCAGCGGCGGCAGGCCGCCGATGGACATGTTGACGATGTCGACGCCACGGTCGATGACCAGGTCGGCCATGCCCTCGGTGAGCGCGATGTTGGTGCAGCCGCCGCTCCAGGTGCAGGCGCGCGAGGAGACCAGCTTGGCGCCGGGCGCCGCGCCGTTCATCTTGCCGCCGAAGAGGCTGTTGGCCGCGGTGATGCCGGCGACGTGCGTGCCGTGCTCGGACTCGATGACGCCGATGTTGACGTAGTCGGCGGTGGCGCCCGCGGCGTTGTAGACGACGTCCTCGCGCACCTCGATGACGAACGGGATGCGCTCGACGACCTCGGTGGCCGGGTTGTCCTTGCCGAAGTAACCGATCTGGAAGCCGTTCTTGTAGGCCTTCATCACGGTGTCGTTGGCGAAGTTCGCGTCGTTGTTGAGGTCGACGCGCACGGTCCGGGTGCCCGGGTCGTACAGCAGCGCCCACACATCGGTGGTGTCGCCGTCGCGGTTGAGGTCACCGGCCATGTCGCCACCGCGGGTGGCGGCCTCGGCGAACAGGTTGAACTTGTACGCGCCCGCCGGAGCGGTGTACGTACGGCCGTTGACGGCGAACGTCGGGCCCGCCACGTCGACGCGCATCTGGCGCCAGGTGGCGTCGCCGTCGGAGACCGGGTCGGTCGCGGTGACCCAGTCGACGATCTTGCGCTCGCCGGTGGTGGTCTTCTGGAGCGCCGGGTGACCGAGGTCGACACCGGAGTCCAGGATGCCGATGGTCACGCCGCGGCCGTCGGCCTTGGGGTTCTGCTTGACGAAGTCGACCGCGCCCGTCTCGAAGGAGGGGTTGTACGGGTTCTTCGCCGGGGTGCTCTTGCCGGGGGCCGGGTACGCGGCGGCCTGCCGCGACGCGGTGCGCGCGGCCTTGGTGGTGTCCGCGGCCGGCGTCGGGTCGTCGAGCTTCACCTCGTGCTCGAGGTCGATCCCGTGCACGCTGGACAGCTTGGCGGCGGCCTTCAGCGCGCTCTTGGCGGTGCCCGTCGGGAGGGTGGCCCGTACGTAGCCGAGCTTGTCGTAGGTCCTGCCGAGGACCGCGCCCTTGACGTCGTCGAGCTGGCCGGCGACCTGCTCGGTGGCGCCGGGGGCGGTGGCGACCATGACGGTGACGCTCGCGTCGCCCTTGGCCTCGGCCTGGGCGAGCAGTTCGGCGTCGGCCGCACCGAGCTTGTCGGAGGACTTCGCCGCCTTGACGCCCGCGGTGGTACCCGGGTCGTCGGCGGGAGTGGCGGAGAACGCCGGTACGGCGCCTGCGGCCACGAGTGCGGTCACCATCGACGCGGCGGCCGCAATGCGGGCGACGCGTCTGTGACCTGGTACGGAGCGCCCGGATATGGAGCTCTGGGATTCGAGGGTCATCAGCATCCCTGGTCGGTGAAAGAGAGGGTCCGGAATTCGGTGCCGGATGACCGCTCAGCCTTTCGTAAGTGACAGGGGTTTGTGGAGAGTTGGCGGAGGCGTGATGTGGCCATGGCATACATCCGCCACTGCGGACAACGCGCCACCGCGGACAAACAGGGAGTTACCGAACGAGATTCAACTCTCGCGGCGGATACGGCACCACGACATCTTCACGAACCGCCGCAACGGGGCCGCCGGGCACCGTCGAAGGGCGCCGACCGACGAGGTGTCGCGGATCGGCGCTCTCGTATTCTCTGCGCATGAGTGACCAGTCCCGGTCCCGGCCCGCGGGAGGCGGGGGGCCGACATGACGGCCCGCCGGATCCGGACCGCGACCACCCTGGCGCTGGTGGGCATGGCCGCCGGCGCCCTGGTGACCCCGGCCGTCGCCGGCAGCGCCGCCGACCGCCACTTCCCCACCCGTCAGGCCATCGAGGCCGCCGTGCGCGACGGCGCCCCCGGAGTCGTCGTGGAGGCGCGCGACCGCCACGGCCGGTGGAGCGGCACCGCGGGCACCGGTGATCTGCGCAGCGGACGCGAACGCTCGCCGCAGGACCGCTACCGCGTCGGCTCCATCACCAAGACCTTCGTCGCCACCGTGCTGCTCCAGCTGGAGGCCGAGGGCCGGCTGAGCCTCGACGACACCGTGGAGCGGTGGCTGCCCGGCGTGGTCCACGGGAACGGCCACGACGGGAGCCGTATCACCCTGCGGCAGCTGCTCAACCACACCAGCGGGACAGCCAGTTACACCAGGGACGAGACCTTCGTGGAGCAGGTGCTCCGCGACGGCTTCTTCGAGCACCGTTACGACACCTGGGCCCCCCGGCAGCTGGTGGACATCGCCCTGCGTCACCCGCCCGACTTCGCCCCCGGCACGGACTGGAAGTACTCCAACACCAACTACGTCCTCGCCGGGATGATCGTCGAGAAGGTGACCGGGCGCTCGTACGCCGAGGAGATCGAGCGCCGCATCCTGCGCCCTCTCCGTCTGCACGCCACCTCCGTCCCCGGCACCGACCCGCGGCCGCCGCGTCCCGGCAGCCGGGCGTACTCCAGGCTCTCCGACGACCCGGCGGCGAGCGTCCACGACGTGAGCGCCGTCAACCCGTCGATGGCCGGGGCGGCCGGCGAGATGATCTCCGACTCGGCCGATCTCCAGCGCTTCTACCGGACACTGCTGAAGGGAGGTCTCCTGCCGCCGCGGCAGCTGAAGGAGATGACGACCACCGTCGCCATGGACCCGCGCAGGCCCGGCCGGCGGTACGGGCTCGGGCTGATGCGCCTGGAGCTGAGCTGTGGCACCGCCGTCTGGGGTCACCGGGGCGATGTCCTCGGCTCCTCGTCCCAGGCCCTGACCACCCGGGACGCGCTCCACTCCCTCGCCGTGAACGTCAACGGCGACTGGTCCGAGGACGATCTCGCGGTCGCCGAGGCCGAGTTCTGCGACTGAACGCCGTCAGCGGGGCAGTACCACGACGTACGCGGCGGGGTCGCGGTCCACCGCCGCCATCAGGGCGGTGCGCACCACGGTCGCCTGCTGCTCCAGTGACTCCCGCAGCTTCCTCGGCGTGATGTGGACGACGGTGATGCCGAGCCGCTCCAGATGCTCCCGCTTGCGGGCGTATTCGGACCACAGCGCGTCCTCGTCGTGGCGCGGGGCACGGGTGTCCAGCTCGACGGCGACGGACTGTTCGGGCCAGTAGGCGTCCACGCCGCCCAGATGCGGACCGCCGGGCAGCCGCAGATCCACGTTCCAGACCGGGTCCGGCAGACCGTGCAGCCGCACCATCTCGTACAGCCGGTCCTCGGCCAGCGAGCGTCCCTCGGCGAGCAGCGAGTCGACCGCGTCGACCACATGGGTGCGGGACAGCAGCCTCGCCCGGTTCAACTCGGCGACGACGGCGGCCGGTTCGCAGTGGCCGCCGCGTACCGCCTCGGTGAGCAGCCGCCGTACGGCGTTGGCGTCGGTGAGGTCCGTGACCGCGTCGGCGAGCGCGCGGGGCACGGGCGCCACCGGAAGGCCGGTGATCTCCTGTGGTCTCGGCAGGGAGTGCGCGCGTACGATCCGGGCGCAGCCGGTCGACCGCAGCCGCCGGGTACGCGGCACGAGGATGTCGATGCTGTCGAGCGCGAGCAGCGCGGGGGCGGACGAGAACCCGTGCAGCGCGAGGGCCGCGAGCCCGGTGACCATGGCCTCGCCGTACTGGGGGGTGTCCGGGTGGTCGCCCTGGGCGGGGATGACCGGCCGCCCCGCGTACAGCAGTGCGCCGTGCAGCCGCTCCTCGCTGGTGGCCGCCCCGGGGTGCAGCAGGTACACCCCGGGCAGCAGCGGCTGCCAGGGCCCGCCGGGCCGGCACTGCGCGGTGATCCGGGCGGGGGAGACACCGCGGGCCCGCAGCTGCGCGGTGGAGAGCACGCGGCTGTGCACGTCGGACGGGTGACTGAGGGGGAGGGGTGAGAGCGGGGTGTTGTTCATGCTGCCGAGATGCCCGCGCCCGACCCCCTCGCTAACCGCTGTTACACGCTCGTCGACAATTCAGGACAACGCCGTCCTAAAGTACGGACGTTCGACAGCCGAGTACGGTTCCCCCGAACGGGGGTACGCCCGTGGTCCGGCAGGTCACAGCGCCGCCGCCGCGTCGCACTCCTGAGCGCGGAGCGCGCGTGCGAGATCGTCCCGGGACTCCAGGACGAGCCGGCGCAGCGCGGGCGGCGCGTCCTCGTGCGCGGACAGCCAGGCGTCCGTCGCGGCCAGGGTGGAGGCGTTGTCCTGGAGCGAGGGGTAGAGCCCCCGCACGATGTCCATGCCGATCTGGATGGAGCGCTCCTCCCACACCCGTGCGACGACCGCGAAGTAGGCGGATGCGTACGGCGCCAGCAGCTCGCGCTGGTTCGGCTGCACCATGCCCGAGATCGTGGCCTCCACCATGGCGTTGGAGAGCGCGTCCGACTCGACGACCTGCGCCCACGCCTGGTCCTTGACGGCGGGAGAGGGGCGGGCGGCGAGGCAGCGCACCTGGTGGCGCCTGCCCGACGCGGTGTCGTCGCGGGCCAGTTCCGCCGCGATCTCCGCCTCGTCCGCGACCCCGTGCGAGGCCAGCGGCAGCAGGAAGGCCCAGCGCAGCTCCTGGTCCACATCGAGGCCGTCGATCTTCGCCGTGCCCGCCAACACGCCCTGGATGAGCTGGAGATCGGCTGCCGAGGCGGCCGTCGTCGCGAAGAACCGCGCCCAGGTCAGCTGGTGCTGGCTGCCCGGCTCGGCGACCCGAAGCTCGCGCAGCGCGCCCTCGGCGAGCAGCCGGCCGCCCTCCTCGCGCCACTCGGGCGCCGCGTAGTGCACCAGCGCCGAGCGGGCCCAGGCGTGCAGCATCTGCAGCACGCCGATGTCCGACTCCCGGCCGGCGAACCGGAGTACCAGGTCCACGAAGTCGCGCGTGGGCATCAGCGCGTCCCGGGTGAGGTTCCACAGCGCCGACCAGCACAGCGCCCGCGCCAGAGGGTCGGTGAGATCGCCGAGGTGGGCGCGCAGAGTGGCGAGCGAGCTCTCGTCGAAGCGGATCTTGCAGTAGGTCAGGTCCTCGTCGTTCACCAGGACGAGCTCCGGCCGCTCCTCACCGGCCAGTTCGTCGACGGCCGTCGAGGCGCCGGTGACATCGACCTCGGCGCGTGCGTAGCGCACCAGGTCGCCGTCCTCGCGTCGGTAGAGGCCCACCGCCACCCGGTGGGGCCGGGGTTGGTCGCCGTCCTGGAGGACGGCGAGCTCGGTGATCCGGCCGGCGGCGTCACAGGTCACCAGCGGGGTCAGGGAGTTGACCCCGGCGGTCTCCAGCCAGGAGCGCGACCACGCGGCCATGTCGCGCCCGGACGTCTCCTCCAGCACGGAGAGCAGATCGCCGAGCCGGCTGTTGCCGTACGCGTGCCGCTTGAAGTACCGGCGGGCGCCCTCCAGGAAGGCGTCCTGCCCGACGTACGCCACCAGTTGCTTGAGGACGGACGCGCCCTTGGCGTAGGTGATCCCGTCGAAGTTGAGCTTGGCGGCCTCCAGGTCGCGGATGTCGGCCGTGACCGGGTGCGTGGAGGGGAGCTGGTCGGCTCGGTACGCCCAGGACTTGCGGTTGTTGGCGAAGGTGATCCAGCCGTTGGTGAAGCGGGTGGCGCCGACCATGGAGAAGGTGCCCATGAAGTCCGCGAAGGACTCCTTCAGCCACAGGTCGTCCCACCACACCATGGTCACCAGGTCGCCGAACCACATGTGCGCCATCTCGTGCAGGATGACGTTGGCCCGGCGCTCGTAGGAGGCCCGGGTCACCTGGCCGCGGAAGACGAACTCCTCGCGGAAGGTCACACAGCCGGGGTTCTCCATCGCGCCGATGTTGTACTCGGGCACGAAGGCCTGGTCGTACTTGCCGAAGGGGTACGGGTAGTCGAACCGGTCGTGGAAGAAGTCCAGGCCCTGCTTGGTCACCAGGAAGATGTCACCGGCGTCGAAGTGCCGGGCGAGCCCCTTGCGGCACATGGCGCCGAGCGGGATCTCCAGGGTCGTGCCGTCGTCCAGAGTGCGGGTGTAGAGGTCGGTGACGTAGTGGTACGGGCCCGCCACCACCGCGGTGATGTACGTCGAGATCGGCTTGGTCCCGGCGAACCGCCACACCCCGTCGGCCTCCCGCTCTCCGGCGCCGTTGCTCCAGACGGTCCACGCCTCGGGCGCGGTCACCTCGAAGCGGAACGGTGCCTTGAGGTCCGGCTGCTCGAAGCAGGCGAACACCCGCCGCGCGTCCGCGGGCTCGTACTGGGTGTAGAGGTAGACCTCGCCGTCCTCCGGGTCGACGAACCGGTGCATCCCCTCACCCGTGCGGCTGTACGCGCACTGGGCGTCCACCACCAGCACGTTCTCGGCGGCGAGGGAGTCCAGCGCGATACGGGACCCGTCGAAGACGGCGGCCGCGTCCAGCTTCTCGCCGTTCAGCGTCACTTCGGTGACGGACGGGGCGATCAGATCGGCGAAGGCCGAGGCGCCCGGCTGTGCGCAGCGGAACCGGATGGTCGTCACCGAACGGAAGGTGCGCGGCCCCGAGCCCTCCGGGAGCTCCCCGACCGCGGACCGCAGGTCGAGGAAGACCTCGTACCCGTCGACGGACAGCAGCTCGGCCCGGCGACGGGCCTCGTCACGGGACAGATTCTCACCGGGCACGGGCACTCCTTCGTGACTCGTTCGACAGCACCGATCTTCCCATGTGCACCTGGCGGCCGGTATCCGGGAATCGACCGGTGACGGGCGGCGTTGTGCGATCCAGGCGCACGCCGTGTTCCCGATGAGGAGAGACATGTCCGAGAACGGCAAGACACCCGTGGACTTCTGGTTCGACCCGCTGTGCCCGTGGGCCTGGATGACCTCCCGCTGGGTCCTGGAGGTGGAGAAGGTCCGGGACATCGAGGTCCACTGGCATGTGATGAGCCTGGCGGTGCTGAACGAGCACAGGCTCGACGAGCTCCCCGAGGACTACCGCGAGGGCATGAAGCAGGCCTGGGGCCCCGTCCGGGTGGTCATCGCGGCCCAGCAGAAGCACGGCGACGAGGTCCTCGGCCGGCTCTACACCGCGCTCGGCACCCGCTTCCACAACCAGGGCGAGGGTCCGACGCCCGAGGCTATCGCCGGTGCCCTGAAGGACGTGGGTCTCCCGGCCGAGCTGGCGGACTACGCCGACTCCACCGAGTACGACGCCGAGCTGCGGGCCTCCCACCAGGAGGGCATCGACAAGGTCGGCCAGGACGTCGGCACCCCGGTCATCGCGGTCCCCGGCGCCGACGGCAACCAGATCGCCTTCTTCGGTCCCGTCGTCACCCCCGCCCCGCAGGGCGAGGAGGCGGCGAAGCTCTGGGACGGCACGCTGCTGGTGGCCTCGGTCCCCGGTTTCTACGAGATCAAGCGCACCCGCACCAAGGGCCCGGACTTCTCCAACCTCTGAGCCGGGGCGTCGCTCCGGCGCCGAGTCGTCCGTCCGGGGGCCGTCCCGCCCCCCGGACGGCACGGCCCCCGGCCCGGCCCCCGGTCCGGAAGGACCCCCGCGAGTCATGTCCTCGCGGGGGTCCTTCGTCATTCCGTCCGCGCGCGAAGGTTGAGAAGACGATCACGAGCAGGACGTCCGGTGCCCCCGTCCGAGGGGCGGTTCAGGGATTCACGGGGCGATGAGCGGAGTGCGCTCCCTGGCCTCGGCGTAGCGCTTCGCCACGTCCTGCCAGTTGACGACCGCCCACATGGCGTCGATGAAGTCGACCTTCTGGTTCTTGTACTGGAGATAGAAGGCGTGCTCCCACGCGTCGAAGACCAGGATCGGCACGGAGCCCTGGCCGACGTTGCCCTGGTGGTCGTAGACCTGCTCGACGATCAGCCGCCTGCTGACCGGCTCGTACGCGAGCACGCCCCAGCCGGAGCCCTGCGTGGTCGCGGCGGCCTTGGTGAGCTGGGCCTTGAACTTGGCGAAGGAGCCGAACGACTCGGCGATCGCGTCCGCGAGGTCACCGACTCCGTCCTTCTCCAGCGGCTCGCCGCCGCCGTCACCGGTCATGTTGTGCCAGTAGATGCTGTGCAGGATGTGGCCGGACAGATGGAACGCGAGGTTCTTCTCCAGCCCGTTGATCGTCCCCCACGCCTCCTTGTCGCGCGCCTCCTCCAGCTGCTCCAGGGTGTCGTTGGCGCCCTTGACGTAGGCGGCGTGATGCTTGTCGTGATGGAGCTCGACGATCAGGGGATTGATGACCGGTTCGAGCGCCGCGTAGTCGTACGGAAGTTCAGGAAGCGTGTAAATGGCCATGACCGGTCCCTCCGACTGCTTATTGCACATCTTATGCAAGTGCACGCTAGCAGCAAGAGGGACCGGAGGTGATCAGGCGTACGTCCTAGGACTTTCCGCCGGTGCTCTGTCCCGCAACCGTCACCGCGCCCCGGTGTCCGCCGCGTCCCGAGCGATCACCGCGAGATCCGGGAAGTCGGTGACGACCGCGTCCACGCCCGATCCGTAGTGCAGGGCGTACTCGGCGAACGCGTCTCCGAAGCCGTTCGGGTCCGTGCCCCGGCGCAGCGCCTGCGGCAGGAACTGGTTCTCCGCCCGGAAGGTGTAGGCGCCCACCCGCAGGCCCGCCGCGTGCGCGTCCGCCAAGAGGGGAGAGGGCGCGACGAGGGAGGACTTGTCCGGCCCGATCCAGTCCGCGTACTCCGCGATGCTCCGCAGTCCCTCCGGCGTCATCATCCGCGCGTAGGTCGTGTCGTGCCCGAAGGGACCGCCCGTGGTCCCGAGGGCCTGCCACAGCGGCAGACGCAGCCGGGCCTCGGCGAGGTGCAACAGGCTCGACGGCTCGAAGGACTGGACGACGCACTCGCGCGCGCCGAGCCTGTTGCGCCACATCACCCGCACGAGTTCCGGCTCCAGCGGCAGCCCCATCGAGCGGAAGTAGGTGGGGTGCTTGGTCTCCGGGAACACGGCGACCGTGCGGCCGTGGCTCCGGGACAGCCGGCGGGCGAGATCGACGACCTCCTGGAACGTCATGATCCGCTGGGTGCCGTCGAAGACGGTGTTGCGGTTGCGGACCAGGGGAAGACGCTCGACGGCCCACAGGGTCTTCAGCTCGGTGAGCGTGAAGTCCTCGGTGAACCAGCCGGTCACCGCCCGCCCGTCGACGGTCTTCGTGGTGCGGCGGCCGGCGAACTCCGGGCGCTTCGCGACATCGGTCGTCTGCGAGATCTCGTTCTCGTGTCGGACGACCAGCACATGGTCCTTGGTCGGCACCAGATCCGGTTCGATCCAGTCGGCACCCGCCCGGACGGCGAAGATGTACGAGGCGGCGGTGTGCTCGGGCCGCCAGCCCGCGGCGCCGCGGTGGCCGATCACCAACGGACGTCCGGGGCGCGGCCGCTGACGGGCCGCCAGGGCGGGGGACGGAAGGGCGGACGCGGCGGTCGCCGCGCCTGCCGCGAGAAGGACCGAACGGCGTCTCGGCATTGCGGACATACGGGTCTCCCTCTGAGGCACGGGGTCGTGGTGGGTGACGCGGAGCACCACGCTCGCCACGCCGGGTGGCGGCCGGGGAGATGGGAGGTGTCCAGGTCATGTCCGGACGGCGCGGGCGCGGGCCCGTGAGCCGGCCAGCCGTTCCAGATGCTCCTCGTAGGCCTGCGCGTAGAACTCCGAGCGCTCCGGGTCCGGTTCGACGACCGCGGTCGGTGCGGTCCAGGCGGCGGTGTCCAGCTCCACACCGTGCCGCTCCGCCGACGCCAGCACGGCGCCGCGCGCTCCGACCTCGCCCTCGACGATCCGCAGCGGCCTGCCCAGCACCTCCGCGAACAGCCGCATCCAGGCCGGGGAGCGGGTGCCGCCGCCGCAGATCGCGAGGGACCCCGACAGCCCCGCCGCGTCCAGACAGTGCCGGGCCGCGAACCCGATGCCCTCGCAGGTGGCACGCACCAGATCCGCCGTGGTCGACTCCAGCGACACCCCGGTCACCTCGGCCCGCAGCCGCGGTTCCACGAAAGGCGCACGCTCACCCGAGGGCGCGAAGTACGGCAGCACCCGTACCCCGTGCGAGCCCGGTGGGGTGGCGTCGAGCAGGGCGTCGACCTCGGTGTGCCGTACGCCGGTGGTCCTCAGCACCCAGTCCAGGGCGGCCGTGCCGACCATCGCCGGCATCGCGCGCAGCCACCGCCCCCTGCGGTCGGTGGAGATGTACAGCCCGGCGGGCTCACCCGTGAGATCCAGCTCGCGGGTGGCGACGAGCGAGGCGAGACAGGTGCCGACGATCAGCAGACCGTCGCCCGGGGAGGTGACACCCGCGCCGAGCGCGCAGGCGGCCAGATCGTAGGGGCCGCTCGTGATCCGCGTCCCCGAGGCGAGTTCGCCGGTCGCGGCGGGGTCGCTGACCTCCGGCAGCAGCCTCCGGCGGTGGGCGATCCCCAGCGCTTTCAGCACCGCGTCGTCGTAGGTGCGGCTGCGGGGGTCGAGGAACGGCATGGACGCGTCCGAGACGTCCGTCGCCCGGGTGCCCGTCAGCCGCTGAAAGACCATGTCCTTGCAGGACAGGGCGGCCGACGCCGCGTCCAGCGACGCGGGCTCGTGCCGGTCCAGCCAGGCGAGCACCGGGCCGGGGGACCCGGGGAACATCGCACCGCCGTTGCGCCGGAACACCGACGCGAGGACCCCCGACTCCTGCCAGGCGTCGACCAGGGCATGCGCGCGGCCGTCCATCCAGGAGATCGCGGGCCGCACCGGTCGGCCGGCGTCGTCGACCAGCCAGACGCCGTCACCCTGCCCGGTGAGCCCGATCAGCTCGAGGCGCCCCGGCACGGCGGCCGTCACCGCGGCCAGGACGTCCACGACCGCGCCGTACACCTCGTCCATGTCCTGCTCGACCCGGCCGTCGCCGATGTCGAGACCGACCGGCCGGGACTCGACCGTGAGCGTACGGCCCCCGGCGTCGAAGGCCGCCGCCTTCACCGCCGATGTGCCCACATCGATCCCGACGTACGCCGGCGTGGCTGCCGTGGCTGTCATCGCAGAAGTCCTCTCAGGTGAGGCAGTGCGCGAGCGGTTCTCCGCGGACGTAGCGGGCCACCTCCGCCGCCGCGATGGCGGCGGCCTTGCGGGCGACGGCACGGCTCGCGCCGCCCAGATGTGGGGTGAGCACGAGGTTCGGGGTGTCGAACAGCCGTGAGCCTGGCGACGGCGGCTCCTGTTCGTAGGTGTCGAGCGCGGCGGCGGCCAGCTGCCCGTCGTCCAGCGCGTCGCACAGCGCTCCGGTGTCCACGAGCCCGCCCCGTGCCGCGTTGACCAGCACCGATCCGCGGGGCATCAGGGCCAGTTCACGGGCGCCGATCAGCCCCTGGGTCTCGGGGGTGAGGCGGGCGTGCAGGGTGACGACACGGGAGCGGGAGAGCAGCGCGTCCAGGGTCGGCGCGCGCATGCCGTGCAGATCGCCGCGCACATACGGGTCGTAGACCTCCACCTCGGCGCCGAACGCGCACAGCACCCGCGCGACCCGGCTGCCCACCGCGCCGTAACCGACCAGACCGACCGGGGTGTCCTCCAGCTCCAGACCGCTGCGCTCGTACGTGTAGTACGTGCCGTCCCAGCCGGCCTTGCCGGTCAGCGCGTTGTGCGCCTCGGGGATCGAGCGCAGGGCCGCCACCATCAGCCCCACGGTGAACTCCGCGGTGGAGGCGGCGTTGCGGCCGGGCGCGAAGCAGACCTTGACGCCCCGCGCCCCGGCCGCCTCGGTGTTGACGTTGACCGGGCCGCCGCGGCAGACGGCGATCATCCGCAGCGAGGGCGACGCGGCGAGTACCCGCTCGGTGAAGGGAGCCATCTGCGTCACGCACACCTCCACCCCGTCGAGCGCCTCGATCAGCGCGTCCTCGACGTCGCTCGCCTCGTCGACCTCGGCGACCCTGCCGAAGGGTTCGAGCGGCCACGGCAGCGTGAGCTCGGTCAGGTCGGGCGGGGAGCCGGCGAGATCGTGGCGCAGGGCCTCGGCGATCAGGGAGTTGAGGACGAAGTGGTCGCCGGCAGCCAGGACTTTCATGCAGTGCCTCCGCGGGGGTCGTACGCGGCCTGTGCCGGGGCGCCTTCCAACGGCCCTGAGCGCAGACCTGACAAGGGACCTTGTGCTCGTGCACCGACCGCACGGCCGCCACGCGCGCGGCCGGGGAAGGAGGAACGCAGCGGATCGTAGCCGCCGCCGCACCCCGTCCGGTGGACGGCGCGCGGCCGGCACCGGACGACGCACGGACGCCGCAGCGTCCGCCGACCGGTCAACCGAGCGTGGGACAGCGGCTCGGGAGCGTCAATCCCTCCGGCACGCCCTTCCGCCGGTGCACAGTGAGAGGCCCACGGAAGGAGTCTCAATGACGATGTCAAGCCGCTTGCGTGACGGGCGGGGCGGCGGTGAAGACCCGTCCGTCACGCAGCAGCGCCCACAACACGCTCGCCCGTCGGCGGGCCAGAGCGATTACGGCCTGGACGTGCTTGCAGCCCTCGCCGCGCTTCTTGAGGTAGAAGTCCCGGTTCGGTCCTTCGCGGATGATGCTGGTCTGCGCGGAGAGGTAAAACACCCTGCGCAGTCGGCGGCTGTAGCGCTTCGGGCGATGAAGGTTGCCGGTGCGGCGGCCGGAGTCGCGCGGGACCGGCACCAGCCCGGCCGCCGAAGCCAGGTGACCGGCGTCGGTGTAGGCCGACAGGTCGCCTGCCGCGACGACGAACTCGGCCCCGAGTATCGGGCCCATGCCGGGCAGGGACTCGATGATCTCCGCCTGCGGGTGGCTGCGGAACGTCTCGCGGATCTGCTTGTCGATCCGCTTCAACCGGTCGTCCAGGGCCAGGATCTGCGCCGCAAAGTCGGCGACGATCTGCGCGGCGACGTCCTCCCCAGGCAGCGCGGTCTGCTGGGCCTGCGCAGCCTCCAGCGCGGTCGCGGCGACCGCGTCGGCGCTTCGGACATTGCGGTTGGTCAGCCAGGCCGTCAGTCGGGCGCGGCCGCGGCGGCGGATCGCGGCCGGCGTCTGGTAACCGGTCAACAGCACGAGTGCACCCTTCTGCGCGCTGTAGTCGAAGGCTCGTTCCAGCGCGGGGAAGATACCGGTCAGCACGTCCCGCAGGCGGTTGATCATCCGCACCCGGTCGGCCACGAGGTCGGTGCGGTGGGCAGTCAGCAGCGCGAGGTCGGCGGCCAGTTGGGCGGGCACGTCAATGGCGGCGAAGTCCCGGCGGTGACGCGCAGTCTCGGCGATGACGTAGGCATCGCGAGCATCGGTTTTCGCCTCGCCTCGGTAGGCGCCCGACATACGGTTGACCGTCCGACCGGGCACGTAGACGGCACGCTGGCCATGGACTGCCAGCAGGGCCAGCAGCAGCGCGGACGACGTCCCAGAGATGTCCACCGCCCAGTAGACCTCGCCCGCCAGGTCCAGGATCTCGACGAGCGCGGCCAGAATTGCCGACTCGTCGTTGTCGATCTGCTTTGACCACAGCGTGGCACCGGCCTCGTCGACCACCGCAACCCAGTGGTGGCCCTTGCCTGCGTCGATCCTGGCCCAGACTCGGGCCCGCCGCTTGCTCACTCGCCCCTCCTCGTTCCGCGCAGCATGCCGTCGGCCCGAGGAACACCCCGCTGTCATCTCCGTAAACAGCGACTACAACGCACATCTCAATCAGCAGCCAGGGCGCCCCGAAGAGCCGGGCGGCCACTCCTGCCGAGTCACACAAGACAAGCTGCCATCAGCCACACCCGGCCCTCCCGGGCCGCCTAACAACTTACGGAGCCGCCATGTGGATGGGCATCGATCTCGGCACCCAGAGCGTCCGCGCGGTCGTCGCCTCCGACGACGGCGCGGTCCTCGGCAGCGGCTCGGCGCCACTGAACGGCCGCCGCGACGGCGTACGCCACGAACAGAGCCCGGACGACTGGTGGAGTGCCGTGCGCACGGCGGCCCGCGAGACCCTGCGCGACGGCCACCGTCCCCGCGCCCTGGCCGTCTGCTCCACCTCGGGCACGGTTCTGCTCGCCGACCGCAGCGGACACCCCCTCACCCCCGCCCTGATGTACGACGACGGGAGGGCGCCGGGCCGCGGACCCGGGCGGGCGCTGTGGCTGCTGCGCAAGTACGGCGCCGGGGGCGAGGCACGCGTCCTGCACCAGGCCGATCTGATCGTGGCCCGGCTGGCGGGCCGGCTGCTGCCCACGGACTCCAGCCACGCCCTGAAGACCGGGTACGACGCCGAGCGCGGTGTCTTCGCCGGACCGGGCCTGCCGGAAGGCGTGTTGCCCCGCGTGGTGCGCCCCGGCACCCCGCTCGGCGAGGTGTCGCGCGAGGCCGCCGAGGAGACCGGCATCCCGGCCGGTACGACGGTCGTGGCCGGCATGACCGACGGATGCGCCGCCCAGATCGCCTCCGGCTCGCTCACCGTCGGCTCCTGGAACTCGGTCCTCGGCACCACTCTCGTTCTCAAGGGGGTCACGGCCGGGCCGCTGCGCGACCCCTCCGGCGTCGTCTACAGCCATCTGTCCGCGGACGGGACCTGGCTGCCCGGCGGGGCGTCCGGAGTCGGCGGCGGGGCGCTGCGCGCCGCCTTCCCGAACGCCGACCCGGCAGCCCTCGACGCGCGCGCCGCGGATTTCGAGCCGGCGGGCGCGGTCGCCTATCCGCTGGGCTCCCCGGGCGAACGGTTCCCCTTCACCGCCCCCGAGGCCACCGCCTTCCTTCTGGGCAGACCCGCCTCCGACGCGGACCACTGGGCGGCGCTGCTCCAGGGCGTGGCCTTCACCGAGCGGCTGTGTCTCGACTGTCTGGACCTGCTGGGCGCGCCCGTCGACGGCCCGCTGACCTTCACCGGCGGCGCGGTCCGCAGCGGCTACTGGACCCGGCTGCGGGCCGAGGTCCTCCAGCGGCCGGTGCGCGTCCCGCAGTACAGCGAACCGGCCCTGGGCATGGCCGTACTCGCCGCGTACGGGGCCGGGGCCGCGGACACGGTCGCCGACGCGGCACAGCGCATGGTCCGGCTGCGCCATGTGGTGCGGCCGCGTGGCGGCGAACGGTTCACCGAGCCGTATCTGACGATGGTGGGCGAGCTGGAACGGCGCGGTTGGCTGCCCGGCCCGCTGGCCGCACACGCCCGCGCGCGCACGGAGAACCCGGGACGCGCCGGAAACACGGAGCCCCCGGGACGCGCCGGAAACACGGAGCCCCCGGGAAACGCCGGAAGCACGGCACGTACAGAGAGCCCAGGAAGCACGGAGAGGCCGACATGAGTACGACCCTGCTGATCGCCCGGCACGGCCGGACGGTGTGGCACGCCGAGAACCGCTACGCCGGGGTGAGCGATGTCGCCCTCACCGACGAAGGCCGCAGACAGGCCGAGCAGTTGGGGCAGTGGGTGGCGCGGCATCCGGTCGACGCGGTGTGGACCTCGACGGTCTCCCGCGCGATCGAGACGGCCGAACCCGCCTGCCGGGCGCTCGGGCTGACGGCGCGGCGCGAACCCGCCCTGCGGGAGTGTGACTTCGGTGTGGTCGAGGGCCGCACGCTCGCGGAGTTCGCCGCCCGGAACCCCTCCGCGGCGGCGGCGTTCACCAGGGATCCCGCGGCCCACCCGTTCCCCGAGGCGGAGGACCCACGGGCGGCGGCGGCCAGAGGAGCGGGCGCGCTGAGCCGGATCGCGCGGGAGCACGAGGGACAGCGGGTACTGGTGGTGGCACACAACACCCTGCTGCGGCTGGTGCTGTGCGAGCTGCTGGGCATCGAACTGTCCGCGTACCGGCGGGTGTTCCCGGCACTGCGCAACGCGGCGCTCAGCGAACTGCGTCTGTCCGGCGGCACGGCCGCGCTGCTGTCCCTGAACGTGCCGGTGGACACCGGCCCGTCCGGGGGCTGAAGACGCGCCGTGGCCCGCCCCGGTCGGGGGCGGGCCACGGACAGTGGATCAGTGGGACGTGATCAGGCCTGCGAACGGCGTGCGTGCACCTGCCGCGCGTATCCGACCGCCGCCAGCGCGAGCGTCAGCCCGCCCGTGTAGAGGAGCTGCGTCCGCGTCTCCGCCTCGCGCGCCATCAGCACGAACACCGCGGCCATGCCCGCCAGTGCCACCCACGTCAGCACGGGGTAGAGCCACATCTTCACCACCAGCCGCGAGGGGTCCTCGCGTTCCGTCCGGCGGCGGAGCACCAGCTGGGAGACCGCGATGAAGATCCAGACCACCAGGATGATCGCGCCGATCATGTTGAGCAGCCACATGAAGACGTCGTTCGGCCGCCAGTAGCTCAGCAGCACACACCCGAAGCCGAAGACCGAGGAGACCAGCACCGCTGTACGCGGCACCCCGCCGGACGTCCGGCCGAGCGCCTTCGGGCCCTGGCCGCGTGCCACCAGTGAGCAGGCCATGCGGGAGGCGCCGTAGATGTTGGCGTTCATCGCGGAGAGCAGCGCGACGAGCACCACCACGTTCATGATCTGACCGGCCGCCGGGATGCCCAGATGGTCGAGGGTCGCGACGTACGGGCCCTTCTCGACGACCTTCGGGTCGTCCCACGGCACCAGGGTGACGATGACGGCCATGGAGCCGATGTAGAAGACGGCGATACGCCACATCGCCGTGCGGACGGCCTTCGCGACGCCCTGGACCGGGTGCTCGGACTCGGCCGCGGCGATGGTGACCGTCTCCAGACCGCCGTACGCGAAGACGGAGGCGAGCAGACCGACGACGAGCCCGTCGGTGCCGTTGGGCAGGAAGCCGCCGTCTCCCGTGAGATTGACGGTTCCCGGTGCGTCCGTGCCCGGCAGGACGCCGGTGATCGCGAGGACGCCGATACCGAGGAACAGCGCGATCGCGCCGACCTTGAGCGCGGCGAACCAGAACTCGAACTCGCCGAAGTTCTTCACCGCCGCCAGGTTCGTCGCGCAGAACACCAGCATGAACAGCGCGACCCAGGCCCACTCGGGCGTGCCGGGCATCCAGCCCGTCATGATCTTCGCGGCGCCGATGCCCTCCAGCCCGACGGCGACGCAGAGCAGGAACCAGAAGGACCAGCCGGCGGTGAAGCCCGCCCAGGGGCCGATCGCCCGCTCGGCGTGCACCGAGAACGAGCCGGAGGCCGGGTTCGCCGCGGACATCTCGCCGAGCATGCGCATCACGAGCATGACAAGCAGACCCGACAGTGCGTAGGCGATGACGATGGACGGGCCGGCGGCGGCGATGCCCGCACCGGACCCGACGAAGAGACCGGCGCCGATGACGCCGCCGAGGGCGATCATCGACAGGTGGCGTTGCTTGAGTCCGTGCGAGAGCGCGACGTCGTCCTGACGGTCGGCGGGCGCGGGCGCGGAAGTCCGAGACATGGGCGTGCCCTGATCAGTAGCTGAGACGGGGGAGCGCAGCACAGTCTGGGCAAGCACCCGCTGACGGGGAACACATGTCCGCTATACGGGCACGATGCTCACACAAGGTGAACACTCACCCACGACGTGCCCGTAGCTCCCGCACGCCGGCGACGATCAGCACCACCACCGCGGCGCCACCGGACCAGAGCACCTGAGGGCGGGCGGTGTCGTCGGTGAGCATCAGCACCAGCACACCGCACATCGCGACCAGGGTGGCCCAGGTGAGCCAGGGGAACGCCCACATCCGCAGCGTCAGGGTGCCGGGCGCCTCACGTTCGATCCGCCGCCGCAGCCGCAGCTGTGACACCGCGATCAGCGCCCACACGAACAGCAGTACCGCACCGACCGAGTTGAGCAGATAGAGGAAGACGGAGTCGGGCCACTTCAGATTGAGCAGCACGGACACGAAGCCGAAGGCGACCGAGGCGAGGACGGCCCGCCGGGGCACACCCCCGCCCGAGATCCTCAGCAGCCCGCGCGGGGCCTCGCCGCGCTCGGCGAGCGAGAAGACCATCCGGGATGCCCCGTACAGATTGGCGTTGAGCGCCGAGAGCAGCGCCACGAACACCACGATGTTCATGATCTGCCCGGCGTGCGGAATACCGATCGAGTCGAGCACGGTGACGTACGGACTCAGCCCCGCCTGCTGCGCGGTCCACGGCAGCAGGGTCACGATCACCAGCATCGAGCCCACATAGAAGAAGAGGATGCGGACGACCGCGCTGCGCACGGCGCGCCCCACCGCGCGCGCCGGGTCGTCGGTCTCCGCCGCGGCGATGGTGACGACCTCCAGACCGCCGAAGGCGAAGACGACGGCCAGGACGCCGGAGATCACTCCGCCCCAGCCGTGGGGCAGAAAGCCCCCGTCGCCGGTGAGATGGGTCAGGCCCACCGGGTCGGTGTCCGGGAGCAGTCCGAAGACGGCGAGCGTGCCGAGGATCAGGAAGAGCACGATCGCGCCGACCTTGAGCGCGGCGAACCAGAACTCGAACTCGCCGAAGTTCCGCACGGCGGTGAGGTTGGCGAGCGTGAAGAGCACCATGAAGACCAGGACCCAGCCCCACTGGGGCAGCGCGGGCGCCCAGTCGTGCGCGATCCGGGCCGCCGCCGTCGCCTCCACGGCGAGAACGACCACCAGCAGGAACCAGTAGAGCCAGCCCACGGTGAACCCGGCCCAGCGGCCGATCGCCTTCTCGGCGTGCACCGAGAACGAACCGGAGGCCGGCATGGCCGCGGACATCTCACCGAGCATCCGCATCACCAGCATCGCGATCGTGCCGGCGATCAGATATGACACGACGATGCCCGGGCCGGCGACCGCGATCCCCGCGCCCGAACCCACGAACAGTCCGGCGCCGATCACCCCGCCGAGGCCCAGCATGGTCAGATGACGCTGCTTGAGCCGATGGGCGAGCGGCTCGTCGGTCGTCAGGGCCTCGTGCATGGTGCGCGTACTCTCCGATGGATTGGTGGGACCCTACAGTCTCCCCGGGGCGTGCCCTCGACGGCAAAACGCCCCCCTCACCCTGCGACCTCAGTGACGAGCATCACGCCAAGTAGCACATGGCCTATGTCCTTTGTGCGGTTCCCACCACGGCGACGCGTCGCCCTTTGTCGACGGCTGACGGTGATCGGGAGATCGACTCTGGGCTACGGTCAGCCTGTTCCTGCCTGCCCTCACCCTCCGCGGAGTTCCGATGAGCACTGCTTCCGTCACCTCCCGCCCGGGAGCGGTCCTCGCGGACCTGCTGCCCGCCTCCCGGGCGCGTGACATCGCCCTTGTCGTCGGCGGCGCCGCGCTCACCGGCATAGCGGCCCAGATCTCGGTGCCGGTCCCCGGCTCCCCGGTGCCCGTCTCCGGCCAGACCTTCGCCGCCCTGCTCGTCGGCACCGCGCTCGGAGCCCGCCGCGGCTTCTTCTCCCTCGCGCTGTACGCGGTCGTCGGCATGGCCGGTATGCCGTGGTTCGCGGAGGGCGCTTCCGGCTACGCGATGCCCTCCTTCGGCTACATCCTCGGCATGCTGCTCGCGGCCACGGTCGTCGGCGGCCTCGCGCGCCGAGGCGCCGACCGGTCCGTGCTGCGCACCGCGGGCACCATGGCGGTCGGCTCCGTGATCATCTACGCCGTGGGCGTCCCCTACCTCGCTCTGGCGACCGGCATGAGCCTGTCCCAGGCCGTCGCGGCGGGCCTGACGCCCTTCCTGATCGGCGACGCGCTCAAGGCCGCGCTGGCCATGGGTGCCCTGCCCACCGCCTGGAAGCTCATCGGCCGCCGCGGCTGAGTCGGCACCTCTGACGCGAAGAGGCTCGCCCGGGTCGTCACGCCGACCCGGGCGAGCCTCTTTCTGCGTCCACGGCGACTCCTGCGGCTTTCGACGAGGAGCCCGAAGTCCCGTCCTGTGCGGGGCCCTTGGCCGGGGGCCTGGCCTCGCTCCCGGTCACGGAGCCGGCCGCGCACCGCGAGGAGCCCGTCGAACATCCACCACCGCTCGCCCGAGGACAACAGGAAATCGCCGCCTCGTCCGCACGTGCACGAGGCGGCGATCTCCTGACCCGGCGGGAGCAGTTCGAGCGCGACAGTCACGACGCTCCGTCTGCCGCAGGATCCGCCTGGAGCGCACCACGTCCGTGGTGACCCGGCGATCGTCCGGGAGTACTTCTTCACGCAGGACGGCTCCGACCGGCGTGCCCGCCGGCCCGGTTGCACCACCGGAGGCACGTCGTACCGGTTCGGCGTCCGGTACGACATCGCCTCCCAGCGGGCCGCCCGGCTGCCTACGACCGGGTGACGGAGTCGTTCACACCGCTCTGATGGGGGATGGCGGCGTCCTCGGGCCCGGCGGACCGGCCGCGGCGTCCGAAGAACTCACGCCCGACGGCGATGGCGATGACCACGGCCGCGACCAGCAACGACAGCAGCACCTGCTCCCGCCCGGCGTCGTCGAACAGCATGTAGACGAGCACGAACGAGATCATGCCGATCGTCGCCCAGGTCAGGCCGGGGAAGAGCCACATCTTCACGACGAGCTTCTCGGGCGACTCGCGCTCGATGATGCCGCGCATGCGCAGCTGGGTCACGCTGATCACGAGCCAGACGAACAGGGCGACCGCACCGGAGGAGTTGAGCAGGAACGCGAAGACGGTGTCGGGCCACTGGTAGTTGAAGAAGACGGCGACGAAGCCGAAGACCACCGAGGACAGGATGGCCACCTTCGGCACACCACGGGAGTTCGTCTTCGCGAAGCTCTTCGGGGCGTCCCCGCGCCGGCCCAGCGAGAACGCCATGCGCGATGCGGTGTAGAGACCCGAGTTGAGGCAGGAGAGCACCGCGGTCAGCACGATGACGTTCATGATCTGGCCCGCGTGCGGGATACCGATCGAGTTCAGCGCGGCGACGTACGAACCGTCCTTGACGATCGACTTGTCGTTCCACGGCAGCAGCGTCAGCACGACGAAGATCGAACCCAGGTAGAAGACGCCGATCCGCCAGATCACGCTGTTCGTCGCCTTGGTGACGGCCCTCTGCGGGTCCTCGGACTCGCCCGCGGCCAGCGTCACGATCTCGCTTCCCATGAAGGAGAAGACGACCATCAGCACACCGGTGAGGATCGCTCCGTATCCCTCGGGGAAGAATCCGCCGGCATCGGTGAGATGCGCGAAGCCCGCGCCCGGGTTGTCGGAGCCGGGCAGCACGCCGAAGACGGCCAGCAGGCCGATGACCACGAAGGCGCCGATCGCGACGACCTTGATGCCCGCGAACCAGAACTCGAACTCGCCGTACGAGGCCACCGACGCGAGATTGGTCGCGGTCAGCACGACCATCACGATCAGTGCCCATGCCCACTGCGGTACGGCGGGTATCCAGCTCTCCAGGATCACGGCACCGGCGGTCGCCTCGACCGCCAGCACCACGACCCAGAAGAACCAGTACAGCCAGCCGATCGAGAAGCCGGCCCAGCGGCCGAGCGCCCGGTCCGCGTAGGCGGAGAACGACCCGGAGGTCGGGTTGGCGGCAGCCATCTCGCCCAGCATCCGCATCACGAAGACGACCATCGTGCCGACGAGCGCGTACGACAGAAGGATGGCCGGACCCGCCGCGGCGATGCCGGAACCGGAGCCGACGAACAGCCCGGCGCCGATCACGCCGCCGATGGCGATCATGGACAGATGCCGGTTCTTGAGACCGGCCTGGAGACCGGACGAAGGCTGCGGGTTCCCCGGTTCTTCGGGGTTTCCGCCTTCCTTCGTAAGGGTCTGCTGCGAGGTCATGGACGATTCCTTAGGTTTGAGAGCACTCGGGTCACGAGCCCCCGCATTCAAACCCGCGTCGTCGGATCGCGGAAGACCTGTCTCCGGATCGTTAGGTCGGGGTGATAAGCGGAAGCCGGCGGCCCCAGTGGGTCCTGACCCCGCTGACGGCTACCCGGCCCCTCGCGTGCCACACTTCGGAACATGCGCGTGTACCTCGGTTCCGACCATGCCGGCTTCGAACTCAAGAACCACCTCGTCGAGTGGCTCACCGCTCACGGCCACGAGGCCGTCGACTGCGGTCCCCACATCTACGACGCCCAGGACGACTACCCGCCGTTCTGCCTGCGCGCCGCGGAGAAGACGGCCGCGGACCCCGGGAGCCTCGGCATCGTGATCGGCGGCTCCGGCAACGGCGAGCAGATCGCCGCGAACAAGGTGAAGGGTGTCCGCGCGGCCCTCGCCTGGAGCGAGCAGACCGCCGCGCTCGGCCGGGAGCACAACGACGCCAACGTCATCTCCATCGGTGGCCGGATGCACACGACGGAGGAGTCGACGAAGTTCGTCGAGATCTTCCTCAACACCCCGTACTCGGGTGAGGAGCGCCACACCCGCCGCATCGAGATGCTCAGCGCGTACGAGGCGACCGGCGAACTGCCCCCGATCCCCGCGCACCACCCGGAGCGGTGACAGGGGGCCCACCCCACCGCCCCACGCGATCCGGCCCACGACCGCCGGGCAGGCCGCTTCCGGCCTGCCCGTTCACAGGAGAGACCCGCCGTGCCCGAAGGGCATACGATTCACCGCCTTGCGGCGGATCACCGCGAGCGTTTCCTGGACCGGCCCGTCCGCGTCAGCAGCCCGCAGGGCAAGTTCTCCGATGCCGCGACGCTGCTCGACGGCCAGGTCATGGACCGTTGCGAGGCGCACGGCAAGCACCTCTTCCTCGGTTTCGGCGTGAGCGGCTGGATCCACATCCACCTCGGCCTCTTCGGGCGCGTGGACTTCGGCGCGACACCCGCTCCGCCGCCCACCGACACCGTCCGGCTGCGCCTCGCGGATGCCGACGCGTACGTCGATCTGCGCGGCCCCACGACCTGCTCGCTGATCACGGACGGTGAGAAGGCGGCGATACACGACCGCCTGGGCCCCGACCCGCTGCGGGACGGCGACGACCCGGAGAAGGCCTGGGCGCGCATCTCCCGCTCCCGCACCACGATCGCCGCCCTGCTGATGGATCAGAAGATCATCGCCGGTGTCGGCAACGTCTACCGCGCCGAGGTCCTCTTCCGGCACGGCATCGACCCCTACCGCGCGGGCAGGGACATCACCCGCGCCGAATGGGACGCCGTCTGGGCCGACCTCGTGGAGCTGATGCACGAGGGCGTACGCAACAACCGCATCGACACGGTTCGCCCCGAGCACACCCCGGAGGCCATGGGCCGCCCGCCGCGCGTCGACGACCACGGCGGCGAGGTCTATGTCTACCGTCGGGCTCAACAGCCCTGCCATGTCTGCGGCGGCGAGATCCGCACCGCCGGTCTCGCCGCACGCAATCTTTTCTGGTGCCCGGCCTGCCAGACACGGTGATCCCGGGCCGCCGCGCGCGGCGACCCCGACCGGCCGGGCGGCGGGTCAGAACCCGTGCGGCAGCCAGGGCGCCACGTCGCTGCCGAACGCTGAGGACGCCTCCGCCAGCGCCCCCTGCCGCAGTTCGCGCACCCGGCCCGCGCCGGCCAGTGCGGTCAGCGAGATCCCGCCGAGATAGGCCGAGCCCAACTCCCGTACGGACAAGGCCAGATCGGCACCCTCCTCCGTCCGCTTGCAGGACGCGCCCTTGGCATCGCCGGTCAGCCGCCAGCGTCCGGCGTTCCACGGGCAGAAGGTGTCCTCGACGTCCAGGACGACATCGACGGGCGTCCGGTAGGTCCGCGCCTCCAGAGCCGCACCCAGGTCGACGAGCCGTACGAACAGTGATTCCCGAAGCCGTACGTTGCACCGGCGGACGTCGGAGACGAGATGCTGCCAGGGGTCGTCCACCGGGCGGTTCATCACCTGCACCGTCGCCGTCAGGTCGATGCCGAAGAGGAACTGCCACAGCGCCGCGTAGGCCTGGGGGTCCAGGGCGTCGAGATGCTGGAGCAGGATCGTGCCGTCGGGCCCCGCCGAGGTCCACGAGGCCTTGTTGTGGAACAGCGCGTAGCCCACGACCTCGCCCGAGCGCTCGGCGAGCACGCACTGAAGCGGTGACGCGCCCTCCCGGTCCGCAGGCGGGTCGAGGACCGGCAGCCGCTCCCAGCCGGGCCGGCGGGCCGGGATCCCGGGCCGGGCGGTGACCTGTTGGGCGTAGACGGCCTCGCACTCGGCCCGCGCGTCCGCGGGCTTCACCCGCCGCAGCCGGATCCGGTCGGTGCCCTCCGGCACCGAGAGCCGTACCCGTACGGTGTCGATCTCCGCCTTGAGCTGCCAGGTCGCGACCCCGTACCCGAACCGTCCGTAGATGCCCGGTTCCGATGCCGTGAGCACGGCCAGGGGCTCGCCCAGGCCGCGGACGTCGTCGAGTTGGCGGCGCATCATCGCCGTGAGGATTCCGCGGCGGCGGTGGGTCGCCGCGACGCTCACCATCGTCACGCCGGCAGCCGGCACCAGGGCGCCGCCCGGCACCGAGAGGCGGAAGGTGAACGCCCCCGCGGTCCCGACGCAGTCCCCGCCGTCCCAGGCGCCGATCGACCGCTCGTACTCGGTCAGTGACTGCCACAGTTCGCGTTCCTCGGGAGCCTCACCAGCACCCCCGAATGCCAGTTCCAACTCCCCGTACCACGCGTCCCATTCGGCCGGGCGCAGGACCCGTAGCTCTGTCGTCATAAGCCATGCCTACCAGGGCAGGAGCGGCACGGCGACCCGATTTCGAACGCATTGTCACCGGGGTCCCCCTGCACGGATGGCGAACGGGTGGATAGGGTCCACGACAATGGCCCACGGCAATGCAGCAGACACCCTCAGGGCCCGGATGCACAAGGCAGTGCACCGGGCACGCATCGCGCTGCGCAAGTCGGGAGTCGACTACTTCCGGGGCGACGGTTCCGACTGGATCGCGCTCGGTGGACTGATGCTGACCGTGCCCGCGCTCACCTGGGGCACGATCGCGATGCCGGTGTGGGTCTCGCCGGCCGCCCTGGTGCTGCCGATCGTGGCCGGCGCCCTGCTGCTGCGGCCCGCGAGCCTGCTGGGGCTGTACGCCGCCTGCGCCGCGGGACTCATCGTCGAGTCGGTCGCCCTCGGCCCGTACACCGAGGGCGCGGCCCGGGTCACTCCCGGCACCGTGCTGGTGGTCGCCGCCTGCGGGTTCTTCGGGCTGCTGATCGCGCAGTTCCGGGCGCGCGTGGGTGTGCCCTGGCGGCGCGGCGGGACCATGCTCTTCGACCTGCGCGAACGCATCCGGGTACAGAGCGCCCTGCCGCGGCTGCCGAAGGGCTGGCACCGCGAGATGGCGCTGCGCCCGGCGGGCGGTCAGTCCTTCTCCGGTGACTTCGTCGTCGCCGCCCGGACGAACGGCGGGCGGACCCTGGAGGTCGTCCTCACCGACGTCTCGGGCAAGGGCATGGACGCGGCCTCCCGCGCACTGCTGCTGTCCGGCGCCTTCGGCGGACTGCTCGGCTCACTGCCGCCGCACGGCTTCCTGCCCGCGGCGAACGGCTATCTGCTGCGGCAGGACTGGGAAGAGGGCTTCGCGACCTCGATCCATCTCGTCCTGGACCTGGACTCCGGCGACTACGAACTGCTGTCGGCCGGGCATCTGCCGGCCATGCAACTGCACGCGGGAAGCGGCCGCTGGGAGGAGAAGGGCGCGGAGGGGCCGCTCCTCGGCATCTACGCGGGGGCGCAGTTCGACCCCGTGAAGGGCGCCCTGCGCCCCGGGGACGTGCTGATGCTCTACACCGACGGCCTGGTGGAGGCGTCGGACAAGGACATCAGCGAGGGCATCGACCGCCTCACGGGCGAGGCCGACCGCTATGTGGCCTCCGGCTTCGAGGGCGCCGCCTGGCATCTGATCGAGGCGGTCGCCAAGGACGTCAACGACGACCGGGCACTGCTTCTGCTGTGCCGGCAGGCCTGACGACGGCGGTATTGCCGCGCCTGCGCTCGCGCCCGCTTCCCGCTCCCGTCGTCCCGGCCCCGGCAGGATGCGCGCGGGCCGATGCCACCGTCCCGTGGTCGGCGGGCCGAGGACCGCGAGGACCGCGAGGACCGCGAGGACCGCGAGGACCGGCACATGGCCGGCGACGAACGGCGCGAGCCGCTCGTCCGGGCCCGCGCCGCCGCGACGTGGCGAGGATCAGCAACCCTCCGCGGTCCGGCGGCGTCGTGGAGATGGTGGCGGCGGGCCCCTGCCGAAGCCGGTGACGCGGGCCGCGGCCACTCCGGCCGGCAGGTTCATCACCAGCCTCACCGCGGTGGTGGCGAGTAGAGTCGGAACCATGTCCCAGCAGTACCTGACACCGGCCGAGGTCGAGGCCATCGCACGCAAGGCTCACGAGGGCCAGCGGGACAAGGCGGGCCGCCCCTACGCGGAGCACATCGCCGCGGTCGCCGAGGGCGTACGCGCGCGGGGCGGCAGCGACGAACAGGTGGCCGCCGGATGGTTGCACGACACCGTCGAGGACGGCGTCCTGAGCCGCACCTGGCTGGACGAGGCCCCGCTGCCGCAGTCGGTCAAGGACATGGTCCTCGCGCTCAGCAAGGGCGAGGACGAGTCGTTGGAGGACTACACCCGGCGCATTCTCGCCACACCTGGCGCACGTCTCGTCAAAGAGGCCGATCTCGCGCACAATGCCGACCCGGCGCGACTCGCCCTGCTCGACGAGGAGACGCGCGAGCGGCTGACCGCCAAGTACGCGACGCTACGCGCCCTGTTGGGCCTGCCGGACGGCGCTTCCTGAGCCGTCCGGCCCGCTCCGCTCAGCTCTTGCGGCCGACCTGAGTCGTGTCCCGCCGGAACGCCCACGCCATGTCCGGCTCGGTCGCCCACTTCATGGCCCGCCGCACCGGCGGCGTGCACAGCAGCGTCACCACGACGAACGCGATCACCGTGAGCAGGATCTCGCCGCCGGGGTCGCTCAGCCACGGGTGGTTCTCGAAGACGTGCCCGTAGTCGGCACCCCTGATCAGCAGCCCGTGCAGCAGATAGCCGCAGATCGTGCCGCCCCCGAGCACCGTGAACCAGGTCCTGCGGCTCGGCACCCACGCCAGGAATCCGACCGTGAGGAGCACCGCGCACCCGAAGAAGGCGAGGGTCATCACGACCCCGGACCACCACGGAACGCCCAGTTCCTGCGCGCTGTTGGAGCGGTAGAGCCAGGTGAAGTTCATCCGGGGCGAGGCCCAGTAGGCGAAGGCGGCGGCGCCGGCGAACAGCGGAATCGACATCAGTCGCACCTCCCGCCTGCGCACCATCTCGAAGTGCTCGGGCTTCAGCGTCAGGCCGAGCACGAAGTACGGCAGGAACTGCAGTACACGCTGGAGGTTGAGGTCCGCCCCGATGCCCGGCGTCAGCGCGGCGAGCGAGGCCACCACCAGTGCCACGGGCAGCGGCCGGCGGATCACCTTCCACAGCGGGGTCGTCAGCCGCCAGATGAACAGGGCGGCCAGGAACCAGGTCAGATAGAAGGGATCGAGCAGGCTGATCGGCTGGTCGGGGGCGTCCTCGGCCCAGCGCCTGAACAGGGAGTACGCCACCTCGAAGACGACGTACGGCACGACGATGCCGGTCAGCAATCGCTTGAGCTGGTCGGGCCGGCCGGTGAAACTCCGCGAGAAGTAGCCGGAGATGATGATGAAGGCGGGCATGTGGAACGTGTAGACGAGCATGTACAGCGACCGGGTGGCCCGGCTGCCGTCCATCACCGGTTCCCAGAAGTGCCCGAGCGCCACCAGCACGATGGCCAGATATTTGGCGTTGTCGAAGTACGCGTCTCGCCTGCTGGACTTCGGGGCAGACTGCTCGGCGGGCGCGGAGGGGGCGGAAGTGGCCGCCTTCGATGGGGTAGGAGCGGGCTCCGTGTCCCGGACCTGGGGGAGCGGGGCCCTGCGATATCCAAGCGGAGCGTGGAACATTCGAGGCACCTTAGCCGCGTGGAACGGATTTGGTAAAACGCCCTCCGCGCTTCTCCTATTCGAATCTGAAACCACCGCCAACCGGACGCTATGCCCCGATTGATACCGCTTAAACAGGGCATATCGGCACGCCTGGACGAGAGAGTGAATTACCTCACCGTTTAACTTCGAAATTGCCGTGACGAGTGTGTGTACACATCGAAACGATCGGGTCGAATTACGTCCCGCATTTCACTCCCCCGGACGACCGGTCACGCGTGCGGCATCCGTGCGCGCGTGCGGATGGCGTGATCCCGCCGTCGATGATTCGTCAGGAGGCGGCATGCATCGCCCCGTTGGTGGCACGATGTTCATGGCGGGGGTGTGCTGGGTCGTGTGCCCCCGGGCCGGCAAGGCGGACCGACCGAGGGTGTGATCAGTTGTGGCCATTTCGCTGTCTGTGGTGCTTCTGTTGGCGATCATCCTGGTGGTGCTGATCCGCGGCGGCTCGATCAAGGCCGGACCGGCGATAGTCGCCGTGCTGTTCGGCTTCTTCCTGGCATCGACGGGCATGGCGCCGTCGATCAACAGATTTCTCAACTCGATAGCGGACACCATCAACCAGATCAACTTCTGACCTGGCAGTGATGCGCTGCTCCGTCGCGCCTGATCGCGCCGGAGGCGGTGTGCTGGCTCCGGGGGATTCGTCGTACGGGAGTGATCGCTACGACGGTGCGGGTTGCACGGGTCGCCTCCCCTGGCGGCCCGTCGGGGGATCGCCGAGCGTGAAGCCCCGCAGCCGGGCCCCGGACTCGTACGGGCGGTGCCAGCACGGCGGGGACGAGCGCGGCGGACGAGGCGTACCAGAAGATGATGTCCAACGCCGCCCGGTTCCGGATGGTCCTGACCACCGCCTCCTGACGCCCGGAGCGCTCAGCGGGCCCGGAAACGCCTCAGGGCCAGGCGGGGGAACGAACCTCCGGCCTGGCCCTGAGTCATCGAGAGCGGGCGACGGGAATCGAACCCGCGTAGCTAGTTTGGAAGACTAGGGCTCTACCATTGAGCTACGCCCGCACACATCGCACCGCAGGTCACGTGGGCCGCGGTACGGACAGCATCGTAGCGGGTCCGAGGCCGGTGCCGCACACCCGATTCCGCGCCGGAGAATGCGGCGGCCCCCACTGCCTGCGGGCATGTACCCTACGTGTCGCACCGACGGGGTGTGGCGCAGCTTGGTAGCGCGTCCGCTTTGGGAGCGGAAGGTCGTCGGTTCGAATCCGGCCACCCCGACCACCATCACCGGGCCTCTGCAAGATCGCATTGTGGGGCCCATCCTGCTTGCGGCTACTATGCAAGCTGCGTGCCCGTGTGTCTGGACCGAGTGGGACAAAAAGACCCGGGTCGATCAGCTGAGCCGCCTCCTGTGCGGCGGAGCAGCAGAATCCCAGAATCAGCCATCAAGGAGACCGAACCGTGAAGAGCGCCGTGGAGACCCTGAACCCGACTCGGGTTCGGCTCACTGTCGAGGTGCCCTTCGAGGAGCTCAAGGACAGCCTCGACGCGGCGTACAAGAAGATCAACCAGCAGGTCACGGTCAAGGGCTTCCGAAAGGGCAAGATCCCGGCCCGGGTGATCGACCAGCGGTTCGGCCGTGGTGCTGTGCTGGAGGAGGCCGTCAACGACGCCCTCCCGAAGTTCTACACCGAGGCGGTCAACGAGGCGGAGATCAACGTCCTCGGCCAGCCCGAGGTCGACATCACTGAGCTGAAGGACGGCGAGACGCTGAACTTCACCGCCGAGGTCGACATCCGCCCCGCCATCGAGATCCCGGACTACTCCGGCATCGAGGTCACCGTCGACGCCGTCGAGGTCAGCGACGAGGACGTCGAGAAGTCGGTGGAGCAGCTCCGTGAGCGCTTCGCCTCCACCTCGCCGGTCGAGCGTGCCGCCGCCGAGGGTGACGTCCTGACGATCGACCTGGAGGCCAAGGTCGACGGAGAGGTCCTCGAGGACGGCGTCGCGAGCGGTGTCTCGTACACCGTCGGCTCCGGCGAGCTGCTCGAAGGCATCGACGAGGCCGTCACGGGCCTGGAGGCCGGCGGCGAGGCCACCTTCACCTCGCAGCTCAAGGGCGGCTCCGCCGAGGGCAAGGACGCCGAGGTCACCGTCAAGGTGACCGCCGTCTCCGCCCGCGAGCTCCCCGAGCTCGACGACGACTTCGCGCAGATGGCCAGCGAGTTCGACACCCTCGACGAGCTGAAGGCCGACAGCCGCAAGCGTCTCGAGAACATGAAGCAGTACGACCAGGCCACCCAGGCCCAGGAGCGCGTCCTTGACGAGCTGCTGAAGCTGGCCGAGGTGCCGATCCCCGAGAAGCTCCTCGAGGACGAGATCAACACCCGCAAGCACAACCTCGAGCACCACCAGCTCGGTCAGATGGGCATCGACCTCGGCAAGTACCTGGAGATCCAGGGCAAGACCGAGGAAGAGTTCGACGCCGAGACCAAGGAGCAGGCGGTCAAGGGCATCAAGACCCAGTTCATCCTCGACGAGCTGGTCAACAAGGAGAAGCTGAACGTCAACCAGGAGGAGCTCACCGAGCACCTCATGCGGCGTGCGGCCTCCTCCGGCATGAGCCCCGACCAGTTCGCCCAGGCCGTCGTCGAAGGCGGCCAGGTGCCGATGCTCGTCGGTGAGGTCGCCCGCGGCAAGGCGCTCGCCGTCGTGGTCGAGGCCGCCAAGGTCGTCGACACCAACGGTGAGACGGTCGACCTGGACGACGAGGACGAGACCGCTGAGACGGTCGAGGCCGCCGCCGAGGGCGACGCGGCCGAGGACCGGGCCGAGGACAAGAAGACCGAGGCCTGAGCCACACTGTGAGCCCTGTGGCGGGCCCCGGACGCACTGCGCCCGGGGCCCGTCGTCGTACGCACGTACCCCAACCACCTTGCGCTCCCAGCGAACAGTTCGGGAACCGGGATGGGTCCCGCCGACCAGCGCGTTAGGGTCCATGAGTACGAGGGCAGGGGAGTACCCGCCCTTGGTTACGAAGACGCTGAGACGGCAGGCAGCCGTCAGAGACGAGCAGGTGGATACGTGACGAATCTGATGCCTAACGCCGCCGGTGAGCCGTCTATCGGTGGTGGCCTCGGCGACCATGTCTACAACCGGCTGCTCGGCGAGCGCATCATCTTCCTCGGCCAGCAGGTCGACGACGACATCGCCAACAAGATCACGGCGCAGATGCTGCTCCTTGCCGCTGACCCGGACAAGGACATCTACCTCTACATCAACAGCCCCGGCGGTTCGGTGACAGCCGGCATGGCGGTCTACGACACCATGCAGTACATCCCGAACGACGTGGTGACCATCGGTATGGGAATGGCGGCCTCGATGGGCCAGTTCCTGCTGACCGGCGGCGCGGCCGGCAAGCGCTTCGCGCTTCCCAATACCGACATCCTCATGCACCAGGGTTCGGCCGGACTCGGCGGCACCGCCTCCGACATCAAGATCCAAGCCGAGTACCTGCTCCGCACGAAGCAGCGCATGGCGGAGATCACCGCCCACCACTCCGGCCAGACCGTCGAGGCGATCATCCGCGACGGCGACCGCGACCGTTGGTTCACGGCCGAGGAGGCCAAGGACTACGGCCTCATCGACGAGATCATCTCCGCCGCATCGGGCGTTCCGGGCGGCGGCGGCACCGGCGCCTGAGCCCGCAGCCGGACGACCCGCCCCCAGCCACCCAAGCCCGCAGTACGCCACCAGGATGGTGAACACCCATATGAGCAACTACCCCGGCGCCTCCGCCAGCGGCCTCTACACCGGCCCGCAGGTGGACAACCGCTACGTCGTCCCGCGCTTCGTCGAGCGCACGTCGCAGGGTGTGCGTGAGTACGACCCGTACGCGAAGCTGTTCGAGGAGCGCGTGATCTTCCTCGGCGTCCAGATCGACGACGCATCGGCCAATGACGTCATGGCGCAGCTGCTGTGCCTGGAGTCCATGGACCCGGACCGCGACATCTCGATCTACATCAACAGCCCCGGCGGCTCGTTCACGGCCCTGACGGCCATCTACGACACGATGCAGTTCGTGAAGCCGGACATCCAGACCGTGTGCATGGGCCAGGCGGCCTCCGCCGCGGCCGTGCTGCTCGCCGCCGGCACCCCCGGCAAGCGGATGGCCCTGCCGCACGCCCGTGTGCTGATCCACCAGCCGTCCTCGCAGACCGGCCGGGAGCAGCTCTCCGACCTGGAGATCGCGGCCAACGAGATCCTGCGCATGCGTGTGCAGCTGGAGGAGATGCTGGCCAAGCACTCCACCACGCCGATCGACAAGGTCCGCGACGACATCGAGCGCGACAAGATCCTGACCGCCGAGGACGCCCTCGCGTACGGTCTTGTCGACCAGATCGTCTCCACCCGCAAGAGCACGGCCGCAGCGGCCGCCTGACCGGTGCGGAGCCTTTGGCGCGGTGCACGACAATGTGAACCGCGCCAAGGGGGGCCCGAACGAGGGGCCCGGCAAGGTACCGTCGGATATGAGGCACCAGGAGCCGGCTGAACCAAGCTGCTCCCAGGCGAAGGGGAAGCACCTCGTGGCACGCATCGGTGATGGCGGCGACCTGCTCAAGTGCTCGTTCTGCGGAAAGAGCCAGAAGCAGGTGAAGAAGCTCATCGCAGGGCCCGGTGTGTACATCTGCGACGAGTGCATCGACCTCTGCAACGAGATCATCGAGGAGGAACTCGCCGAGACGAGCGAGGTCCGCTGGGAAGAACTTCCCAAACCTCGTGAGATCTACGAGTTCCTCGAGGGGTACGTCGTCGGGCAGGAGCCCGCCAAGAAGGCCCTCTCGGTGGCGGTGTACAACCACTACAAGCGCGTCCAGGCCGGCGAGAACGGCGGAGGCGCGGGCCGGGACGACGCGATCGAGCTCGCGAAGTCCAACATCCTCCTGCTGGGTCCCACGGGCTCCGGCAAGACGCTGCTGGCCCAGACGCTCGCCCGCATGCTGAACGTCCCGTTCGCCATCGCCGACGCGACGGCGCTGACGGAGGCGGGATATGTCGGCGAGGACGTCGAGAACATCCTGCTGAAGCTGATCCAGGCGGCCGACTACGACGTCAAGAAGGCCGAGACCGGGATCATCTACATCGACGAGATCGACAAGGTCGCCCGTAAGAGCGAAAACCCGTCGATCACGCGGGACGTGTCCGGTGAGGGCGTCCAGCAGGCGCTGCTGAAGATCCTGGAGGGCACGACGGCCTCGGTCCCGCCCCAGGGCGGCCGCAAGCACCCGCACCAGGAGTTCATCCAGATCGACACGACGAACGTGCTCTTCATCGTGGGCGGCGCGTTCGCCGGCCTGGAGAAGATCATCGAGTCGCGCGCGGGAGCGAAGGGCATCGGCTTCGGCGCGACGATCCGCTCGAAGCGCGAGATCGAGGCGAGCGACCAGTTCCAGGAGGTCATGCCGGAGGACCTGGTGAAGTTCGGGATGATCCCGGAGTTCATCGGCCGCCTCCCCGTACTGACCTCGGTCCACAACCTGGACCGCGAGGCGCTGCTCCAGATTCTGGTCGAGCCGCGGAACGCGCTGGTGAAGCAGTACCAGCGGCTGTTCGAACTCGATGGCGTGGAGCTGGACTTCGACCGCCCGGCCCTGGAGGCGATCGCGGACCAGGCGATCCTGCGCGGCACGGGCGCGCGTGGTCTGCGGGCCATCATGGAAGAGGTCCTGATGTCGGTGATGTACGAGGTCCCGTCCCGCAAGGACGTGGCCCGGGTCGTCATCACGGAGGACGTGGTCCACAACAACGTGAACCCGACGCTGGTGCCGCGGGTAGTGAAGAACGAGGGGCGCCACGAGAAGTCGGCGTAACACCTGTACATACGCCGAAGGGGCGCCCGGCCAGCGACTGGCCGGGCGCCCCTTCGGCGTGCTGCGCGTGAGCCCGGCTCGACGGTTGCGGGCCACGCTCTGCGCGTATCACACGGAGGGCCCGGCCGGAACTGGCCGGGCCCACCGTCGTGTTGGGCTGGTTCCGGGGCCCTGTGGAGGGCCCCGGAACCGGGCGCCCGGTTACAGCTTGACGCGCACTTCCTTGCGGAGCTTCGCGGTGACGCTTGCCGCTTCCTCGGCCGGCAGGCTCTTGCCGGCCAGAACGTCGGCCATGTTCATCGGCATCGCGAAACCGAGCGTGCTGTGGTCGCCCCAGACGCACACAACCATCGTCAGCTCCTTGGGCCCGGCTGCGGGAGCATCGGAGTCCTGCGGCGGCGTCGACTTGATGGCCTGGCACTTCAGCACAGCGCCCTCGGCCTCCGCAGGGGTGTAGGCCTTCGGCTCGCCGACCAGCTCGGTGTCCGAGTCCTTCTCCTTCTTGGACTCTGCCTCGATGCTGGCGAACACACCGTCGACGACCTTCTCCGGGTCGTCGATCTCGCCGTAGACGCCGCCGAACTGCAACAGCTTCCCCGCCAGCGGGTTGTTGGGGTCCTTGACCTGGTAAGCGGCCTCGACCTGCTTGGCGTTCTTGACGCCGTTCTTCTCCGCGTCCTTGAGGAAGTCGTCGTCGCTCGAGCCGCCGCCGTTGTCGGCCTTCTTGTACTCGCCAAGGACCGTGGCCGGTGTCGTCAGCTTGTGCGCGCCGTCGTCCGCGACGTCGCTGCTGCCGCCGCCACCCAGGAAGAAGTACGCCCCACCCGCGATCACCGCGAGCGCCACCACCGACGCGGCCACGATCAGGCCCGTCTTCTTCTTCGGGGCACCCGGCGGGGGCGGGACCTGGCCGCCGCCGTAGGGCTGCTGGCCGTACGGGCCCGGCTGCTGCGGCTGGCCCCACTGGCCCTGCTGCTGGGGGACGCCCTGCGGCGGGGTCTGCTGCGGGTAGCCGTATCCGGGCTGCGGCGGCTGCTGCTGCGGGTACCCGTAGCCGGGCTGCGGGGCCTGCGGCGGCTGCTGGCCGTAGGGACCCGGCTGACCGTACGGTCCGGGCTGCTGAGGCTGGCCGCCGTACGGGCCCGGCTGGTTGTAGCTCATTACTGGGTTCCCCTCCAGATACTTATGTGTTCCGAACATCCTGGCCCAAGCGCCCGCATCGTGGGGCAGCGGGGCCCACACCGTTACCGAAGATTCCCGTTTCAGTACGGGCCTGTGACACCTCTAAACTGGGCGCGTGACCGAGAACTCTCAGCAGCAGAACCCAGCGCCCATCACCGAACTGCCGACCCAGTACGCGCCGGCCGAGGTAGAGGGGAAGCTGTACGAGCGCTGGGTGGAGCGCGGTTACTTCGAGGCCGACGCGAAGAGCGACAAGCCGCCGTTCACCGTCGTCATCCCGCCGCCGAACGTCACCGGAAGCCTGCACCTGGGCCATGCCTTCGAGCACACCCTGATCGACGCCCTCACCCGCCGTAAGCGGATGCAGGGGTTCGAGACGCTGTGGCAGCCCGGCATGGACCACGCCGGCATCGCGACCCAGAACGTCGTCGAACGCGAACTCGCCAAGGAGGGCAAGTCCCGTCACGACCTGGGCCGCGAGGAGTTCGTCGAGCGCGTCTGGCAGTGGAAGGCGGAGTCCGGCGGTCAGATCTCCGGGCAGATGAGGCGCCTCGGAGACGGTGTCGCGTGGTCGCGGGAGCGCTTCACCATGGACGAGGGCCTGTCCCAGGCCGTCCAGACCATCTTCAAGCGGCTCTACGACGACGAGCTGATCTACCGCGCTGAGCGCATCATCAACTGGTGCCCGCGCTGCCTCACCGCCATCTCGGACATCGAGGTGGAGTACCAGGACGACGAGGGTGAACTCGTCTCCATCCGCTACGGAGAGGGCGAGGCGTCGATCGTCGTCGCCACCACCCGCGCCGAGACGATGCTCGGTGACACCGGTGTCGCCGTTCACCCCGACGACGAGCGCTACAAGCACCTCGTCGGCACCGAGATCGTGCTGCCCCTCACCGGCCGCCGTATCCCGGTCGTCGCCGACGAGCACGTCGATCCCGAGTTCGGCACCGGCGCCGTCAAGGTGACGCCCGCCCACGACCCGAACGACTTCGAGATCGGTCAGCGCCACGGGCTGCCGAACCTCGCCGTCATGGACGAGCACGCCATCATCACCGCCCACGGCCCCTTCCAGGGTCTGGACCGGCTGGAGGCGCGCAGCGCCATCGTCGCCGCCCTGCGCGCGGACGGCCGGATCGTCGCCGAGAAGCGTCCCTACACCCACTCCGTCGGCCACTGCTCGCGCTGCAAGACCACCATCGAGCCGCGGCTTTCGATGCAGTGGTGGGTCAAGGTCGGCCCGCTCGCCAAGGCCGCCGGTGACGCGGTCCGTGACGGCCGCGTCAAGATCCACCCGCAGGAGATGGAGAAGCGCTACTTCGACTGGGTCGACAACCTCCACGACTGGTGCATCTCACGCCAGTTGTGGTGGGGCCACCGCATTCCGGTCTGGTACGGCCCGAACGGCGAGGTCGTCTGCGTCGGCCCCGACGAGCAGCCGCCGAGTGGCGACGGCTGGACGCAGGACACCGACGTCCTGGACACCTGGTTCTCCTCGGGTCTGTGGCCCTTCTCGACGCTCGGCTGGCCCGAGCAGACCGACAGCCTGGCGAAGTTCTACCCGAACTCCGTCCTGGTCACGGGCTACGACATCCTCTTCTTCTGGGTCGCCCGGATGATGATGTTCGGCCTGTACGCGATGGACGGCACACCGCCGTTCCACACCATCGCCCTGCACGGCATGGTCCGCGACCAGTTCGGCAAGAAGATGTCGAAGTCGTTCGGCAATGCCGTCAACCCGCTTGACTGGATGGACAGTTACGGCTCCGACGCCGTCCGCTTCACCCTGGCCCGCGGCGCCAACCCGGGCGTCGACGTCCCGATCGGCGAGGACTGGGTCCAGGCGTCGCGGAACTTCGCCAACAAGATCTGGAACGCCACCCGTTTCGCGTTGATGAACGGTGCGACGATCGAGGGCGAACTGCCGCCGGTCGAGCAGCTGTCGGCGACCGACCGGTGGATCCTGTCGCGCCTCAACAAGACCGTGGCCGAGGTCGACGCGTACTACGAGGACTACCAGTTCTCGAAGCTGTCGGACGCCCTCTACCACTTCGCCTGGGACGAGGTCTTCGACTGGTACGTCGAGCTGTCCAAGACCGTCTTCTTCGGCGGTGGCGAGGCGGCCAAGGCATCCGGCCGGGTCCTCGGCGAGGTCCTCGACGTCATGCTGCGGCTGCTGCACCCCGTGGTTCCGTTCGTCACCGAGACGCTGTGGACCACGCTGACCGGCAGTGAGTCGATCGTCATCGCCGACTGGCCGGCCGACAGCGGCTTCCGCGACGACGCCGCCGAGCGGGAGATCGAGAACCTCCAGCGCGTCGTCACCGAAGTCCGCCGCTTCCGTTCCGACCAGGGCCTCCAGCCCGGTCAGAAGGTGCCCGCCCGGCTCACCCTCAGCGGCACCGCGCTCGCGCCGCACGAGGCCGCGATCCGGCAGCTGCTGCGGCTCCAGCCCGAGGGCGAGGCCTTCAGCGCGACCGCGACCCTCCCGGTCGCGGGAGCCACGGTCGCCCTCGACCTGTCCGGCACCATCGACGTCGCCGCCGAGCGCAAGCGGCTCGCGAAGGACCTCGCGGCGGCCGAGAAGGAGAAGGCCCAGGCGCACGGCAAGCTCGGCAACGAGGCGTTCCTGGCCAAGGCCCCGGACAACGTGGTGGACAAGATCCGTACCCGGCTCGCCAAGGCCGAGGAGGACATCGAGCGGATCACCGAACAGCTCGACCGCCTGCCGCAGGCCTGACGTCCACGGCTCCGCCCCGGACCCCGAGAACACGGGGGTCCGGGGCGGAGCGCCGTCTCGGGCCGGCGGCTCCGTAGACTGGCCCTGTGAGTGAGCAGCCCGACCCTTTCGACGAGATCGTCGACGCCGAGACCGACCGTGACCCCGACCTGGCGGTGATCGAGGCCGGCAGCCGTACCCTGCGCGCGCAGGCCGGCGTGCCCCAGGGTGACGCCGCACCCGCCCGGCCCGCGGATCCGGAGGTGGACAAGGCGCTCCGCGCGGTGGAGCAGGAGCTGGCCGGCCGCTGGGGCGAGACCAAGCTGGAGCCGTCCGTCACCCGGATCGCCGCGCTGATGGATGTGCTGGGGGAGCCCCAGCGGGCGTATCCCTCGATCCACATCACCGGAACGAACGGCAAGACCTCCACCGCCCGCATGATCGAGGCCCTGCTCTCCGCCTTCGAGCTGCGCACCGGCCGGTACACCTCGCCGCACGTGCAGTCGATCACCGAGCGGATCAGCCTCGACGGTGCCCCGATCGAGGCCGAGCGCTTCATCGAGACGTACGAGGACGTCAAGCCGTACATCGAGATGGTCGACCAGTCGCAGGAGTTCCGGCTCTCGTTCTTCGAGGTGCTCACCGGTATGGCGTACGCCGCCTTCGCCGACGCGCCCGTGGACGTGGCGGTCGTCGAGGTCGGCATGGGCGGCAGCTGGGACGCGACGAACGTCATCGACGCCACGGTCGCCGTGATCACCCCCATCGACCTGGACCACACCGACCGGCTCGGCTCCACCCCCGGGGAGATCGCGTCCGAGAAGGCCGGCGTCATCAAGGAGGGCGCGACCGTCATCCTGGCGCAGCAGCCCGTGGACGCCGCGCAGGTGATGCTGAAGAAGGCCGTGGAGGTCGACGCCACGGTGGCCCGCGAAGGCATGGAGTTCGGTCTCGTGTCCCGGGAGGTCGCGGTCGGCGGTCAGCAGCTGACGCTGCGCGGCCTCGGCGGCGAGTACGACGAGATCTTCCTCCCGCTGTACGGGGCCCACCAGGCGCGCAACGCGGCGGTGGCGCTGGCGGCGGTCGAGGCGTTCTTCGGCGTCGGCGCCGAGCAGGCGGGTGCGCTGGACGCGGACACCGTCCGCAAGGCGTTCGCCGCCGTGTCCTCGCCCGGTCGGCTGGAGGTCGTGCGCCGCAGCCCGACCGTCGTGCTGGACGCCGCGCACAACCCGGCCGGAGCGCGCGCGAGCGCCGAAGCGGTCACCGAGGCCTTCGGGTTCTCCCGGCTCATCGGTGTGGTCGGCGCGAGCGGCGAGAAGGATGTGCGCGGACTGCTGGAGGCGTTCGAGCCGATCTTCGCCGAGGTCGTCGTCACCCAGAACAGCAGTCATCGGGCGATGGACGTCGACACCCTGGCGGGGGTGGCCGTGGAGATCTTCGGCGACGACCGGGTGGTGGTCGAGCCACGGCTGGACGAGGCGCTGGAGGCGGCGATCACGCTCGCCGAGGAAGAAGCCGAATACGCGGGCGCGGGTGTGCTGGTGACCGGCTCGGTGATCACGGTCGGTGAAGCCCGACTGCTGCTGAAGAGGGGCTGACCCTGATGCGAACGCTCTGTGCTTCCACCCTCATCGGTGAATTCTTCGTCATCGGTTTCGCCGGCCTGGTCGCCATGAAGTCGGACGACCTGTCGACGACCACCGTCTGGACGGTGTGCGGCATCGCGATGGTGCTGTCGGTGCTGCTGTGCGGGATGATCACCCGCCCCGGCGGGATCCAGCTCGGCTGGGCGCTGCAGATCGCGCTGATCGCGAGCGGGTTCGTGGTGCCGACGATGTTCTTCCTGGGCGCCGTGTTCGCGGGCCTGTGGTGGGCCTCCGTGCACTACGGCCGCAAGATCGACGAGGCGAAGGCGCGATGGGCGGCCCAGGACCCGGTCCCGGACTGAACCCCCGAGCCTGACGCTGAGTGATCTCGGCCCCGTTCGGCCCTGTAGCCTCTGAACACTCGCACTCGTCACTGCACTGAAGGAGCTCGATCCGTGAGCCAGCGCACGCTCGTCCTGCTCAAGCCCGACGCCGTACGCCGCGGTCTGATCGGCGAGATCATCGGCCGTATCGAGGCCAAGGCCGGCTGGACCATCAGCGCGCTGGAGCTGCGCACGCTCGACACGGAGATCCTGGAGCAGCACTACGGCGAGCACAAGGGCAAGCCCTTCTACGAGCCGCTGGTGGAGTTCATGGCCTCCGGTCCGGTCGTCGCGCTGGTCGTCGACGGCGAGCGGGTCATCGAGGGCATGCGTGCGCTCGCCGGTCCGACCGACCCGATCGCCGCGGCTCCGGGCTCCATCCGTGGAGACTTCGGGACGATCGTCCGGGAGAACCTGATCCACGCCTCGGACTCGGAGGAGTCCGCCATTCGGGAACTGAAGCTTTTCTTCCCGGGCCTTTCCTGACCGGGCGTCAGCCGAACAGCGCTCATGACCTGGGGCGACCGAAGGAATTTCGGTCGCCCTTCGGTATATGCCAGCGCAATTCGGGAACGCATCGCTGCGACACCTCGTCACCTATAGAGAGGTGGACCACCGCGCCGTGTCCGTGCAGGCGGCACTACGATGGAAGCCTCCACGCCACAGCACCCACCTCGCCGTCCTAAAAAGCCATCAACGCTCGATTTGGGAAGGCCAGACGCATCCTCATGGGGAACAACATGTCGTTCATCGGCCGTGACATGGCTGTCGACCTCGGGACCGCCAACACGCTGGTGTACGTCAGGGGCCGGGGGATCGTCCTCAACGAGCCGTCCGTCGTCGCCATCAACACCAACACGGGCGGCATTCTCGCGGTCGGCGCCGAGGCGAAGAAGATGATCGGCCGGACGCCGGGCAACATCGTTGCCGTCCGGCCGTTGAAGGACGGCGTCATCGCCGACTTCGAGATCACCGAGCGAATGCTCCGCTACTTCATCCTGAAGATCCACAAGCGCCGGTACCTCGCCCGGCCGCGTGTCGTCGTCTGTGTGCCCTCCGGCATCACGGGCGTTGAGCGCCGCGCGGTCATCGAGGCCTCGACGCAGGCGGGCGCCCGTCAGGTGCACATCATCGAGGAGCCCATGGCCGCGGCCATCGGCTCCGGACTCCCGGTTCATGAAGCCACCGGCAATATGGTCGTCGACATCGGCGGCGGCACCACCGAAGTCGCCGTGATCTCACTCGGCGGAATCGTCACAGCACAGTCCATTCGCGTCGCCGGCGACGAGCTGGACAACGCGATCATTCAGCACATCAAGAAGGAGTACTCACTCCTGCTCGGCGAACGGACCGCCGAGAACATCAAGATCACCATTGGTTCCGCGTACGACATGGACAAGGACGAGCACACCGAGATCCGCGGTCGTGACCTCGTGTCCGGTCTGCCCAAGACCGTCGTCATTTCGGCCGCCGAAGTCCGCAAGGCGATCGAGGAACCGGTCAACGCGATCGTGGACGCCGTCAAGACCACGCTCGACAAGTGCCCCCCGGAGCTGTCCGGTGACGTCATGGACCGCGGCATCGTCCTCACCGGCGGTGGCGCACTGCTGCGCGGCCTGGACGAACGGCTGCGCCGCGAGACCGGTATGCCGATCCACATCGCCGAGGACCCGCTGGATTCGGTGGCCCTCGGATCCGGCAAGTGCGTCGAGGAGTTCGAGGCGCTCCAGCAGGTGCTGGACGCCCAGCCCCGCCGCTAGGTCTGTCGTTCGGACGAGGCCGGGGCACGCGAGCCCGGCAGGATCCGAACGAGAGTCCCTGGGTCTGTCGTGTGGATCGAGCCTGGCAGGATCCACACACAGGCCCCAGGTCTGCTCGGGGGGCCCGCGGTGCCGGGCCCCGGGGGAGTCGATCTGCCCCTCTGGGCCCACGGGGCCCCGGGGGGTCCCCTGTTCGGGTGCCTGCCAACCCATACGGCAGATCGTTGATATACAGACATCAACATTCCTACGAGGAAGGCACGGCCGCCGCACGTGAGGGACACACGAGAGAGCCGGCTGCTCTTGGTGCTGCTGATCGCCATCGCGTTCGCTTTGATCACGGTGGACATCCGCGGGGGCGAGGACTCACCCGTCGACGGCGCCCGGCAGGCCGCCGCCTCGGCGTTCGGGCCCGTCGAGAACGGCGTGGCCGCAGCGGTTGACCCGATCGGCAACGCCATCGGAGCCGTACGGGACTCCGGGGAGCGACACGACCGCATCGCCGTGCTGGAGCGTGAGAACGCCGCGCTCAAGGCCAGACTCGGAAGCGACGACCGCAACCGCAGCCGAGCGCGCGAGCTCGACAAGATGCTCAAGACGGCGGGAGCCGGCCAGTACGGCATCAAGGGCGCGGAGGTCATCGCCATAGGAGCCGCCCAGGGCTTCTCATGGACCGTCACCATCGACGTCGGTTCCGACGACGGGATCAAGCGGGACATGACCGTGCTGAACGGCGACGGACTCGTCGGCCGCGTCACCACCGTCGGCCCGGGCACGGCGACCGTACTGCTGGCCAACGACCCGGACTTCACCGTCGGCACCCGGATGGAGAAGACCGACGAGCTCGGCTTCGCCACCGGCCAGGGCGACCGACCGCTCTCCGTCCAGCTGCTCAACGGCAAGTCCAAGGTGAAGAAGGGCGACCGGCTGGTCACCTTCGGCTCCCAGGCCGACAAGCCGTTCGTGCCGGGCGTCCCCGTCGGCGAGGTGGTCCGCGTCGACCCCTCCGGCGGCGACCTGACCCGCAACATCTTCGTCCGGCCCTACGTCGGCTTCAGCAAGCTCGACATCGTCGGCGTGGTCGTCGTAGCCCCGCGCTCCGACCCGCGCGACACCGTGCTGCCGCCGAAACCCGCGGCGCCCAGGCCCACCCCGACGGTCACCGTGACCGTCACGCCCGGCGCCGGCAGCGGCGAGGACTCCGGCAGTGCCGACGACCAGAACGACCAGCAGTAGGAGCTGATCCGTCATGCGTTTCAACCGGATGCTTCTCTCGACGACGCTCGTCGTGGTCGCTCTCGTCATCCAGGTCTCCGTCCTCGCCCGCCTCCAGCTGCCCGGTGCCGTTCCCGACCTGATGCTGCTCGTCGTCCTCGGACTCGCGCTCGTCTACGGCCACATGGCGGGTGCCTTCATCGGCTTCGGCGCCGGACTCCTCGCCGACCTCGCGCCGCCCGCCGACCACGCGGCCGGACGCTACGCGCTCGTGCTCTGCGTGATCGGCTACCTCGCGGGCCTCGCCCGCCCGGACACCGGCCGGTTCAGGTCCGCCACCGGACCGATGCTGGTCGTCGTCGCTGCCGCCGTCGGATCGACCCTGCTGTACGCCGGAGTGGGCGCCCTCGTCGGCGACACCGCCGCCCGCCATGTGGGCCTCGGCAGCCTGCTGTTCACGGCCGCCGTCTACGACCTGCTCCTCGCGCCTTTCACCGTGCCGCTGATCATGGCGCTCGCCAGACGCGCCGACAACGATCCGCTCGAGAACAGCCAGACCAACAACGCCGGGGACGTCGCCTCCGGCTGGCTCGCCTCCGGCACCGGCCTGCGGATCGGCAGCCGGCGCGGCGGCCTGCGACTGAAAGCGGCCAGGACCAGGGCGGCCCGCGCGGGCCGCATCAAGGGAGTCAAGCGACTGTGAACGAGGGGGCACACGCAGCATGAGCAACATCCCCGAGACCGGCCGGACCCCTCGGGTCCAGATCCGGCTCGTCGTCATCCAGGTCCTGGTCTTCTCCCTCCTCCTCACGCTCGGCGGACGCCTCTGGTACATCCAGATCCGCAACGGCCAGGAGTACACCGACGAGGCGAAGAACAACCACGTCCAGCAGGTCGTCCAGCCCGCGGTCCGCGGCTCGATCCTCGACTCCCGCGGCGTCCCCCTCGCCGACAACGAGACCCGCCTGGTCGTCTCCGCGTCCCGCACCGAGCTGATGAAGATGAAGGACGACGGCAAGGCCGTCCTCACCCGGCTCGGCGCGGTCCTCGGCATGAAGCCGAAGGACGTCATGGACAAGGTCAGGCTCTGCGACTCCAAGACCCCGCAGCCCTGCTGGAACGGCTCGCCCTACCAGCCGATCCCCGTCACCGACGAGGCCACCACCCAGCAGGCCCTCCAGATCCGTGAACGCGCCGAGGACTTCCCCGGCATCACGGCCGAGCCCACCGCCGTACGCCGCTACGCCGCGCCCGGCAAGACCAACACCGCTCAGGTCCTCGGCTATCTCTCGCCCGTCACCGACGAGGAGATCGAGAAGGCCAAGGACACCGACTCGCCGTTCCTGCGCTCCGACCAGGTCGGCCGCTCCGGACTCGAACGCACCTACGACAAGGCCCTGCGCGGCAACGCCGGCGTCACCCGCTACGAGGTGGACAACCTCGGCCGCGTCATCGGCCAGGCCGACAAGGACCTCGCCCAGCCCGGTGCCAACGTCGTCACCTCCATCGACGCCCGGGTGCAGGCCGTCGCCGAGTTCGAGCTCAACTTCGCGATGAAGGAAGCCCGCAAGGAGCACGACCGCAACACCAACGAGAACTACAAGGCCGACGCGGGCGCAGTCGTGGTCATGGAGAACAAGACCGGCCGGATCATCTCGATGGCCTCCCAGCCGACCTACGACCCCAACGCCTGGGTCGGCGGCATCTCCGGCAAGGACTACGCCAAGCTCACCGGCAAGTCCTCCAACTACCCCCTGCTCAACCGCGCCATCCAGGGCCAGGCCGCACCCGGCTCGATCTTCAAGGTGATTTCCTCCACCGCCGCGGTCAACGCCGGATACGACTTCAACGGCAACTACCCCTGCCCGAGCTCGTACTCCGTCGGCGGCCAGGTCTTCAAGAACTTCGAGTCCAAGGGCTACGGCAGCATCAGCCTCGGCCGCGCCCTCGAAGTCTCCTGCGACACCGTCTACTACGGCCTCGCCCACCGCGAATGGCAGAAGGACGGCGGCACCAAGCCCAAGAAGAAGCCCAACGACTGGTTCTACAAGACCGCACACCAGTTCGGCCTCGGCAAGGAGACCGGCATCGACCTCCCCAACGAGGTCAGCGGACGCGTCCCCGACCGCCAGTGGAAGCAGAGCTTCTGGGAGGCGAACAAGGACGGCTGGTGCAAGCAGGGCAAGAAGAACGGCGACTACGTCGAGAAGATCGCGTACGAGAACTGCCTCGAAGGCAACCGGATGCGCGCCGGTGACTCCGTCAACTACTCGATCGGCCAGGGCGACACCCTCGTCACCCCGATCCAGATGGCCACCATCTACGCGGCCATCGCCAACGGCGGCACTCTCTTCAACCCCACCATCGGCAAGGCGATCATCAGCGCGGACGGCAAGAGCGTCGAGCAGATCAAGCCCACCTCGCACGGCAAGCTGCCGATGAACACCAAGACCCGGAAGCAGATAGACGCCGCCCTCGCGGGAGTCACCACCCGCGGCTCCGCCGCCTGGCGATTCGGCGGCTGGCCGCAGGACAAGATCCCGATGCACGCCAAGACGGGTACGGCCGAGGTCTACGGCAAGCAGACGACCTCGTGGTTCGTCTCCTACACGAACGACTACACGATCATCATGACGATCTCCCAGGGTGGTACGGGTTCCGGAGCGTCCGGACCCGCCGTCCGCAAGATCTACGAAGCCATGTACGGACTCGACGAGAAGGGCGCCCAGGACCTCAAGAGGGCCCTCATGCCCGCCCCGCAGACCGCACTGCCGAAGATCCAGCCCGACGGCTCCATCGACGCCCCGAAGGTCGAGCCGTACCAGCCGAAGAAGCCCGAGGCCCCGGCCGAACAACAGCTCGCGGGACCGCCCGCGCGAAGGGACTGAGACATGGCCGGCAATGGCTTCTCCGTCTCCGGATACGGGCCCCAGCGCGGCGGCATGTGGACCCGTCTGTCCTCACGCGACTCCGTCGTGCGCAGACTCGACTGGCCCCTGCTGCTCTCCGCGATCGCCCTCTCCTTCGTGGGATCGCTGCTGGTGTGGTCCGCGACCCGCAACCGCGAGGCACTCAACCACGGAGACCCCTACTACTTCCTGTTCCGGCACGTCCTCAACACCGGCATCGGCCTGGCGCTGATGGTCGGCACGATCTGGCTCGGACACCGCACCCTGCGCGGAGCCGTGCCCGTGCTGTACGGGATCTCCGTCGTCCTCGTCCTGCTCGTCCTCACGCCCGTCGGCGCGACCATCAACGGCGCGCACGCCTGGATCGTGCTCGGCGGCGGCTTCTCCATCCAGCCGTCCGAGTTCGTGAAGATCACGATCATCCTCGGCATGGCGATGATGCTCGCGGCCCGCGTCGACGCGGGCGACCTCGTCCATCCGGACCACCGCACGGTCGCCAAGTCCCTCGGCCTCGCGCTGGTGCCGATGGCCATCGTGATGCTGATGCCCGACCTCGGCTCGGTCATGGTGATGGCCGTCATCGTGCTCGGCGTCCTGCTCGCCTCCGGCGCGTCCAACCGCTGGATCCTCGGACTCCTCGGCACCGGCGTCATCGGCGCCGTCGCCGTCGCGGCCCTGGGCGTCCTCGACGAGTACCAGATCAACCGCTTCGCGGCGTTCGCCAACCCCGAACTCGACCCCGCCGGAGTCGGCTACAACACCAACCAGGCCCGGATCGCCATCGGATCCGGCGGCCTGAGCGGCACCGGCCTCTTCAAGGGCTCTCAGACCACCGGCCAGTTCGTCCCCGAGCAGCAGACCGACTTCGTCTTCACCGTCGCCGGCGAAGAACTCGGCTTCCTCGGCGCCGGATTGATCCTGCTGCTCCTCGGAGTGGTGCTCTGGCGCGCCTGCCGGATCGCCCGCGAGACCACCGAGCTCTACGGCACCATCGTCGCCGCCGGCATCATCGCCTGGTTCGCCTTCCAGTCCTTCGAGAACGTCGGCATGACCCTCGGCATCATGCCGGTCGCCGGTCTGCCACTGCCCTTCGTGTCCTACGGAGGCTCGTCGATGTTCGCCGTCTGGGTCGCCGTCGGGCTGCTCCAGTCCATCCGCGTGCAACGGCCGATAACTGCGTAGTGCCTGCCTGGGCGGGTCTGGCGAACCCAATCATGGGTAAGTTCGATTCATGGTGGACACGAAGCGAGAGATCGAGCGCAAGTACGAGGCCGCCCCCGACACCAAGCTGCCCGACCTCACCAAGGTCAGCGGAGTCGCCGGAACGCTCGAACAGGGCGTCACCGAGCTCGACGCCGTCTACTACGACACCGCCGACCTGCGGCTCTCCGCAGCCTCCATCACCCTGCGCCGCAGGACCGGGGGCGCGGACGCGGGCTGGCACCTCAAGCTCCCCGTCGCGCCCGACGTGCGCGACGAGATCCACGCGCCCCTCTCCGACGAGGTCCCCGACGAGATCGCGAAGCTCGTCACCGCCCACGTCCGCGGAGCCGACCTCGTCCCCGTCGTCCGCCTGCGCACCGCCCGCGACGTCCACCATCTGGTCGACGAGGACGGCGACCTCCTGGCCGAGCTCAGCAAGGACACCGTCCACGCACAGCGGCTCGCCCCGGGCGAGCTGCGCACCGCCGCGTGGGACGAGATCGAGGTCGAACTCGCCGACGGCAAGGATCCGGCCCTTCTCGACGCGATCGACAAGAAGCTCCGCAAGGCCGGAATCGTCCGGGCCGCGAGCCCCTCCAAACTGGCCCGCGCACTGGAGGAGACCGCCCCGGACGAGGACTCCACCGAGCAGCAGGCGAGCGGGAAGCCCGCCGGGCCCCTCGTCCCACCCGGCAGCGCGGGCGACTACATCCTCGGCTACGCCCGCGAGCAGATCGAGGCCATCCTCGCCTACGACCCCGCCGTGCGCCGCGACCTCCCCGACGCGGTCCACCAGATGCGCGTCGCCACCCGCAGGCTCCGCAGCGCCTTCAAGACCTACCGCAAGATCCTCGACCGCTCCGTCACCGACCCCGTCGGCGACGAGCTGAAGTGGCTGGCCGCGGAACTCGGCGTGGCCCGCGACCAGGAAGTACTCGCCGCACGGCTGGACACCCGTATCGCCGCCGTACCGCAGACACTGCTGCTCGGACCCGTGCGCGCACGGCTCCAGGTCTGGAACGCCTCACAGGGCTCCGACTCCCGCCGCCGGGCCGTCGGCGCCCTGGACAGCACGCGCTACCTCGACCTTCTGGACACCCTGGACGCGCTCCTGGCCGACCCGCCGCTGCGCAAGGCCGCCGCAGGCGACCCCTCCGACGTCCTCCCCAAGGCGATCACCAAGGACTACGAGCGCCTGGCCGGCCGGGTCGAACCCGCCCTCGGCATGGAACCCGGCGAGGAACGGGACGTCGCCCTCCACGAGGCCCGCAAGGCCGCCAAGCGCGCCCGCTACGCCGGAGAGGCCGCCAGGCCCGCCCTCGGCAAGCCGGCGAAGCGCTTCGCCAAGGCCATGAAAAACGTGCAGTCCCTGCTCGGCGACCACCAGGACAGCGTCGTCGCCCGCGGCACCCTGCGGGACCTCGGAATCCACGCCCACGCCGCCGGAGAGTCCGCCTTCACCTGGGGACTCCTCTACGGCCGGGAGGAGAGCGAGGCGGCCGATCTGGAACGGGAACTGCCCGGCGTATGGTCCAAGGCCGCCAAGAAGGATCTTCGGACTGCGCTGACCGGGTGAGCATCGGGGGTACGCTGGATGGTCACCCAACCCGCTCATGAGAGACACCACGATGCCTGTCGAGTCGGTCTTCCCACGCCTGGAAGCGCTTCTCCCGCACGTCCAGAAGCCGATTCAGTACGTCGGAGGAGAACTCAACTCCACCGTCAAGGACTGGGACGCCTGCGACGTCCGCTGGGCGCTCATGTACCCCGACGCGTACGAGGTCGGACTCCCCAACCAGGGCGTCATGATCCTCTACGAGGTACTGAACGAGCGGGACGGCGTGCTGGCGGAGCGCACCTACAGCGTGTGGCCCGACCTCGAAGAGCTGATGCGCGAACACCGGGTGCCGCAGTTCACCGTCGACGCGCACCGCCCGGTGAAGGCCTTCGACGTCTTCGGCCTCAGCTTCTCCACCGAGCTGGGTTACACCAACATGCTCACGGCCCTCGACCTCGCCGGCATTCCGCTGGAGTCGCGGGACCGCACCCTCGACGACCCGATCGTGCTCGCGGGCGGCCACGCGGCCTTCAACCCCGAGCCGATCGCCGACTTCGTCGACTGCGTGATCATCGGCGACGGCGAGCAGGCTGTCCTCGACATGACCGAGATCATCCGCACCTGGAAGGCGGAAGGACGCCCCGGCGGCCGCGAGGAGGTCCTCTTCCGCCTCGCCCGGACCGGCAGCGTATACGTCCCGGCCTTCTACGACGTCGAGTACCTGCCCGACGGCCGCATCGGCCGCGTCGTACCCAACAAGTCCGGTGTCCCGTGGCGCGTGTCCAAGCACACCGTCATGGACCTCGATGAGTGGCCCTACCCCAAGCAGCCCCTCGTTCCGCTCGCCGAGACCGTCCACGAGCGCATGTCCGTCGAGATCTTCCGCGGGTGCACCCGCGGCTGCCGCTTCTGTCAGGCGGGCATGATCACCCGTCCGGTGCGCGAGCGCAGCATCACCGGCATCGGCGACATGGTCGACAAGGGCCTGAAGGCGACCGGCTTCGAAGAGGTCGGCCTGCTCTCGCTGTCCTCCGCGGACCACAGCGAGATCGGCGACATCGCCAAGGGCCTGGCGGACCGGTACGAGGAGGACAAGATCGGCCTGTCCCTCCCGTCCACCCGCGTCGACGCGTTCAACGTCGACCTGGCCAACGAACTGACCCGCAACGGCCGGCGCTCCGGCCTCACCTTCGCTCCCGAGGGCGGCTCCGAGCGCCTGCGCAAGGTCATCAACAAGATGGTCTCGGAGGAGGACCTGATCCGCACGGTCTCCACCGCGTACGGCAACGGCTGGCGCCAGGTGAAGCTGTACTTCATGTGCGGCCTGCCCACCGAGACCGACGAGGACGTCCTGCAGATCGGCGACATGGCCGTGAAGGTCATCGCCGAGGGCCGCAAGGTCTCCGGCCAGAACGACATCCGCTGCACCGTCTCCATCGGCGGCTTCGTCCCCAAGCCGCACACGCCCTTCCAGTGGGCGCCGCAGCTGAGCGCCGAGGAGACCGACGCACGGCTGGAGAAGCTGCGCGACAAGATCCGCGGCGACAAGAAGTACGGCCGCTCGATCGGCTTCCGCTACCACGACGGCAAGCCCGGCATCGTCGAGGGCCTGCTCTCGCGCGGCGACCGCCGCATCGGCTCCGTCATCCGCGCCGTCTACGAGGACGGCGGCCGGTTCGACGGCTGGCGCGAGCACTTCTCGTACGACCGCTGGATGGCCTGCGCGGACAAGACGCTCCCCGAATTCGGCGTGGACGTCGACTGGTACACGACCCGCGAGCGTACGTACGAGGAGGTCCTGCCCTGGGACCACCTGGACTCCGGTCTCGACAAGGACTGGCTCTGGGAGGACTGGCAGGACTCGCTGGACGAGACCGAGGTCGAGGACTGCCGCTGGACGCCGTGCTTCGACTGTGGGGTGTGTCCTCAGCTCGACACCTCCATCCAGATCGGCCCGACGGGCAAGAAGCTTCTGCCGCTGACCGTCGTCAAGTAGCTCTCGGGATGGGCCCGGTCGCGTGGGAAGCCGCGTGGCCGGGCCCATCGGCGTGTGGGCACAATGGGGCGATGCCGCAGCTCACCTCGCCCGTCACCGGCGTCCACAGCTCGTTCCTCGCCGCCATCGACGAGTTCCTCGCCGAGGGGGCCGACCCCAACACCCTGCTCGCGCACGAGATCGAGGAGTTCGGCCGCGTCTGGCACCGGGCGGACGCGTTCGCCGAGTACGTGGGGCGGCTGCGGGCCGAGGCGTTGGAGGAGACCCCGCGTCCGGAGGGCTGGGTGCCGCATACCAACCTCTGGTTCCTGGACGGCGACGTCTTCCTCGGGCGGCTGGCGATCCGGCATCGACTCACGCCGTTCCTCCACGAGTTGGGCGGGCACATCGGCTACGCGGTACGGCCGTGCGCCCGGCGCAGGGGACACGCCACCGCGATGCTGCGCCAGGCCCTTCCCTACGCACGTGAGATCGGCATCGACTCGGTGCTGCTCACCTGCGACCTCGCCAACACCGCCTCGCGCAAGGTGATCGAGGCCAACGGTGGTGTTCTGGAGGACGAGCGGGGTGGAAAACGCAGGTACTGGATCCGGACGGACCTGTGATGCGTCCTGCCTGACATGGATGTGGAGAAGCGGGCGCCGGCACACACGCCGGCTCGCCGGAGTCAGGGGTACGGCGGGCATCAGGCGCCGACGGGGTACGAGCCGGGCGAGGGATGTCTGACGACCTTCGTGCGGGTGCCCGTGCGGATCGTGGTGCTCGTCGTGGTCGTACCGGTGCGCATGCTGTGGGATCTGCTCGCCCTCTGCGGCCGGGCCCTCCACCGCACGGTGCTGCGACCGGTCGGGCGCGGCCTGGCGTGGGTGTACGCCTCCGTCCTCACGCCGGTCGGGCACGCTCTGGTGTGGCTGGCGGTGGTGCTCGGCAAGGTGGTGTTCGTCTGGCCGTGGGTGGGGCTGTGGCGTCATGTCGTGGTGCCGGTGGTGACGTACGGCCTGGTGGTTCCGGCGGTCTGGGCATACCGGCACGTGCTGACGCCGGTGGGTCTGGGTGTCGCCTGGGTGCTGTGCGGCCTCGGGCGCGGCATCGGATGGACGCTCGGGACGCTGGGGCGTGGGATCGGCCTGCTTGTCCGCAATCTCGTCGTGGCTCCCGCGCGCCTGCTCCACCGTTCGCTGCTGACGCCGGTCGGGCACGCTCTGGCGTGGCTGGCGGTGGTGCTCGGCAAGGTGGTGTTCGTCTGGCCGTGGGTGGGGCTGTGGCGCTATGTCGTGGTGCCGGTGGTGACGTACGGGCTGGTTGTTCCGGCGGTCTGGGCATACCGGCAGGTGCTGACGCCGCTGGGGCACGGCATCGTCCGGCTCGCGGCCGGCCTCTGGCACGGACTGGCCGTCCTCGGCCGCGGCCTGTGGACCGCCGTCACCTGGATCGTGCTGACTCTGCTGGTCGCGCCGGTGGTGTGGCTGGTGGGCACGCTTGTCGTCGCACCGCTCGGGTGGATCTTCCGGCGGGTGCTGGTGCCGCTCGGCCGTGAGATCGGTGCGGCCTTCGCCGTCGCCTGGCGGGTTGCCGGCTATGTGCCGAGCGCGGTCGGCGGCTCCGTGCGGTGGCTCGTCGTCCAGCTGGTGGTCCGGCCGGTGCGCTGGTTCTACGGGAGTGTGTGCACTCCCGTCGGCCACGCCGTGCGGGACGGTGTCTGGCGTCCGGCGAAGAGAGCCGCTGTCGAGGCCGGCCGGGCGGCCGTGTCAGCGGTCCGTTCGGCGAGGGAAACGATCCGGCAGGCGAGGCGTGACGCCTGGCGTGCACTGGTGGGCGGACCGGGGTATGCGGAACCTGGGGAACCGCTCGTGCCTCAGGCGCGTACTCTGGGTAGTACAACGACTGTCCCCGGCGCGGCGGCCGAGCCCGAGATCTCCCTGCACAAGCAGGGGTGAGCCGGGCGGGCCCCCACGGGACACCCCGCATCGACGAGGGCGGCGCGCCCCCCGCGCCCGTCCCGCACCGAGGAGAAGAACCACTGGGCAAGCGACAGCCCGAAGGCCCGCCGCCCGCACCTGCGGTGCAGCGCATTCGTCTGCGCTACACCAAGCGCGGCCGCCTCCGGTTCACCAGCCACCGTGACTTCCAGCGCGCCTTCGAGCGGGCGCTGCGGCGCGCCGAGGTGCCCATGGCGTACTCGGCGGGCTTCACCCCGCATCCGAAGGTGTCGTACGCCAATGCCGCACCCACCGGCACGGGCAGCGAGGCCGAGTATCTGGAGATCGCCCTCAGCGAGCACCGCGACCCCGACACGCTGCGCGAACTGCTCGACGAGTCGCTGCCGACCGGTCTGGACATCACCGAGGCCGTCGAGGCCCGTACGTCCGGGCTCGCCGACCGGCTCACCGCGTCCGTGTGGGAGCTGCGGCTCGACGGGGTGCGTCCGGAGGACGCGGAGAAGGCCGTCGAGGCCTTCCTCGCGGCCGACGCCGTCGACGTCCGGCGCAAAACCAAGAACGGCGTACGGACGTTCGACGCGCGGGGTGCCGTGGCGGATCTGCAGGCGGGTCCGTCACAGCCTGATAGGCCCGGGGTCGAGCCCTGTGCGATACTGCGGCTGGTTGTTCGGCACGTGACACCTGCCGTGCGACCCGACGACGTCCTGTCCGGTCTCCACGCTGTGGCCGACCTGGCGCCGCCGGTCCCCGCAGCGGTGACCAGGCTGGCGCAGGGGCTCTTCGACGAGGAGTCCGGCACGGTGACCGACCCGCTCGCGCTCGACCGCGAGGCAGTTCCGGCCGCTTCACCCACGGCCGTCGGAACAGCCTCCCCCTAGCTTCGCCGGGGGGACACCCCGCGACGGCGCCCGAAGGTCCCGCCGCGTTGGAGCAGTCGTTGTAGCGCGGCTCTCGCATCCGGGAGCCACCTGGGTCGGGCCGCGCAAGGACCAGGAGACTTTCGCCAGGCCGTGCGTACATCGCGTACGGAACCGGCGAGCCAGACATAACAGCTCCCGTGCGGCGCCCGCGCCCCGGACGGCGGCACCGCGCACATCACGCGGGCCGCGGCCGGACCGGAATGAGGCGCGGCGCCCGGGAGCGTGACGGGAGAACCGCCCGCATGCTCGAGCCGACTGAATCCGGCGTTGCCGGAGACAACGAACAGAACGACAACACCCCTGGCGACAAGCTGCCGCCGCGCCGTCGGCGCCGCGCAGCTTCGCGCCCCGCCGGTCCGCCGGCCGGAGCGGCCTCCGCGGAGAGCGCCGACGTGGCGGCTTCCGTGCAGGAGGCCGACGAGGCCGTCGCGCCCGCCGCTGCCGAGGAGACGCGCCCGCCGCGTGCGCGTCGCCGTGCCACGCGTAAGGCGACGGCTCCTGCCGGTGCGCCCGAGGCGGCTGAGATCGCCGCTGCGGCAGAGGTGGCCGAGACGGTCACGCCCGAGGTGACCGAGGAGACGCCCGCCGAGGCTCCCGCGCCGCGCAAGCGCCGCCGTGCCACGCGCCAGGTGAGTGCGCCGGAGGGCGCCGAGATCGCCGCCGCCGTCGAGGACGCGCCCGCCGTCGCCCCGCAGGCCGCCGAAGAAGCGCCTGCCGAGGCCCCCGCCGAGACCCCTGCCGAGGCTCCCGCCCCGCGCCGGACCCGTCGCCGCGCCTCCGCGCCCGCCGGTGCCCCCACCGCGCACGCCGAGCCCGAGGCCGCTTCGACCGATGGCGCTCCGGCCGAGGCCGCCGAGCCCGAGGCCGCGCCGGCCGGTCGCAGCCGCCGTCGCGCCGGCCGGAAGGCCACGGCGCCCGCCGCCGCTCCGCAGACCGCCGAGATCGAGGAGTCCGACGAGGACGCCGTCGAGTCCGGCGAGAGCCTGCCCGAGGGCGCCGTCGCCCAGATCACCTCCCGCGAGGACGAGGTCGCGGCAGCCGAGAAGGCCGCGACCCGTGGCCGTACGCGCCGCCGCGCCGTCTCGCCCGAGACCACCGCGCAGCCGGCCGCCGAGGAGGCGCCGCGCGAGGAGACCGCGAAGAGCGAGGCCCCCACGCGCACCCGCCGTGCGGCCCGGCCCGCCGTGGCCCTCTTCCAGGCCCCGGTCTTCGCCGAGCCCATGTTCCAGACCCCGGAGACGGCCGCCGCCGCTGCCGCCCTCGACACGGACGAGGAGATTGACGAGGCCGACGCGGACGACGTCACGGCCGAGCCGGTCGCCGAGGCCGCCCCGGAGCCGGCGGGCCGTCGCCGCCGCCGCCGTCGCGGTGAGCCCGTCGAGCAGCCCCAGGCCCCCGTCGCCGAGGAGCCCGAGCCCGCCGCCGAGACGGAGTCCGACGAGGACGCCGAGGCCGGCGACGGTGAGGACTCCGACGAGTACGGCGACCGCCCCTCGCGCCGTCGCCGCCGTGGTGGCCGTCGCCGCCGTCGTGGCGAGGCCCCCGACGCCGACGAGCCGTCGGACGAGCAGTCCGACGAGGCCGCCGCCGAGGACACGCAGGACGAGGACGACGAGGAGGGCGACAACGACGCCCCCTCGGCCGGCAGCTCCAGCAGCCGTCGCCGTCGTCGCCGGCGTCGTCGCAGCGGTGAGCCGACGTCCGAGGACGAGTCCGGTACGAACGACCCGGAGCGCACGGTCGTCAAGGTCCGCGAGCCGCGTCCGGCCCGCGCCAAGAGCGACGAGCCCTCCGACGAGGTGCAGTCCATCAAGGGCTCCACGCGTCTGGAGGCGAAGAAGCAGCGGCGCCGTGAGGGTCGCGAGCAGGGCCGCCGCCGCGTCCCGATCATCACCGAGGCCGAGTTCCTCGCCCGCCGCGAGGCCGTCGAGCGCGTCATGGTCGTCCGCCAGAGCGGCGAGCGCACCCAGATCGGCGTCCTCGAGGACAACGTGCTCGTCGAGCACTACGTCAACAAGGAGCAGGCGACCTCGTACGTCGGCAACGTCTACCTGGGCAAGGTGCAGAACGTCCTGCCGTCCATGGAGGCCGCGTTCGTCGACATCGGCAAGGGCCGCAACGCCGTCCTGTACGCCGGTGAGGTCAACTTCGAGTCGCTGGGCATGGCCAACGGCCCCCGCCGTATCGAGGCCGCGCTCAAGTCCGGCCAGTCGGTGCTCGTCCAGGTGACGAAGGACCCGATCGGTCACAAGGGCGCGCGTCTGACGAGCCAGGTGTCCCTGCCCGGCCGTTACCTGGTCTACGTGCCCGAGGGCTCGATGACCGGTATCAGCCGCAAGCTGCCCGACACCGAGCGGGCCCGGCTGAAGACCATCCTCAAGAAGATCGTTCCCGAGGACGCGGGCGTCATCGTGCGCACCGCCGCCGAGGGCGCGAGCGAGGACGAGCTGCGCCGTGACGTCGAGCGGCTTCAGGCGCAGTGGGAGGACATCCAGAAGAAGTCGAAGGGCGGCGGCAGTTCGAACGCGCCGTCGCTGCTGTACGGCGAGCCGGACATGACCGTCCGTGTTGTCCGCGACATCTTCAACGAGGACTTCTCGAAGGTCATCGTCAGCGGTGACGAGGCCTGGGAGACGATCCACGGCTATGTCCAGCACGTGGCTCCCGACCTGGCCGACCGCCTTCAGCGGTGGACGAGCGAGGTCGACGTCTTCGCGACGTACCGGATCGACGAGCAGCTCATGAAGGCGCTGGACCGCAAGGTCTGGCTGCCGTCCGGTGGTTCGCTGGTGATCGACAAGACCGAGGCCATGGTCGTGATCGACGTCAACACCGGCAAGTTCACCGGTCAGGGCGGCAACCTCGAGGAGACCGTCACCAGGAACAACCTGGAGGCGGCCGAGGAGATCGTCCGTCAGCTGCGGCTGCGCGACCTGGGCGGCATCGTCGTCGTCGACTTCATCGACATGGTGCTCGAGTCCAACCGTGACCTGGTTATGCGCAGGCTGCTGGAGTGCCTGGGCCGTGACCGCACCAAGCACCAGGTCGCCGAGGTCACCTCGCTGGGCCTGGTCCAGATGACCCGTAAGCGGGTGGGCCAGGGTCTGCTGGAGTCCTTCTCCGAGACCTGTGTCCACTGCAACGGGCGCGGTGTGATCGTGCACATGGAGCAGCCGACGGCCGCCGGTGGCGGTGGCGGCAAGCGCTCCAAGAAGCGCGGCCGCGGCGGCTCGGAGCACGTCCACGAGCACGAGCTCGACACCACGGCCGAGGCGCTTGCCGAGACCGAGGGCGAGACGGAGAGCGAGGCGGAGGTCGCAGCGGAGACCGCTGCCCCGGCCGCGCTGCCCGAGCCGGAGTTCCAGCCCGACGAGGACCTCTACAGCAGCGCTGCCGAGGCCGAGGCGGCCGCCTCGCGCGGCCGTGGCCGCAGGCGTGCGACCCGTCGGGCCTCGGCGCCGAGCGGTGCCCCGAGGTCGGCCGAGGCGCAGAGCGCGGCGGCGGAGACCGTCGTCGAGCCGGCGCCGGAGCCGGCGGCGCGGCCCGAGCCCCAGGCCGAGCCGGAGCCGGTCGCCTCCGCGGCCCCCGTCGAGGAGGCGGCCCCCGCGGGCCGTGGTCGCCGCCGGGCCACCCGTAAGGCGTCCGCGCCCGCCGGTCCTCCGCCCACCACCGACTCCACCGTCGTGGAGACGCTGGTGAAGGCGCCTGCCGAGCCCGTCCAGGAGCCGGTGGCCGAGCCCGAGGCCCCCGCGGCCGAAGAGGCTCCGCCGGTGGCCCCGCCGCGGGCACGCCGCCGGGCGACCCGCAAGGTCAGCGCCCCGGCCGGTTCGCCGTCGGGTGCGGAGGAGGCCGCGGTCGTCGTGGTCGCCGCCGCCGAGAACGGTGCGCAGCCGCAGACGCCGGCGGACGACGCGGAGCCGGCGGCCCCCGCCAAGAAGGCGGCCCGCAAGACGGCCAAGAAGGCCACCGCGAAGAAGGCCGCCACCGCCACCAAGAAGGCGGCGGCCAAGAAGACGACGGCGAAGAAGACGACCACCAAGAAGGCCGGTGCGAAGAAGACCGCCGCGGCCGAGCAGTCGCTGCCCACAGTGACGGCCACCACCGAGAGCTGAACACTTGATGAGCCCTCAGTGAACAAGCCGTGTCCCATCCCACAGGCTCAGGGGTGGGACACGGCCTTTGTCTCCGAATCGATGCAGTGCTGCGTTAACAGCCCCGAAATTGACTAGGAAATCCCTGATAATGTGACGGCGGTCGCTGCCGGGTGAGACTCCCGTTCCGGACACTACGGTAGGTGACCGACCCGGTTCGGGACACGACCGGTCCCAGTTCCTCGGTAGGGCGTTGGCTTTGCGCCGGAGGGGTGTGCGCGGCCTCGCAAGACGTCCGCACCGCCCCAGACCTCTGCCACAAAGAAGTCTTGCGGTGTTCAAGGAGGACGTCCATGACGAGCAGCAATCGGCAGCCCATTCCCGCTGCCCGCCCGGTCATCGGTGAGGAAGAAATCGAGGCCGCGGTACGCGTACTGCGCAGCGGTCGCGTGGTGCAGGGCCCCGAAGTGGCCGCATTCGAGGAGAGCTTCGGCGACCTGGTCGACGGCCGTCATTGCGTGGCCGTCAACTCCGGTACCTCCGCGCTGCACCTCCTTCTGCTGGCTTTGGGTATCGGTCCGGGCGACGAGGTGATCGTTCCCTCGTTCTCCTTCGCCGCCTCGGCGAACGCGGTCCGTCTGGTCGGCGCCGATGTCGTCTTCGCCGACATCGAGGCCGACAGCTACTGCCTGGACCCGGCCGCGGTCGAGGCCGCCATCACCCCGCGCACGGCCGCGATCATGCCGGTGCACCTGTACGGCCACCCGGCGGCGATGGACAAGATCATGCCCATCGCCGCCCAGCACAAGCTGGCCGTCGTCGAGGACGCCTGCCAGGCGCACGCGGCCGCGCTGAACGGCACCCCCGTCGGCGCGTTCGGCTCCGGTGGAACGTTCAGCTTCTACCCGACCAAGAACATGCACTCCCTCGAGGGCGGCATGATCTCCACGGCCGACGCCGAGATCGCCCGCACCCTGCGCCTGCTGCGCAACCAGGGCATGGAGCAGCGGTACGCCAACGAGATCGTCGGCGCCAACATGCGCATGACCGATGTCGCCGCCGCCGTCGGCCGCGTGCAGCTGGCGAAGCTGAACGGCTGGACCGAGCAGCGCATCGCCAACGCCGCGTACCTCACCGAGAACATCACCGCGCCGGCCGTGACCACGCCGACCGTCGCCGAGGGTGCGCGTCACATCTACCACCAGTACACGATCCGCGTCAGCGGGGACCGCGACGCCGCGATGGCGAAGCTGACCGAGGCGGGTGTCGGCAACGCCGTCTACTACCCGACCCCGATCCACCGGCTGAAGCCGTACTGGGAGCCGGACCAGAAGGCCGGCCGCAACTGGGACCTGCCCGAGACCGAGCGCGCGGCCGCCGAGGTCGTCTCGCTGCCGGTGCACCCTTCGCTGACCGCGGAGGACCTCGAGCGCATTGTCGCCGCCGTGAACGAGTTGGGAGAGAACCTGTGACCACCGCTCCGGGACTGCGGGCCGGCCTGATCGGCCTCGGCTCGATGGGCCGCCACCACGCCCGTGTGCTGGCCGGACTGGACGGCGTCCACTTCGTCGGCGTCGTCGACCCGATGGGCGACAAGAACGGCTGGGCGCAGGGTGCCCCCGTGCTGTCGACCGTCGAGGAGCTCATCGCCCTCGGCATCGACTACGCCGTGGTGGCCTGCCCCACCGCCCTGCACGAGGAAGTCGGCCTGAAGCTGGCCGAGTCCGGCATCGGCGCCCTGATCGAGAAGCCCGTCGCGGACACCGTGGACGGCGCCCGCCGGCTCGTCGAGGCCTTCGAGTCCCGCGGTCTGGTGGCCGGTGTCGGTCACATCGAGCGCTGCAACCCCGCGCTGCGTTCGCTGCGCCAGCGTCTGGAGGCCGGTGAGCTGGGCGACGTCTACCAGGTCGTCACCCGCCGCCAGGGCCCCTTCCCGCACCGCATCGCCGATGTCGGCGTGGTCAAGGACCTGGCCACCCACGACATCGACCTCACCGGCTGGGTCACCGGCCAGACCTACACCTCGATCTCGGCGCGCACGGTCTCCAAGTCGGGCCGTCCCCACGAGGACATGGTGTCGGCCGTCGGCCAGCTCTCCGACGGCACGATGGTCAACCACCTGGTGAACTGGCTGAGCCCGCTCAAGGAGCGCTTCACCTCGGTCACCGGCGAGAAGGGTTGCTTCATCGCGGACACCCTCACCGCCGACCTCACCTTCTACGCGAACGCCTCCCAGGCCACCGAGTGGGAAGCGGTCCAGGCGTTCCGCGGTGTCGCCGAGGGCGACATGATCCGTTACGCGATCGCCAAGCGCGAGCCGCTGCTGGTGGAGCACGAGCTCTTCCGGGACGCGGTGCTCGGCAAGTCCGACGACATTTGCACACTGCGGCAGGGTCTTCGTACCGTCGAGGTCGCGGCAGCCGTGCTGGAGTCCGCCGCCGGCGGAGTCACCGTCGATCTCTCCGCGTACACCGCGGCCCAGTAGGGCGAGGAGCCTTGACCAGTCCTGATGTCACCGTCGTTGTGGCCGTGTACAACACGATGCCGTATCTGACGGAATGCCTTAACTCTCTTGTCGGGCAGAGCATTGGCCTGGACAGGCTGGAGATCGTGGCCGTCGACGACGGTTCCACGGATGACAGCGGGGCGGAGCTCGACCGCTTCGCGAAGAAGTACCCGAAGACCGTCAAGGTGATTCGCCAGGCGAACTCCGGTGGCCCCGCAGCGCCCAGCAACAGGGCGCTGGAGGTGGCCACCGGGCGTTTCGTCTACTTCATCGGCTCCGACGACTACCTCGGCAAAGAGGCTCTCGCACGGATGGTGAAGTACGCCGACAAGCACGACTCCGACATCGTGATCGGCAAGATGGTCGGCACCAACGGCCGCTACGTCCACCAGGCGCTCTTCAAGAAGAGCAACCCCGACGTCAGCCTCTACGACTCGGCGCTGCCCTTCACGCTGGCGAACACCAAGCTGTTCCGCCGTGATCTGGTGGAGCGGCACAAGCTGCGGTTCCCGGAGGACCTGCCGGTCGGCAGCGACCAGCCGTTCACCATCGAGGCGTGCGTCAAGGCTCGGAAGATCTCGGTCCTCGCGGACTACACGTGCTATTACGCGGTGAAGCGCGGGGACGCGAGCAACATCACCTACCGCGCCAACCATCTGTCGCGGCTGCGGTGCACCGCGCGGATCCTGGAGCACGCGGCCGGTCTGATCGAGGCCGGTCCGCGGCGGGACACCGTTTTCCAGCGCCACTTCACCTGGGAGCTGGCCAAGCTCGTCCAGGGCGATTTCCCCGCGCTCGACGAGCAGACCAGGCGCGAGGTGTGCGCCGGGATCGCCGAGCTGGCCGACGCGTACCTCACCGAGCCGCTGGCCGACTCGCTGCCCGTGATGCGGCGGGTGCGGCTCACGCTGGCCCAGCGCGGCATGGTCGACGAGCTCGTCGCCGCGATCGAGGCCGAGGAGAACGGCGCGCCGCCCCCCTTCCACCTGGAGGGCGACCGCGCCTTCGCCGCGTACACCGGCTTCCGGGACCCCGCCGTGGGCATCCCGGACCGGGTCTACGAGGTGCTCGGGGAGTCGGTGCCCGCCGCAGTCGCGGCCGGTACGGAACTGATCTCGGCCGAGTGGGAGCAGAGCGGCGACGAGCTGTTCCTGTCCGTCGCGGTGCGTACCGCGCTGACGGGCGACACCGAGTCGGCCGTGGTGCGCCTCGTCCAGGGCGCCATGCCCAGGAGCGCCGACAAGGCGGGCGGACGCAGGCTGCCTGCCGGGCAGGAACTCCCGCCTCCCGTCGGGGAGTTCACCCAGGAAGTGACCGCCGACGGTGCGGGCACCGTCCTGCGGGCCCGTATCCCCGTGGCGGCCCGTACGGCCACGCTCGGTGTGCGCGTCCATATGGACATCGCGGGCTGGACGTACGAGATCCCCGTACGCGCCCAGGACAAGCCCATGCCGCTGGCCCGGCGCTGGCGCAGCGGCACCCCCTACCGAGTGGCCGCGCGTGTGAACGCCAAGGGCCGGATGGTGGTCGTGACCGGCCTCCTGTTCCCGCCCTCCGACAAATGGTGGTCGCGTGTGCGGCCCCTGCTGGTCCGTGTGAAGAGGAAAGTATCCCGATGAATATCTGTGTAGTTGCGCTCGGCAAGATCGGGCTTCCGCTCGCCGTGCAGTTCGCGGCCAAGGGCCACAAGGTCATCGGCGCCGACGTCAACGAGAAGGTCGTCGAGCTGGTCAACGCCGGCACCGAGCCGTTCCCCGGTGAGCACGACCTCGGCCGGCTGCTCAAGGAGACCGTCGGCGCCGGGCTGCTCAGTGCCACCACCGACACCGCCGCGGCCGTCGCCCGATCCGAGGCCGTCGTGGTCGTCGTCCCGCTGTTCGTAGACGCCGAGGGCACCCCGGACTTCGGCTGGATGGACTCCGCCACCAAGGCCATCGCCAAGGGCCTCAAGCCCGGCACCCTCGTCTCCTACGAGACCACGCTGCCGGTCGGCACCACGCGCACCCGCTGGGCGCCGATGCTCCAGGAGGGCTCCGGCCTGACCGCCGGCGAGGACTTCCACCTGGTCTTCTCGCCGGAGCGCGTCCTGACCGGCCGCGTCTTCGCCGACCTGCGCCGCTACCCCAAGCTCGTCGGCGGCATCGACGAGGCCTCCACGAAGCACGGTGTGGAGTTCTACGAGAAGGTCCTCGACTTCGACGAGCGCGCCGACCTGGCACAGCCGAACGGCGTGTGGGACCTGGGCACCGCCGAGGCCTCCGAACTCGCCAAGCTCGCCGAGACCACCTACCGCGACGTCAACATCGGCCTGGCGAACCAGTTCGCCCGTTTCGCCGACAAGAACGACATCGACGTCAAGAAGGTCATCGAAGCCTGCAACTCGCAGCCGTACAGCCACATCCACCAGCCCGGCATCGCCGTCGGCGGTCACTGCATCCCGATCTACCCGCGGATGTACCTGTGGAACGACCCGGAGGCGACCGTTGTGCGCTCGGCGCGCGAGGCCAACGCCGCCATGCCGGAGTACGCCGTCGACCTGCTGGCCGCCGCCTACGGCGATCTGAAGGACGTCAACGTCCTGGTGCTCGGTGCCGCGTACCGCGGCGGCGTCAAGGAGACCGCCTTCTCCGGCGTCTTCCCGACCGTCGAGGCGCTCAAGGCCCGGGGCGCCGTCCCGTTCGTGTCGGACCCGATGTACACGGCCGCCGAGCTGACCGCGCACGGCCTGACCCCGCACGCGGGTGAGCCGGTCACCGCCGCGATCCTCCAGGCCGACCACGCGGAGTACCGCGAGCTCGCCGCCTCCGACCTGCCGGAGGTCCGGGTCCTGGTCGACGGCCGGCGCACCACCGACCCGGCCCGCTGGGAAGGCGTACGCCGGGTCGTCATCGGCGGCTGACGCCCCCTGCACACGCACAGAACAGTGGCCCTGTCCCGCGGACTCCGCGGGACAGGGCCGTCCTGCGAGAGGCATTTGGCATGACGTGGTTGATCACCGGCGGTGCCGGTTACATCGGATCGCACGTGGTGAAGGCGATGACCGACGGCGGCGAGAGCGTCGTCGTCCTCGACGACCTCAGCACCGGCAGCAAGGACCGGGTCCCCGGCCGGGTCCCGCTGGAGATCGGCACGGTCCTGGACCGTGAGCTGGTCGACCGTGTCCTGCGCGAGCACGCCGTCACCGGGATCGTGCACCTCGCGGGCAAGAAGCAGGTCGGCGAGTCGGTCGAGAAGCCGCTGCACTACTACTACGAGAACGTCGAGGGCTTGCGCAGCGTGCTGGAGGCGGCTGCGGACGCCGGTGTGCGGCGGTTCCTCTTCTCCTCCTCGGCGTCCGTGTACGGCATGCCCGACGTCGACCTGGTCACCGAGCGGACCCCGTGCGTGCCGATGAGCCCGTACGGGGAGACCAAGCTGGCGGGGGAGTGGCTGGTGGGCGCCGTGGGCGCGGCACACGGCATGGCCACGGCCTCGCTGCGCTACTTCAACGTCGCGGGCGCGGCCTCGCCCGAGCTGGGCGACGACGGCATCTTCAACCTGGTGCCGATGGTCTTCGAGCGGCTCACGGCGGGCGAGGCCCCGCGGGTCTTCGGTGACGACTACCCGACGCCCGACGGCACCTGCATCCGCGACTACATCCATGTCGAGGACATCGCCACCGCCCATGTCGCGGCCGCCCGCCGGCTCGCCGAGGACGCGTCGGCCTCGCTCGTCCTCAACATCGGCCGCGGCGAGGGTGTTTCGGTGGCCGAGATGGTCGGCACCATCCAGGACGTCACCGGCCGGCGGGAGCCTGCGCCAGCCGTCGTCGAGCGCCGTCCGGGCGACCCGGCCCGTGTGGTGGCGTCCGCCGAACTGATCCGCGCGGAGCTGGGCTGGCAGGCCCGTCACGACATCCGCGCGATGGTCGCGTCGGCCTGGGATGGCTGGTGCCTGCGCCACCCCGAGGCCCGCGTCCGAGCCTGAAATGTCCCCGGGCCCGCCCGGGACACGAATGAGGGCCCCCGGTTGTTCCGGGGGCCCTCACTCGTGTGCGTGGTGTCAGTGACCGGACCGCTCGCCGAGGAACAGCTCGTCGAACGTGCGGCTGACCACCGGCCAGTCCCAGACCGACAGCGCGTGCTCGGAGGCGAGCTTGCCGGCGTTGCGCCAGCTCTCCTCCGTCGCCGTGGTCTCCAGGATGCGCCGGGCGGCCTCCTCAGGAGAGGCGACGACCCAGTTCTCCGGGTACAGCGTGCGGGCACCGTGCTCGCGTCCGGCGTAGAACGGCCAGTCACGGACCACGGGGACCGCGGCGCTCGCCGCTCCCTCCATCAAACCGACGTGGCAGCCCTCGCGCACCGAGGAGCTGAGGATCGTGCCGATCTCGGTGAGCTTGCCGGGCACGTCGTCGGTCGGACCGAGGCGTACGACGGCACCGGACTCCTCCAACGGAGCCAGCGCCTTCTCGAACGCGACGAGATAGTCCTTGGTGGCCCGGCTGGTCTTGCGGTCCATGTCACCGCCGACCAGGATCAGCCGGTAGCGCTCGTCCTGCTTGCGCACCCGCTCCAGGACGTCCACGGCCCACAGCGGGTCCTTCGCGACCTGCGAGATGCCGATCAGACCCAGGTTGAAGCGGGCGTCGGCCGGCTTCTCGCGGTTGAAGCCGCTCAGGTCCATGGCGTTGTGCAGCATGTGCGTGCGCGGAGCCGCCTCGCCGCGCAGTTGCGGCACCAGCGAGGTGGTCAGGTCCTGCACATGGTCCGCCACGTACACGAGGTCGTCGATGCGGGAGAAGTCCACGAGGTGCGGCCACCGGGTGAACGCCTCGTAGCTGTGCAGCCGCACCACGATCCGGGTGTCGCCCGGGTCGATGGTCGTGAGCATCACGGCCGGTGCCACGCACCAGTCGAGGAACACGGTGTCGGCCCAGTCCAGATGGGGCCGCATGAGCTGCTCGACCTGCTCCGCGTAGAGGGCGTCGCCCCCGAGACGGTTCTCTATCATCCGCCGGCCGGCCCAGGAGAGCCGCTTCATGGCGGGAGTCGCCGCGAGGTCCAGGTAGCGGACCTCGACGCCCGGGTGGTCCTCGTAGTGGGAGAGGACCAGCTTCAGGAAGTTGTCGTTGGCGCTGGTGGTGACGAGCAGCCGCAGCGGGCGGTCCGACGGCGGCGTGGCCGCCGGGGTCTGCCGGCCGCGGGGCTCCCCGATCTTCTTCATCACCGCGGAGGCGTGCACCGGCGCCGAGAAGGCCGTGGGGTCGGCCGCGAGGGGGGAGCTGAGCTGGTCGATGTGGACGACGCGGTGGAAGCCGAGCACGAGGGCCCGGTCCAGCGCGCTGGCCGCCGCGGCCGGGTCACCGTCCCGGTACGAGTCGTCGGCCTGCGTCAACAGCTCCTGGACCGTGCTGTCGAGGGCGCGCGGTGCGATGCCCTTGTTGAGCTCGGTCCTGACCGCCTCGTCCAGCAGCGTGGTCCGGATCTCGCGGTTCTGGATGCGGCGGGCGGCGGTGGTCAGCGCGAGTGTCGCGCCGCCCGGCCGTCCGGCCCAGCGCATGCCCTCGGCGACCTGCCGGGACAGCGCGGCCCGGAAACCCGCGGGCACACCGGGCGCGCCGAGCGCGGTGCGCCACAGCCGTGCTCCGACGGCACTGCGCATCACGGGGCGCGCGGTGGCCGTCCGCATCACGGTGAGGGGCAGCGCCTTGGCATGACGGCGTACGTCGGCGGCGATCAGGGTGCGCGGAGGGATTATCACGTTCCGGCGCCGGGTGACGGGCTGCGGCGTGGACGCCTCGCCCTCCATGGCGCGCAGGGCCGGCGCGATACCGAAGGAGGCACCGGCGTCCGCGTTGTACTGCGACAGGCGCCACACCGTGTAGACGGCGTTCGCGTCGAGTGCGACGAGGTGTTTGGCGGCCAGTCCGTGCCGGCGCAGCCAGGGGTTCCTGCGGATCTGTACCCACAGCCGGCGGCCGTGCGGCACCCGCTTGAGCTTGCGGCGGGTGCCGATGCTCAGATGCCCTATGCCGTAGGGGAGTTGCTGGAACCCGTCGAGCTCCAGCTTGTCCAGGTCCTCCAGGCAGGCCCGCGCGTCGAAGAGGCAGGCGAGGTGCACTCGCGCGCCCTGGGCGCGGAACTTCTTCACCGCGTCGGCGAGTACGCCGAACTGCGGCTGGGATGCGGCGACGAAAAGCACATCGGTCACGAGGTGGGCCCTCCGGCGACGATCGACTTCGATGAGAGGCTGTCCACGTCCGTGGTGGAGGTCTTGTCCCCCGGGGTTGCCGCGGGCCACTCGGCGAGCCGGCCCACCAGGTTCTTCACGGCCACGGACATCAGCGCCTCGCGGGTGAACTGGTCGGCGTGCGCCATGGCTTCGGCGTGCACCTCGTCGCTCGTCTCGACGGCCATGTGCGCGGCCTTGACGAACGATTCTGCGAGACCCTCCTCGTCGATGCCGACGGCACCGGTCCACAGGGGGTGCCCCTGAAGGACGTTGGAGGCGTCGTGCTCGACGACGTGCGCGGAGACGATCGGCAGTCCGGTGGCCATGTACTCGTACACCTTGCCGGAGGTCACGAAGCGACCGCCGATCAGGATGAGCACCATCGCGTCCCAGCGGGCGTAGATGGAGGAGACCTCGGCCTTGGCGGCAGGGCCGCCGAAGGAGACGCCGTCGGCCTCGGCCTGCTTGAGCATCTCGGAGTGCTTGTTCGCCTCGCGACCCGCACCGTTGCCGATGTGGCCGCGGACCTCGAAGCGCGCGTTGGCGAGCAGCGGCTCGCGTTCGCGCGCCGCGCGCCAGGCGTTGAGCACCGTCTCCAGATGCGCGGGCGTGAAGTTGACCGTGCCGAGGTAGCCGAAGACCAGACCGCTCTCGGGGTCCGGGCGGTGGGCGCGGCCGGGCGAGCTGTCGGCGTCGTAGCCGTTGCGCACGACCTCGACGCGGGACGCGAACTCGGGGTAGCGGGCCCGGTAGTGGTCGGCGATCGGGTCGTTGACGACCCACAGGCTGACCGCGTGGTCGAGGACCTTCTGCTCCCAGCGGCCCATCTCCGAGTCCTTGGTGAAGGCCTCGATGCCGGTGATCACGTCGATCGACCAGCCGTCGCGGAAGTCGACCGCGTACGGGACCTTCGCCTCTTCCCACAGCTTCCAGGCCGCGGCGAGGTTGACGTACGGAACGCAGCTGGCCACCAGCAGATCCGCCGGGTGCTCCCGGTGGATGTCGAGGACGGCCTGCTCCAGCGCTCCGCGCCACTCGCCGAAGTTCGGCTCCGGGAACGTCTTCTGCTGCCGCTTGCGCAGCTGCGTGACCCACTTGTTGGGGTTGAGCGCGCGCTCCTCGTCGAAGAGGCGGATGTCCGTTTCCAGGTCCTCGCGGGAGAGCGGCAGCTCCACGATGTTCACGCGGGGGTCGACCTGCTCCAGAAGGGTGAGGTCGACGCCGGAATCCCGCTCCCAGGACTCCTGGGCGATGTTGACGACGGTGACGTCCCAGCCCGCCCTGCAGAACTGGTTCGCCGTCTCGCGCATGCGGTAGGCACTGCTCTTCGCAGCCGGCGGGAAGCCGATGGCGAGGTAGATGACATGAGGCCGCGAGCCGTCGGAGGGCAGCCCGGACCTGGGAGACGCTGACATAAGCGGTGACGCTAGCACGGTGACGTATACGGACTCGGGCCTGCTCCGAGGCCCTCCAGGTCCGTCACGCGTGCCGGCTTCCCCCCTTCCACTCTTCCATGATCCGGACAACGTTCTGCGCGGCTCGTCCGTCACCGTACGGAGTGCCGGGGTCACCCGTGGGTACGGCGCGGGTGACGGTGGCGGCCCATTCGTCGGCGGACAGCTCGTGCGGGTCGGGTACCAAGACGTTCCAACCGGTGTCGACGGTTTCCACCCATTCCGTCTCCGGACGGATCGTGGTGGTGATGCGCTCCAGCAGGAACGCCTCCTTCTGCAGGCCGCCCGAGTCGGTGACCACACCGGAGGAGGCCAGCACCGCGGCGACCAGACCGGCGTAGGGGAGCGGACGGCCGACGTGGACCGAGCCCTGGTCGAGCTTGATGCCGTGCTCGGTGGCGCGGGCGACCAGACGCGGGTGCGCGAGCAGCGCGACCGGGACCGGCAGCGCGGCCAGCGCGCCGATGATCGCGGCGAGGCGCTCGGGGTCGTCGGTGTTGTCCGGCCGGTGCAGCGTCGCCAGCAGGAACGGCTGCGAGGGGTCGATGCCCTCGGGCAGCTGCGGCGCGGCGTGCTCGCCGGCCAGCACCGCGTCACGGATGCGCAGGCAGATGTCGACCATGACGTCGCCCGCCAGCACGGCACGGTCCTTCAGGCCCTCGTCGGCGAGGTGGCGCATGGCCTCCTCGGTCGGGGCCAGCAGGACGTCGGCGCAGTGGTCGGTCAGGACGCGGTTGTGCTCCTCCGGCATGCGCCGGTTGAAGGAGCGCAGACCGGCTTCCAGGTGCGCGACCGGGAAGTGCATCTTCACGGCGGAGAGGGCACCGGCGATGGTGGAGTTGGTGTCGCCGTAGACGAGGACCCAGTCCGGCTGCTCGCGTTCGAGGACGGGGTCGAGGGCGGTGAGCACCGAACCCGTCTGGACGCCGTGGCTGCCGGACCCCACACCGAGGTGGACGTCGGGGTCGGGGATGCCGAGGCCCTCGAAGAAGACGTCGGAGAGGTCGGCGTCGTAGTGCTGCCCGGTGTGCACGATGACGTGCTCGTGCTCGGTTCCCGCGAACGCTGCCGCGATGGGCGCGAGCTTCACCAGTTGGGGACGGGCACCGACGATGCTGATGACTTTCACTGAACACTCTTCTTCTGGGTCAGGTCATTGGCGGGGGGTGTCACAGGCGCAATGGTAGGCAACCGCCGAGGTGGACAGGCCCGCGGCCGGTCGGCGCACCGTGCGCGGGGGCTCTCCCGCCCGTGGTCAGACGGCGATACCCCGGCAGGGAGCGCCTGGATAACGATTGAGTGAACGAGGCCTGCACAGTGGGACGATGGGGGCGTAACCGGCCACCTCACAGGGGTACCGGTGCCGGATTCGGCCACGTCCCGCTGTCGTACTATCGTCGCGCAAGTTTCGCGGGGCGGTCACGGGAAAGTCGACGGTGTGCCATGGCGGTCAGGTCCGGACGGAAATCTGTGCGTCGGTCGGAGGAAGCACCACGCCCCAAATCGATCCGCACCCCCACGGTGGACACTTCTCTCGCCCCCACCACGAACTGGCTCGTACGGGGCAAGGACGGCCGGCTCACGGCGTACGCCCCCACCACCGACGGTGTGCTGCGGTGGACCGAGACGGCTCCCGGCGGACCGGAGTGGTCCGGCCCCGACGTGATTCCCGCCACGGGTGTGCTGCCCTACCTCTCCGTCGCCCAGGGCGCCGACGGCTATGTCCATCTGGTCGGGCTGCGGCACAGGTTGCTTCCGGACGGGCGGACCGGCACCGACGTGGTCTACGCCCTCCAGTACCAGTCGGGTCTCGCGGTGCGCGAGTGGGCGCCGCTCGGCACCCCGTACGGCAGTGACGCCGACCTGGCCGCGCGGATCGGGCTGCCGTCCGCGGTCGTCGACGGCGACGGCTCGCTGCATGTCTTCGTGCGCAATGTGGGCGGCGGTGTCTGCGGACGCAGCCAGGTGCCGTCCGGAAAGTGGAACAAGTGGGCCGACTACAAGGGCAGTGAGGGTCTCGGAGCGGTCTCCGTCTCCATCAGCCCCGAAGGGCTGATGGAGTTCGCCCTGCCGACGGCCGAACGCGTCATGCGCTGGACGCAGGAGACCAAGGGCGTCAAGTTCGAGCGCGCCGACGACATCCTGTCGGGTGCCGAGCCCGACTCGCTGACGGCCGAGCGCACCGGGGGCGACCGGCTCACCCACTTCTGGCACGCGAGCGAGGACCGCACGGTGCGTGCCTGGCGCCCGTCGATGACGGAGCCCGTCACCGTCGGCACCGGCAAGGGCACCGGGCCGATCGCTTTGCTGCGCACCCCGGTCGACGGCCACGACTGCACGATCCTGGCCCACCGTGACGAGGCCACCGGCCGTCCCGCGCTCGCCGCGTACCCCACGGAGGACGAGGGCAGTGGTGTCACCTGGACGCTCACCGGTGAGCCGTGCGTCGGCGCGCCCGCGCTGGCGATCAACGCCAGGGGGCGCGTGGTGATGGCGGCGTTCGGTACGGACGGAACGCTGCGGGTCACCCGGCAGAAGGACGAGTCGGGCCTCGCGCTGGCGGCCTGGTCCCGCGCCTAGGACCCTGGCGGCCTCGTCCCGCGCCTAGGACCGGCGACGCGACAACGACAGCGGGCCCGTGCTTCCCCTCGGAAGCCCGGGCCCGCTGTCTTCGCCGGAACGGCCTCAGACGGCCTGCTCCTCGAGCACGCCGTCCTTCTCCACGTACCGGGCGCCGCTCTGCGGGCACTCCCAGACGCCGGACTCGCCCTCGCGCTCAACCAGGCGGACACCGTTCTTGCCGACCCAGCCGATGTGCCGGGCGGGGACACCGACGACCAGCGCGAAGTCCGGCACGTCCTTGGTGACCACGGCGCCCGCCGCGACCATGGCCCAGCGGCCGATCCGCACCGGCGCGACGCACACGGACCGGGCACCGAGCGAGGCGCCCTCGGCGACCTTCACGCCCACGGCCTCCCAGTCACCGCCGCGCTTCTGGTTGCCCTCGGGGTCCACGGAACGCGGGTTGTGGTCGTTGGTCAGCACCACGGCGGGGCCGACGAACACCCCGTCGCCGAGCTCGGCGGGCTCGTACACGAGGGCGTAGTTCTGCAGCTTGACGTTGTCGCCGATCTGCACACCGGTGCCGACATAGGCGCCGCGCCCGACGACACAACCCTTGCCGAGCCGTGCTCCCTCGCGGATCTGGGCGAGCTCCCAGACGCTGCTTCCGTCGCCGATCTCGGCACTCTCGTCGACCTGGGCGGTGGGCTGGACCCTGTAGTTCACTTCTCTGCCTTCCGGTGCGCGGCTTCGCCCGGCGAGCATACGACCAGCGGCCCGATTCAGCGTCTGCGGGCCCAGGCCTTCCCGAGCTGGAGCGCGTAGAAGAGGGAGGCCGCGGTGGGGACGAGCGTGCGGTACCAGCCGACGTCCGGGGAGAGCCAGCCGTACACCGACGCCGGGGCGAGGACCACCACGGCCACGATGCGCAGCGTCCACCAGCGCCGGGAGCGCGGGACGTGCGGCGAGGGGGTGCCGAGATCCGTCGACATCGCGTCGCGGATGCCCTTCAACACCCCACGTCTGGCGAGGAGTCGGGCCCCCGGCAGGTCCCTCAGGATCTCGTCGCGCTCGCCGAAGCCGTCCGGGACGGGCGGCAGTCCCAGCACGGCCACCAGCTCCGTCTGACGCCGGGCAGGATCGTTTCCGCCGCGCAGCAGCGTGATCAGCGGGCGCAGATCGGTGACGGGGAAGACGCCGGCGACGGCCTGGGCGGTCGCGGCGGCCTGCGCGTGGTCGACGATCGGGGCGGCGGGGTCCCACAGGTGTGCGGCGCGCACCTTGCCCTTGTGGAACAGCGTGAAGCTGCAGCGGTCCGCGGTGCGCCGCAGCACCAGCGCGGGCCACTTCTCCGCGGTGGTGAAGTTGTCGGCCGCCGCGGTCAGCAGCTCCTCGCCGCCGGCGAGGGCCGCGCGCCTGCCGGGGGAGGGGTCGGGGACGAGTTCGACATAGCTCGCTCCGGAAGGCGCGGGGGCGATGCGCAGGGAGACGCCGCACATCAGCGCGGCCTCGGCGACCTGGTGCGGCGGGGCCGCGGCGATCGCCAGCGAGCGCGGAGCGGGCACCGGGGGCGCCGCCGACGCCGGGGGCGCGCTCTGCGGGAGCCTGCTGAAGAACGGCGTCCGGGACGCGACCTGCATGCGGACGCCGAGCCGGAACTCCAGGAACTCCTTGCGGCTGTCGCCGACGTACGCCCAGGGGAACTCGCGGGCGTGCACCCCGATGGCCCGGAAGGTGTCCAGCGCCTCGCCCCAGCGCTCGCCGAGGATCAGCATCAGCGCCAGATGATTGCGGAAACCGGCCGCGTCCGGGTCGCCCGGTTCGTACCAGGCGGAGAGTTCCTGGGCCCGCGTGATCGCTGCGGCCACCCGGTACGCGGGGATCGGGCCGTCGGGTGTGGAGTCGTCGGAGACGACCTCGTACTCGACGGCGGCGAGCAGCGGCAGCGCGTTCAGCTGAGAGCCGGGCAGGGCGCCGTCGGCGGCCCGCTCGGCGAAGGCGAACATCTCCTCGTGCGAGCCGTACCACTTCGCGCACAGGTACTGCAGCGCGGTGGCATGGCAGCCGTAGTGGTGCGGGGAGCGGGCGACGGCCTCGGCCCAGTACGCGTCGAACACCTCGCGCGGCGCCTGGATGCCGCGTGCGTGGGTGAGCGCGACCTGCCACGGCACGGGGTCCGTGGTGTTGAGCTCGGTGGCGGCGGCGATCACCGGCAGAGCGTCGTCGAGCAGCGTGAAGAAGGCCCGGAACCGGTCCTCGGAGACATGGCCGGCGCGTTGGCCGGTCCGTATCTCCCAGGCCTGCTGGACGCAGTGGTCGGCCTTCACCAGCGTCGCGTCGGGGTCCTCGGGCGCAGCCTCCAGCCAGCCCTCCAGCCAGCCCGGGTTGTGCAGCGCGCACTCGGCCAGCGCGCTCACGCAGCCGCTGCGCCGCTCCCACTGCGCACCGAGCCGGGTCTCCGCCAGCAGGTCACGGGCGGGGCCGGCGTCACCGGCGCCGGCCGCGACCAGCGCGGCCCGCAGCGCGGGGTCGGTGGCGGCGCCGACGGTCACGGCCTCGTCGGGTGGCAGATCGGCGCCCACGGAGGAGCCGTGGCGGAGCATGCGAGGCATGGAGATGAGGGAGCGCAGGGGCACGAGCGAACATTGAACAGGCAGGGGCGGACATCCACCAGATCCACCGGAGAGGGGCACGGCGGACCTCCGGCATGAGGAGGGGGCCGCAGTGGTGGGCCGCGGTGGTGGCCCGGCAGAGGCCGGAGCGGGCGGTCCGGACCCGGTTTGACCCTCCGCAGCGCGGCCCGTAACCTTGTCCCTCGGTGTGTTTCCGTACGCACCTACCCCTGAGCAACTTCCTCCCGATGGCGTTCGCCGCCCGGGAGAGGCCGCTCGTCCTTCCGGATCGTCGCAGGCCCCGGCCTGTGTGAGCGGCTGGCATCAGGGGGCCGTTCCGAGTGAGAGAGAGATCCGCGTGTACGCCATCGTGCGCAGCGGTGGTCGCCAGCACAAGGTTGCTGTCGACGACATCGTTGAGGTTGACAAGATTCCCACGGCCAAGGTTGGCGACACGGTCGAGCTCTCGACCCTGCTCGTTGTCGACGGCGACGCTGTCACCAGCGACCCGTGGGTGCTGGCCGGTATCAAGGTCACGGCCGAGGTCGTGGACCACCACAAGGGCGCGAAGATCGACATCCTTCGCTACAAGAACAAGACCGGCTACCGCCGTCGCCAGGGTCACCGTCAGCAGTACACGGCGATCAAGGTCACCGGCATCCCCACGGCTGCGAAGTAAGGGACTGAGGAGAGATGGCACACAAGAAGGGCGCATCGTCCACTCGGAACGGGCGCGACTCCAATGCTCAGCGGCTCGGCGTGAAGCGCTTCGGCGGTCAGGTCGTCAACGCCGGTGAAATCCTGGTCCGCCAGCGCGGCACCCACTTCCACCCGGGCACGGGCGTCGGCCGCGGCAGCGACGACACGCTGTTCGCGCTGGACGCCGGTGCGGTGCAGTTCGGCACCCACCGTGGCCGCAAGGTCGTGAACATCGTTCCGGTCGCCGTCTAATTCGGCTGCTGTAGAGCGGTTTCTGCGGAGGCGGACCTCACTTCCCCCACGGGAAGCGGGTCCGCCTCTGCTGCGTTATGAGTAAGACATTTGAGTACTCTCTGACATTTCCGTATCTGGAGGCACACCCATGACCACCTTCGTGGACCGCGTCGAACTGCATGTCGCCGCGGGTAACGGAGGCCACGGCTGCGCCTCCGTTCACCGGGAGAAGTTCAAGCCGCTCGGCGGACCCGACGGCGGCAACGGCGGCCGTGGCGGTGACGTCATCCTGGTCGTCGACCAGTCGGTGACCACGCTGCTCGACTACCACCACAGTCCGCACCGCAAGGCCACCAACGGCCAGCCCGGCGCCGGTGACAACCGTTCCGGCAAGGACGGCCAGGACCTGGTCCTGCCCGTACCGGACGGCACCGTCATCCTCGACAAGGACGGCACCGTCCTCGCCGACCTCGTCGGACAGGGCACCACGTTCGTCGCGGGCCAGGGCGGCCGCGGCGGCCTCGGCAACGCGGCGCTCGCCTCCGCCCGCCGCAAGGCGCCCGGTTTCGCGCTGCTCGGCGAGCCCGGCGAGGCCCGTGACGTCGTCATGGAACTCAAGACCGTCGCCGATGTGGCGCTCGTCGGCTACCCGAGCGCCGGTAAGTCCTCGCTGATCTCGGTGCTCAGCGCCGCCAAGCCGAAGATCGCGGACTACCCCTTCACCACGCTCGTCCCGAACCTCGGTGTCGTCACCGCCGGATCGACCGTCTACACCATCGCGGATGTGCCCGGCCTGATCCCCGGGGCCAGCCAGGGCAAGGGCCTCGGCCTGGAGTTCCTGCGCCATGTGGAGCGCTGCTCCGTGCTGGTGCACGTGCTGGACACCGCGACGCTGGAGTCCGACCGCGACCCGGTCTCGGACCTCGATGTGATCGAGGACGAACTGCGCCAGTACGGCGGCCTGGACGACCGTCCGCGGATCGTCGTCCTCAACAAGATCGACATTCCCGACGGCCAGGACCTCGCCGACATGATCCGCCCGGATCTGGAGGCCCGCGGCTACCGCGTCCTGGAGGCGTCGGCCGTGGCGCGGACCGGTCTGAAGGAGCTGTCCTTCGCCCTGGCCGAGATCGTCGCCGAGGCGCGCGCGGCCAAGCCGGTCGAGGAGGCGACCCGCATCGTCATCCGCCCAAAGGCCGTCGACGACTCGGGCTTCACGGTCGTCCGCGAGGACGAGGGCCTGTTCCGGGTGCGCGGCGAGAAGCCGGAGCGCTGGGTCCGCCAGACCGATTTCAGCAACGACGAGGCCGTCGGCTACCTCGCCGACCGCCTCAACCGCCTCGGTGTCGAGGAGCAGCTGATGAAGGCCGGTGCCCGGGCGGGCGACGGCGTCGCCATCGGCCCTGAGGACAACGCCGTGGTCTTCGACTGGGAGCCCACCGTGATGGCGGGCGCCGAGATGCTCGGCCGCCGCGGTGAGGACCACCGCCTCGACACGCCCCGACCCGCGGCTCAGCGCCGTAAGGACCGGGACGCCGAGCGCGACGACCCGCAGCGGGAGTACGACGAGTTCCACCCGTTCTAGGCCGACGGGTTCACCGGTCCTGGCCGCGGGGTTCGCGCCCCCGTCCAGGCTTGCCGGGTTCCCCCGCTCCCGGCCTGTCGGCCGGTCGTTCTTTCTGTACCCCGCGACGGTGTGGCGGGAGGTTGATGGCTCCGACGAACCGGATCATTTTCGGTGCATGGTGCGAAACAACCTCCTGCCCGAAGTGATCGTCTTCCATGCGGGGGTGGGGTGAAGAGCCCCAGCAGACCGAACGGAGCGACGGTGAAGATTTCTTTCCTCATCCATACGATTTACGGGATCGGCGGAACCATCCGCACGACCCTGAATCTGGCGGAGGAACTCGCCGACCGGCACGAGATCGAGATCGTCTCGGTGTTCCGGCACCGCGACGCACCGCTCTTCGCCATCGACCCGCGCATCGACGTCGTACCGCTGGTGGACACCCGCCCGGCCTCGCCCACCAGCGAGCTCAGGCACCCGCTCCACCTCCAGCCGGCCGAGTTGTATCCCGCCACCGACGCGCGGCAGAAGGAGTACAGTCGGCTCACCGACGAGCGGGTGCGTGAGCACTACGTCGCCTCCGACGCGGACGTGATCATCTCCACCCGGCCCGGACTGACCGCCTACATCGCGCAGTTCGGACCGGAGCGCGCCGTGCTCATCGGCCAGGAGCACCTGTCGCACAACCATCACAAGCCCGCGCTGCGCGCCGAGATGTACCCCTACCTCACCCGGCTCGACGCCTTTGTGACGGTCTCCGAGGGTGACGCCGCCTCCTACCGGGAACAGATGCCGCTGCCGGACACCCGGGTGCTGTCCATTCCCAACAGCGTGCCAGAACCGGTCGTCGTGCCGTCCGACACCTCGGGGAGGACGGTCGTCGCGGCGGGGCGGCTGGCCTCGGAGAAGCAGTACCACGTCCTGATCGAGGCGTTCGGCAAGGTCGCGGCGGTCCGCCCGGACTGGACGCTGCGCATCTGCGGCTGGGGCAAGGAGAAGGACCGGCTGCGCCGCCGCATCGACGAACTCGGCCTCTACAACAGCGTCCACCTCATGGGCCCGCGCTCACCCATCGAACCGGAGTGGGCGAAGGGCGCGATCGCCGTTTCCACCTCCCGTCACGAGTCCTTCGGCATGACGCTCGTGGAGGCCATGCGCTGCGGACTGCCGGTGGTGAGCACCGACTGCGACTACGGTCCGCGCGAGATCATCGCCGACGGGGTCGACGGGTTCCTCGTTCCGGTCGGCGACGCCGACGCCGTCGCGACCGCCCTTCTGCGCCTCATCGACGACGAGGACCTGCGCCGGCGGATGGGCGCGGCGGCCCGCCGCAACGCCCGGCGCTTCGATCCCGGTCCGGTGGCCAAGCAGTACGAGGAACTGTTCGCCGAACTCGGCGCGACGACGGCCTCGCGCGGCACCGCCCATGCCGCGGCCCGGGAAGCGGCGGACGAGGGGGAGTTCGCCCCGGTCGCCGACTGCGTCGTGACCGATGACGGCGGTCTGGTCGTCACGCTCCTTCCACGAAACGCACACGGTTACGGCGGTCCGGTCCTGCCCGGCGGCGGTGCGCTGCGGCTCGTGTGCAGCCACCCCGACGCGGCGGTGGCCGACCGTGTCCACCCCTTCGACAAGGAGGGACGGGCAACCGTTCCCGCGGACGAGGAGTTCGCGGAAGGGGTGTGGACCTGCCACGCGGAGCGGGAGCACGGGGAGCGGGTGGCGCTCTCGGCGCGCGCCGTCGACCAGCGCGGAGCCATGCGGGCCGCCGACCGTGTGGCGCCCGGGAAGGCCGTGCGCCAGCTCGTCCCCTGTGTCAGGCACGGATCGCTGTCGCTGCGCTCCTGGTCGCGGCCCGTCCACGCGGAGGTCGCCGGCATCCGGGTCTCCGGGCGGACGTTCACGATCGACGGCCGGCTGCTCGGTGAGGGTGTACCGGACGGCGCACCGGTCCTGCTCATGCGCCGTCGCGGAAAGAACGCCCTCGAGCTGTCCTTCGACGCCGTCCGCGAGGGCGCGGACGGATTCCGGGTCACCGTGCCGGTCGCCGAGCCGGTGGCCCGGCAGGCCGACGCGCACGATGTGTGGGATCTGTGGCTGCGGTATTCGCCTGCTGCCGAGCCGGCCCGGCTGGCCCGCATTCTCGACGATGTCGTGGAAAAGGGATCTCTCTTCCCCTATCCCGGCATCGAAGTGCTGAAGAAGAGATCTCTGACAGTATTGCGGTCGATGGTACGCAAACTCGGTGTCGGGCCGCGGGAAAAGGTCACCGTCAAGGTCTTCTACAGCGCCGCCAACGAGCTCGTCCTGAATGTTGTGGACAAACCGATCGGGTAGCGAAGCGCCCATCGTGACCTTTGTGGTGTCAGTCACCCCGTGGGCGGGGCAAGCATGAGTCATTTCCCTGGCCACGGGGTGAACACCGCGTTTCGCCGAGGTGTGGGGTGCTGGTCGTCCGCCTTGCGGGACGGTCACGGAGAGTGCGACGATCGGCCCCGTCCCCCACTCACCTCAAGGTAGGTCGTCCCTGTGTCTGTGCCGCACGTAGCCAAACCCCGCACCACAGCCGTTGTGCTCGCCGGTGGCACCGGCCAGCGTGTGGGTCTGTCGATCCCGAAGCAGCTGCTGAAGATCGCAGGCAAGGCTGTCATCGAGCACACACTCTCGTCCTTCGAGCAGGCCGACTCCATCGACGACGTGATCGTCCTGATGGCACCGGGTTTCGTGCCCGATGTCGAGAAGATCATCGCCAAGGCCGGGCTGACCAAGGTGGCCAGGGTCATCGAGGGCGGTTCGACCCGCAACGAGACGACCGAGCGCGCCATCGCCGCGCTGAGCGAGGGACTTGCCGAGGGCGAGGACCGCAACGTCCTCTTCCATGACGCTGTCCGTCCGCTTCTGTCACAGCGAGTGATCCAGGACTGCGTCGACGCGCTCGACCGCTATCAGGCCGTCGATGTCGCCATCCCCTCCGCGGACACCATCATCGTCACCCGCACCCACGGCGAGGACGGCGAGTTCATCACGGACGTGCCGGACCGTTCACGGCTGCGCCGCGGCCAGACGCCGCAGGCCTTCAAGCTGTCGACGATCCGCAAGGCCTACGAGGTCGCGGCGGGCGACCCCAACTTCCAGGCCACCGACGACTGTTCGGTGGTCCTGCGCTATCTCCCCGACGTCCCGATCCATGTGGTCGCGGGCGACGAGTACAACATGAAGGTGACGCAGCCGGTCGACGTCTTCATCGCCGACAAGCTGTTCCAGCTGGCCTCGACGGCCGCCCCCCGCCAGGCCGACGAGGCCGCGTACCGCGAACTGCTCGCCGGCCGCACGCTGGTGGTCTTCGGTGGTTCGTACGGGATCGGCGCGGACATCGCCGAACTGGCGAAGAAGTACGGCGCCAACGTCTATGCGCTGGGCCGCTCCACCACCGGCACGCATGTCGAGAACCCGGAGCACGTCGACGACGCATTGTCGAAGGCGTACTCCGAGAGCGGCCGTATCGACTACGTCATCAACACCGCGGGCGTGCTGCGTATCGGCAAGCTCGCGGAGACGGACAACAGCACCATCCGCGAAGCGCTGAACGTCAATTACCTGGCACCCGTGCAGATTGCCCGTGCTTCTTACAAGTACCTGGCGGAGACGAAGGGGCAGCTGCTGCTCTACACCTCCTCCAGCTATACACGCGGTCGCGCCGAGTACAGCCTTTACTCCTCCACGAAGGCCGCGATGGTGAATCTCACCCAGGCGCTCTCGGACGAGTGGGCGAACGACGGAATCCGGGTGAATTGCGTCAACCCCGAGCGCACCGCGACCCCGATGCGCACCAAGGCCTTCGGCGTCGAACCCGACGGCTCTCTCCTCTCCTCCGAAGCGGTGGCGAGGACCTCCCTGGACGTTCTGCTCTCCGAGCTGACCGGCCATGTGATCGATGTGCGGCAGCAGGATCCGACCCGCGAGGCGAGCGAGGCCTCGGGCTTCGAGCAGGCACTCGCGGCGGTCCTGGACCGCGAGGGAGATATGTAATAATCCATCGTTAAAGCATTTATCGGGCTTTCGTTATCCGCCGCGACGCGCAATGCGGAAGCTCGACTTTGTGAAGCCGTGACTTCACAATTCCCGCAAAAAGGATCAACCGGCACCCCTTGGAGCAGGTTCTTCGTGATTTCGACCGCCATTCGTCTGGCACGCGTGGGCAGCAGGTCAGAGCTGGCCGCGGCAGCTCTGATGGGACTCGCCTATCCGTGCGTCATGCTCGCGGCTCTCGTCCCGAGCATCTGGCTCTTCGCGGTCGCGGGTGCCGTGACCTACGCGGCGGACTGGTATCTGCACCAGAAGGGCAGCTACCTGGTCAACCGCCTCAGCAAGGTCCGGGTCGGCCTGCCGATCCGCTTCCTGCTGCGCCAGTTGCTGCTGGTCCTGCTGCTCGCCCGTGAGGGCCTCGCGGAGACCCCGCTCTTCTACACCGCCATCGCCGGTTTCCTCATCTTCTACGGCCTCCAGGCGCCCCACGGAGCTCTCGCGACGCTGATCCGCCTGCGCCGCACGATGCCGGTCGTCACGCGCAACGTCGACCTGGGCACCGTACGCATCCCGGACGCCCCGCCGAAGGCGCTCCTGCGCCGCTCCGGCGAGAAGATGCTCCACCTCGACATCCCCGCCATGGCCGGTGTGCTGATCGCGGCCGTGTCCGGCAAGGACGCCATCGGCTACGCGGGCGTCGCCGCCACCCTGCTCCTCGGCGTGCTCTACACCGCGGCGCTCGCGCCCTACCTGCGCCGCCACCGCCGAGTCCCCGGCGCCCCCGCCGTGCTCAAGGCCGTGAGCGCCTGGCTGCTCGAGTACCGCCCCACGGTCGTCCTGTACTTCTCCGGCTCGGACGAGTCCGCGTACCAGATCAACATGTGGCTCGACACGATGGAGCAGGTCGACGGCCGGCCGCTGATCCTCATGCGCGAGCGCAGCCTGGTCTCCAAGCTCAACGTGACCGCCGTCCCGGTCATCTGCGTCCCCGGCGGTATGCATCTGATGAACCTGGACCTCTCCACGGTCCGCGTCGCGCTCTACCCGGCCAACGTCGGCAAGAACATCCACCTGCTGCGCGTCCCCACCATGAAGCACGTCTTCATCGGACACGGCGACAGCGACAAGCTGGCCAGCGTCAACCCGTTCAGCAAGGTGTACGACGAGGTCTGGACGGCCGGCCGCGCCGGCCGCGACCGGTACGCACTCGCCGACGTCGGCGTGCGCGACGAGGACATCGTCGAGGTCGGGCGCCCGCAACTGGCCCCCATCCAGAGCTGGACCGGCGCGGCCAGGAACCCCATCCCGACCGTTCTGTACGCCCCCACCTGGGAGGGCTGGGACGACAACCCGGGCAACACCTCCCTGCTGCTCGCCGGCGAGAACATCGTCCGCCGTCTGCTGGAGGCCGAGAAGCCGGTACGCGTCGTCTACAAGCCGCATCCCTTCACCGGCATCCGCAACAAGAAGGCCAGGGCCGTCCACGAGCGGATCACCGCGATGGTGCGGGCCGCCGCCGTCGAGCGCGCCACCGACCCCCGCTGGGCGGCGCAGGCCGCCGACGCCAAGTCGGAGCACGCCGCGGCCCAGGCCGATCTGACCCGCATCGCCGCCGAGTTGAACAGCCTCGCCAAGCCCGGCCGGGCCGGCGGGGACGAGTCGGAGGTGTCCCGGGTCTCGCTCGCCGACCCGGTACGCCTCGAAGAGATCAAGCGGCTGCGCGCCGAGTGGAACGACGCCTACTGGCGCTCCTTCGGCTGGTGGGAGCACCGCGTCGTCACCGGCTCCGAGCCGAAGCTGTACGACTGCTTCAACGAGGCCGACGCGATGGTCTCCGACATCTCCAGCGTGGTCTCGGACTTCATGGCGAGCGGCAAGCCCTATGCCGTCACCGACTCCGCCGAGCTGGGCGTCGACGAGTTCAAGCGGCAGAACACCGCCGCCCGGGCCGCCGTGATCCTCTCCAACAGCGCGGAGGAGCTCAATGAACTCCTGGACGCCGTGACGTCCCCCGAGTTCGACCTGCTGGCGGGTGCCCGCCAGGAGCTGAAGGAGTACCTCCTCGGCCCCGACCACCCCACCTCCATGCAGCGCTTCAACTCCGCGCTGCGCACGCTCCAGGCCGGCGCGGAGGCGCGCAACCTCGGGGTGGAGCAGCGCATCGGAGGACAGCTGCTGGGCGAACTCGACCGTGAGTCGGACTCCGACAGCGAGTCCGTCGACACCGAGGCGTCCGAGGCGTCCGTGGTGCGCTGACGCCGCGCACGATCCGTCCGCGGAGCCCGTACGGCACCACGCCGTACGGGCTCCGCGCGTTCACCGGCCCGCCGGCGGTCCCGGCGCCTGTCCAGCGGGTGAAATGGACAGGCACCCCTCGCGAGGCCTGACATAGATTCGGCGTGTGACAGTGGCAAGACAACAGGTAACGCAGGCCCGCAGAATCGTCGTCAAGGTCGGTTCGTCCTCGCTGACCACCGCGTCCGGCGGACTGGACGCCGACCGCGTCGACGCGCTCGTCGACGTGCTCGCCACGGTCCGCGGCGCGGGCGAGAAGGAGATCGTGCTGGTCTCCTCCGGAGCCATCGCTGCCGGCCTCGCGCCCCTGGGTCTCGTCCGCCGTCCCAAGGACCTGGCGCGCCAGCAGGCGGCCGCCAGCGTCGGCCAGGGACTGCTGGTCGCCCGCTACACCGCCTCCTTCGCGCGCTACGGCGTACGCGTCGGGCAGGTGCTGCTCACCAGCGACGACACCAGCAGGCGAGCCCATTACCGCAACGCCTACCGCACCCTGGACCAGCTTCTCGCCATGGGCGCCGTCCCGGTGGTCAACGAGAACGACACCGTCGCCACCGACGAGATCCGCTTCGGCGACAACGACCGCCTCGCCGCACTCGTCGCCCATCTCGTCCGCGCCGACCTGCTCGTGCTCCTGTCGGACGTCGAGGGTCTCTACGACGGAGACCCCTCCCGGCCCGGCACCGCGCGCATCGACGAGGTGCACGGCCCCGCCGACATCGAGCACGTCCAGATCGGCTCGGCCGGCAAGGCCGGGGTGGGCACGGGCGGCATGGTCACCAAGGTCGAGGCGGCGAGGATCGCCGCGGCGGCCGGGGTCCCCGTCGTCCTCACGTCCGCCGTCCGGGCCGCGGACGCCCTCGCGGGCCGCGGCACCGGGACGTACTTCCACAGCACCGGGCGACGCTCGGCGGACCGGCTGCTCTGGCTCGCCCACGCCTCGACCCCGCAGGGCGCCCTGATCCTGGACGACGGCGCGGTCACGGCCGTCGTGCACGGCAGGAAGTCCCTTCTGCCGGCCGGAATCGCCGCCGTCGAGGGCGAGTTCAGCGCCGGGGACCCGGTCGAACTGCGGGACGCCGAGGGCCGTGCCGTGGCCCGCGGACTGGTCAACTTCGACGCCAAGGAGATCCCCCAGCTCCTCGGCCGGTCCACCCGCGAACTCGCGAGAGAGCTCGGTCCGGCATACGAGAGAGAAGTCGTACACAGGGACGATCTGGTCGTCCTGCACCCCTGAAACGGCTGAAAGTCCAGCCATCCGGCAGAGACCTTCACCAAAAGGGCCCCACGTTCCGCCCGGGACTGGTCAACTTTGTTGCGGGGGAATGACGGGGTACTGCAGGACGACACATGCAACAGGAGGCCGCCCGTGAGACGAGCGCGCCCAGGGGATGTGCCCCGAGGGACCGGGGGCGTCCCCCATGCCCGGAGGGCTGTGGGCGAGGAACGGACCCTGACGAGCGTCGAGGCGGGCGCCGACTTCGACGACGCCGAGGAGACGGCGGAGCTGTCCGCCGGCCCGCAGGCGGAGTCGGACTCCCGGGCCGAGGACCGCGAGCAGTCGAAGCTGTGGCACATCACCCTCAGCGTCTCGGGTGCGGAAGCCCCGCTGAAGGAGGTCCGACGCGGTCTCGAACAGCTCGCGCACGACCATCCGTTCCTGCTGACCAGCCGCTACGCCAACGACCACGCCGAGATCCGCTACTGGGAGGAGGCGCGGGACCTGCACGACGCCGCCGCGGTGGCGCTGCGGCTGTGGGGCGAGCACCGGTCGAGCGCCAGGCTGCCACCGTGGGAGATCGTCGGCCTGGAGGTCATCGACCGCCAGACCTACCACCAGCGGATCGCGGAAGGCTACGGCCCGCCGCCGGCTGCCCCGGTGGGGGTCCATCCCTTCTGATGCTTCCCGACCGTGCCGGTCAGGGCGCGGTGCGACGGCGGGTGCATGAGGGTGGCGGGTGCGTGCCGGGATGCGGTGCGTGCCCGGGACACGGTGCGCCGGGATCCGGGCCTCGCACACCGCGGGGACGGCAGGCTCCGGGCCCACACGGCTCGGGGCCGTGCTCCGTGCCGGGCCGTACGGGGTTTCGGACGTTCTGTCTCGCAGTGCGGAATACGTGCCGGACGGCGACGGCGGGCGCACTACCCTGCGGGTATGACGACGTCCTCGCCGCTCTCGCCGTACGACAACCTCTCCCCGGTCGCCAAGACCGCCTACCGGGCACGCGGCGCCGCCGCCGACCTCGCCCCGCTGCCGCGTTCGGCGAAGGACGACGCGCTGCTGGCGATCGCGGACGCCCTCGAGGTGAGGACCGCCGAGATCGTCGAGGCCAACGCGGAGGACGTCGCCCGCGCCCGCGAGGCCGGCACCGCCGAGTCGGTCATCGACCGGCTCACCCTCACCCCCGAGCGGGTGCGCGCGATCGCCGCCGACGTACGCGATGTCGCGGCGCTGCCCGACCCCGTCGGCGAGGTGGTCCGCGGCTCGACCCTGCCCAACGGCATCGACCTGCGTCAGGTCCGCGTCCCCCTGGGAGTCGTCGGGATCATCTACGAGGCCCGGCCCAACGTCACCGTCGACGCCGCCGCCCTCTGCCTCAAGTCCGGCAACGCCGTCCTGCTGCGAGGCTCGTCCTCCGCCATCTCCTCCAACACCGCGCTGGTGCGCGTCCTGCGGGACGCGGTCGGCGGCTCGGGGCTGCCCGCCGACGCGGTGCAGCTCGTGCCCGGCGCATCACGCGACTCCGTCACGGAGTTGATGCGGGCCCGCGGTCTGGTGGACGTGCTGATCCCGCGCGGGGGCGCCGGTCTGATCCGTACCGTCGTCGAGGAGTCCACGGTCCCCGTCATCGAGACCGGAACCGGCAACTGCCATGTGTACGTGGACGCCGAGACCGACCTCGACATGGCCGTCGACATCCTCATCAACTCCAAGGCGCAGCGGCCGAGCGTCTGCAACGCCGCCGAGACCCTCCTGGTCCACCAGGACGTCGCGGACGCCTTTCTGCCCCGCGCCCTGGAGGCGCTGGCCGAGGCGGGCGTGACCGTGCACGGGGACGACCGGGTGCTGGAGTACGCCGACGTCACCAAGGCCAAGGTGGTGCCCGCGACGACCGAGGACTGGGAGACCGAGTACCTCTCGTACGACATCGCGGCGGCGGTCGTCGACTCCCTGGACGCGGCCGTCGGGCACATCCGGCTGTGGTCCTCCGGGCACACCGAGGCGATCGTGACCACCTCGCAGGCCGCCGCACGCCGGTTCACCCAGTTGGTCGACTCGACGACGGTCGCCGTGAACGCGTCCACCCGGTTCACGGACGGTGGCCAGTTCGGCTTCGGCGCGGAGATCGGCATCTCCACCCAGAAACTGCACGCCCGCGGCCCGATGGGGCTTCCGGAGCTGACCTCGACCAAGTACATCGTCACCGGAGACGGTCACACGCGGTAATCGGAAGCGGTCTGTCGTCGCCCGGGCGGTGCGTCCCCGCGGTGGGGAACCTTTCCCTTCCGCCTGCCCAAACCGACCGGCCAGGTCTACTCTGATTCCGTGCCGGACGACGTGGGGGGCAGGCCGTTCCCGGACGGCTGGGAGCCCGACGACGACCGCGGAGGCGCGGACGAGGACTTCGCCTCCGTGGTGTTCGACGAGGACTTCGTCAGGGGCGCGCAGATCCATGAACCAACCGCCGTCGAGCGGCTTCTGGCCGCCGCCCAGGCCCGCGCCGAGGCAGAGGCCGCCCGCGCCGGATCGGGGATGGGCCATCCCGACGAAGAGTTCTACGACGACGGGTACAGCCCCTACAGCCGTGAGTACGGCTACGACGACGACGCCCGAGACTTCGACGAGGAGACCGGCCCCTACGGCAGACACGGAGGGGCCCTGCGCCCCTACCGGGGCAGCGCCCGCTGGCACCGTCCGGTCGCCTGGCTCCTCGCGCTGCTGATGGGCATAGGGATGGTCGCCCTCGCCTTCACGGCCGTCTACCGGGGCGCCTCGGGCAACCGCCAGGACCAGGTTCCTCCGCCCGCCACGACCGGCGTCGACGCGACCCCGTCGAACGGCTCCGTCGGGGACCGCGTAGGCAGCCCGTCCGCCTCCGCCGAATATTCGGTGCCCGGGGTGTCCGCCGGTCCCCGCACTCCCTGACCAGCCGCTGACCAGCCGCTGACCAGCGGCTGATCACCCGGGGTGGTCACCTGAACGGTCGAGTGGGAACTCGTCATGGTTTGTCGAGCGGCAGCGCGTTTACTGACGGCCCGGCAGACCTACCCTGAAAGTATGGCTGGTCGCGGAGACCCGCCCGAGGGGACACCCGAGGGGCGCCCCGGCGGTGGAGAGGACGAGTACCGGTCCGTCGTCTTCGACGAATCGTTCGTACGAGCTGCGCGGCTTCAGGAGTACTCCGCGCAGGAGCGGATGGCCGATCACGCACGCGCTGTGCGCAGCCTGCCCGGCTGGTCGCGCAGAAGCGGCTCCAAACAGTTCCTGGTGCTCCTCCTTCTGGTCGCCATCGCCTTCGGAACCGCCGTCTACCTGGGCGTGCGGCATCCGTATCAAACGCCCGCGACGAAGCAGGCCGAGCCCCTGCGCATCGCCGTCATCCCGCTCGCGCCCCAGGGGCCGGTCCCCGGGGGCGACCCCGCGCAGCTCTTCGCCCGCAGCCCCGCCGCGCACTTCCGCGTCGGCGCCTCCGGCATCAACTTCCCGGGAGCCAGGCCCACCAGAAACTTCTCGGAGAGCCAGGTGATGAGCGCGCTGACCATCGCGAAGGACTACCTGGTGCAGTCCTCGCTGGATCCCGACGTCCTGACGGGCGGCGCGGTGCGACCGGTGCGACTGCTGCTCGACCCCGACCAGCAGGTGCAGTTCGACCGGAGCATGTCCACGCCGGTCGCCGACGGCCACCACGCCGCCACCGGCTGGCTGGTGCGCTTCGACCCGGCGAAGGTCGCCCTGGCCGACCCCGAGGTGCGGGTCCGGGGCACTCTGCGGATAGCCGAGGTGGGACCCGACGCCCTGGAGGTGACGTCGGACCACACCTTCGCCTACGCGCTGCGCCCGGCGGTGGCGAACGGCGCGAAGGCCGGCGAGGCCTCGCTGTTCACCGTCCGCCGCGAGCTGCGCCTGCGCTTCGACCGTGACGACCTGCGTCAGCACCGCGCGGAGCTGATGGTCAGCTCCGTCCAGGCGGGACCGCAGGCCTGCTCGGACGACGTCTCCGGCACGCTGAGGCCGCTGCTCGCCGGACAGCGGGCCACCGCTGGCGTCCCGGCGGGCACGGACCCGTACGCGACGGGCCAGACCACTACGGCCCTGTGCGGCTCCCTGTCACCGAGCGCCCAGCCCACCCCCTGAGGGCGTGCAGCCCGCCCCGGGCAGTGAGAGGGCTGCGGCCGCACGACGGGTTCCGAGGGCCGACTGGGCTCCAGGTACCGGCCCGGGTACCGGCCGAGGCACCCGCTCTCCGGGGCCGCACGGCTCCGGGTACCGGCCGGGTTCCAGGCGGCCGGCTCATGGGGCCGGCTCGACTCCGGGCACCGGCTCTAAGGGCCGACACGGCACAGGTATCGGGCTTTAGGCGCCCGCTCTCCAGGGCTCGACTCCAGGCACCGGCTCCGGGCACCGGCTCCAGGTATCCGTCCAAGGGCCCGCCGGGGCGCGGGCCCGTCTGCGGAGACAGGTCCGGACGCCGGTCCCTGCTCCGGCCCGGTGCCCGTCCGCCCCGGCCCTCGCCCCCGGCACCCCGCTCGCGCGACCCCGGTGCCCCCCTCGGCCGACTCCGACTCCGACTCCGACTGCGGCTCAGGCCCCGGTGCCGCCGGTGCCGGTGTCCTTGGTGCCGCTCGAACCCGAGCCGCCGCCCGAGCCGTTCGCCCCGGTGAACTTGTCGCGGAGCTTCCCGCCCAGGTCACCCGCGCCGCCGGCTATGTCGCCGACCAGCTTCATCAGCGGATCCTTGCTCGTGCGCACCGTGTCCGCGTAGTGCGAAGCGGACTCACGGAACGAGTCGGTGACCGAGGTGTCCTTGTCCTCGTCGCGCCGCGTGTAGTGGCCGTCCATGATCCGCTGGTAGTCGCGGCTCTCGGCCCACTTCTTCAGCTCGGCCGCGCGGACCGTGGTGAAGGGGTGCGACCGGGGCAGCACATTCAGAATCTTGAGCACGGAGTCGCGCAGGTCGCCGCCCGCCTCGTACTCCTCGGCCTGCTGGAGGAACGCGTCGACGTTCATCTCGTGCAGATGGTTGCCACCGGCGATCTTCATCAGGCCGCGCATCGACGCCTGAAGGTCCTGGCCGACCAGCAGTCCCGCGCGGTCGGCGGACAGCTCCGACTTGCGGAACCATTCGCGCAGCGCGGTCACGATCGCCATGATCGCCACATTGCCGAGCGGGATCCACGCGACCTTCAGTGCCAGACCCGTGAGGAACAGCAGGATCGTGCGGTACACGGAGTGGCCGGAGAGGGCATGGCCCACCTCGTGGCCCACGACCGCCCGCATCTCCTCCTCGTCCAGCAGTTCCACCAGACCGGTGGTCACCACGATGATCGGCTCGTCCAGTCCGATGCACATGGCATTGGGCTTCGGGTCCTGTGCCACATACATCGCCGGGACCTTCTCCAGGTCCAGGATGTAGCAGGCGTCCCGCAGCATCGTGTTGAGGTGGGCGAACTGGGCGTCGCTCACCCGCACCGAGTCGGAGAGGAACAGCAGCCGCAGGCTGCGCTCCGGCAGAAGTCCGCTCAGTGCCTTGAAGACGGTGTCGAAGCCGCTCAGCTTGCGCAGGGCGACCAGCGCGGAGCGGTCCGCGGGATGTTCGTACGCCCGAGAAGAGATGCCCGGGAAGCGCTTGCGCTGCCGGCTCGGCACGTTCTCGTGATTGCTTTCGGTCATTCAAGCCCCCTGTTGACCTGATGGTCCGCGAATCGTTCGCTCGTCCCCCTGACGGACCCCAGCGTAGGTGCTGGGACTACCGTGTGCCGGGGGCTGTGGACAACTTCGGAGTCAGGTGTGCACCCCGCATGCCTGACCCCACCGCACTGCTCGCCACAGCGGCCGGGCAGCAGGGACTGGGCAACACCCTGCGCGTGGCCCTGATCGCGTCGATCGTCGGAGCCGCGCTGCTCGCCTGGTTCCTGTTGCGCGGCTACCGCGGAAACGGCGCCGACGACACGGTCAACGACTGAGTCGGCGTGAGCGTGCCCGGGTGGCCCGCATACGATGTGCTCGACGTCTCTTCGCTCCGTTTCCGACGTCCCCGCTGTTCCCCTGTTTCTTCCGAATCCCGAGCTCCGACTCCCGATCGATAAGGGTCCTGCTGAAGATGAGCCTCGCCAGCACCGCCGCCAACCTGGTCACTCTCGCCGAGGGCGCCGAGCACAGCGGCAACCACGAGAGCCTCAGTCCCTACCTCACCGGTGGCGGCGCCTTCCTCGCGCTGCTTCTGCTGCTGTGGATCACCACCCGCTTCAACCGCGACCGCTGAGGCCTGGCCGGCCGGAGGTGCCAGTAGGCTCTGCACGCATGGGAGAGCAGGAAGTGGCCGCGGGTTCCGGTTCCGGCAGGCGTCGACTCGGCGTCATGGGCGGGACCTTCGACCCGATCCACCACGGACACCTGGTGGCCGCCAGTGAGGTGGCCTCCCTGTTCCATCTGGACGAAGTCGTCTTCGTGCCGACCGGACAGCCGTGGCAGAAGGGTCACAAGGTGGTGTCCCCGCCCGAGGACCGCTACCTCATGACGGTCATCGCCACGGCGTCCAACCCTCAGTTCTCCGTGAGCCGGATCGACATCGACCGGCCGGGGCCGACGTACACGATCGACACCCTGCGGGATCTGAGCAATCTCAACGCCGACGCGGACCTGTTCTTCATCACCGGCGCCGACGCCCTCTCCCAGATCCTCGGGTGGCGCGACGCCTCCGAGTTGTTCTCGCTCGCCCATTTCATCGGAGTGACCCGGCCGGGGCACGATCTGACGGACGACGGGCTGCCCGAGGGCGGGGTCTCCCTGGTGGAGATTCCGGCGCTGGCGATTTCCTCGACCGACTGCCGTGCGAGAGTCGTGAAGGGCGATCCGGTCTGGTACCTGGTGCCGGACGGTGTGGTGCGCTACATCGACAAGCGCCAGTTGTACCGCGGCACATGAGCCACGGAGAGGGGCACCGGTGAACGACCAGCAGAATCCTTACGACCCGTACTACCAGCAGCCGCAGATCATCGGCTACGACGAGTACGGGCAGCCGGTCTACCAGCAGCCCCAGCAGTACGACCCTTACGCGCAGCAGCAGCCGCAGCACCCTCAGCAACAGCACACCCCGCAGCAGCATCATGCTCAGCAGCAGGGCGGCGAGCAGGGATACGGGTACGACCCGTACGCGGAGTACCAGCAGCAGGGCACCGCACAGCCCCAGTCGTACGACCCCTACGCCCAGGCGCCCCAGCAGCAGCAGACCCGGGCAGGGCAGGGCTACGGCTACGACGGACACGGCTACGGATACGACACGGGGCAGCAGCCCGCGGCCGTCGACACCACCCAGCAGTGGACCGTCCCGCAGCAGCAGCCGTCCCCCGAGTCGCCGGCCAGGCCCGCGCCGGAGCCTGAGGCGGCACCCGAGCCGGGAGTGCCCGGCCAGCGCCGGCCGGACGACGACCGGGACTACCGCACCGAACAGTTCTCCTTCATCGAGGAGCCCGATGAGGACTCCGAAGATGTCATCGACTGGCTGAAGTTCACCGAGAGCCGCTCCGAGCGGCGCGAGGAGGCCAAGCGCCGCGGCCGCAACCGCGTCGTCGCCCTCGCGGTCGCCCTCGCGCTCGTCGTCGTGGGCGGCGTCGGCTACCTCTGGTACGCGGGCAAGATCCCCGGTCTCTCGGACGGCGAGAAGGCGAACACCGCCGCCGCCGGCCCGCAGAAGCGTGACGTCATCGTGGTGCATCTGCACAACACCAAGAAGCAGGGCACATCGACGGCCCTCCTCGTCGACAACGTCACCACCAAGCAGGGCACCACCGTCCTCCTTCCCAACTCCCTCTCGGTCGGCAACGACGACGGGACCACCACCACGCTCGGCAAGTCCGTGGAGGACGACGGCTCGACGGGCACCCGCGACGCCGTCGGCTCCCTGCTCGGTGCGAAGATCACCGGCACCTGGCGCCTGGACACCCCGTATCTCGAGAATCTGGTGGAGCTGGTCGGCACGATCGACCTGACCACCGACGCACAGGTCCCCGGCGCCAAGAAGGGCGAGGCGCCGCTCGTGAAGAAGGGTGAGAACCAGACCCTGAACGGACGGGCGGCCGTCGCCTACGCCACCTACCTGGCACCCGGCGAGGCCGAGGCCAAGCAGTTGCAGCGTTTCGGCCAGGTGATGCAGGCCGTACTGAAGAAGTTCCCCGACGAGCCGGGCTCCGCGACCGTCACGGTGGAGACGCTGGCGCAGATCCTCGACCCGTCGCTGACCGAGAAGGACCTCGGCGCATCGCTCGCCAAGCTCGCCGAGCGCGCCAAGGGCGGCAACTACAAGACCGCCCTGCTGCCCGTCCAGGAGGACGGCACGCTCACGCAGCAGGCCTCCAGCAGCGTGGTCAAGGACATCCTGGGCGGCTCGGTGACCGCGCCCGACAAGGACGCAGCCGTACGGGTCGGCATCAAGAACGGCACAGGGGACACCTCGGCCACCGAGACCGCCCGGATCTCCCTGGTCAACGGCGGCTACTCGGTCCTCGACAGCGGCAAGGCGGACACCGAGTCCGCCTCGGCGGTCACCTACGCGGACGCGGCGCAGAAGGCCAAGGCCGTCGAGGTCGCCAAGACGCTCGGACTGCCGGAGAGCTCGGTGAAGAAGGGCGCCGCCACGGCGAACGCCGACGTCACCGTCGTCCTCGGCCAGGACTTCGAGAAGGACTGACGCGCGCACGCTCCGGCGGGGCCCTGGCCTGCCGGGATACGCCCGGCGGTGACGCGATGATCACGACATGATGATCACGGCGTGGGCTGTCGGTGGTCCGTGAGACCCTTGTGAGGTATCAGACCGCCGACGAAAGCCTGCTTGTGACCGCCACGGACCGCTCCATCGAGCTCGTCAGCCTCGCCGCCCAGGCGGCGGCCGACCGGCTCGCGCACGACATCATCGCCTACGACGTCAGCGACGTGCTGTCGATCACCGACGCCTTCCTGCTCGCCTCCGCGCCCAACGACCGCCAGGTCAAGTCGATCGTCGACGAGATCGAGGAGCGGCTGAACAAGGAGCTCGGGGCGAAGCCGGTCCGGCGTGAGGGGGACCGCGACGCCCGCTGGATCCTTCTCGACTACGTCGACATCGTGGTGCACGTCCAGCACAGCGAGGAGCGTGTCTTCTACGCCCTGGAGCGGCTGTGGAAGGACTGCCCCGAGCTGCCGCTGCCCGAGGACGCGCTGAAGACCCGCGGCAAGGCCGACGAGCACGCCCGGCTCACCGGCGACCCGGATGGTGAGCTGAGCTGAACGGCACGGACCCCCGCAAGCGCAGCACAGGCCGCCGCGTCGTCCTGTGGCGGCACGGTCAGACCGCGTGGAACCTGGAGCGCCGCTTCCAGGGCACCACGGACATCGAGCTGACCGAGGACGGTGTCGCCCAGGCCCGCCGGGCCGCCCGCCTGCTGGCCTCGCTGAAGCCCGACGCGATCATCTCCTCGGACCTCCAGCGTGCCGCCGCGACGGCCGCCGAGCTGGCCGATATCACCGGCCTCGACATCTCGTACGACGCCGCTCTGCGGGAGACCTACGCCGGTGTCTGGCAAGGGCTCACCCACGAGGAGATCGTCGCCCGGTACGGCGAGCAGTACGCGGCCTGGAAGCGCGGCGAGCCCGTGCGCCGCGGTGGCGGCGAGCTGGAGTCCGAGGTGGCCGACCGGGCCGCTCCCGTGGTGCTGCATCACGCGGAGAAGCTCCCGGAGAACGGCACCCTGGTCGTCGTCAGCCACGGCGGCACGATCCGTACGACGATCGGCAGGCTGCTGGGCCTGGAGTCGCACCACTGGGAGAGCCTCGGCGGCCTCTCCAACTGCTGCTGGTCGGTGGTCGGCGAGGGCGCGCGCGGCTGGCGGCTGCTGGAGCACAACGCCGGCACCCTCCCCGAGCCGGTCCTCGGCGACGACGACTGACGCGCCGCGAAGGGGCGCAGGGGACCACGGGCGGCCCCCTGCGGACGGTCCCTCGTGGCCACGACCGGTCCGCCGGTCCGGCATCCCGGCCCGCGGCCCCCGGATTTCACTTTCCGGCAGGTCGCAGGCTAAAGTTCTTCTTGTTCGCAGCGCGGAGCGCGAAGAACACGCGGGGCTATAGCTCAGTTGGTAGAGCGCCTGCATGGCATGCAGGAGGTCAGGAGTTCAATTCTCCTTAGCTCCACAATCCGGATCCCGTCCTCGTCAGGGGGCGGGATTTCGCGTTTCCCGAGACCCCGGACTGCCCGCGGGCATCCGGCCGGCGCACATCTCTGCCCGGCGTGATCGCCACCCGTGGACTCCCCGCGAAGACCGGGCAGTTGGCCGGCGCCGGTCGCCGGCACCGGTGAACGCGGCGCCGATTCGTGCCGACACTTGTGCAAAGCGCCCTTGTGCCGGGCGCGTTCGGGCTCCCCGCGCCGTCGTCCCCGGACATCCGCGCTGCCGCGAAACGGAAGCGACGGTGGCCCGCTTCCGCATCTCGCCGCCCTGGGTGCCGGAGCGGGCCTCGTGGCGGACCAACAGCCCCACACGCACCCGCGTACTCGTCGCCGTGCGGCAGGACGACGCGGCGTACGCGGTGATCTTGCGCTCCGTGGCCGGTCTCGTACGCAAACGCCGCTGACCCCCTTGCCATGCCGTGGCAGAATCGGACGGCCGGAGGGGACACCGGCCAGGATGGGAAGGGGAGCACAATGTCCGCCAGCAGGAGCAAGGAGGCCGATGACCTGCTTGCCGCGGCGGAGATACGCGCTCTCCTCAGCTGCCCTTCCTGCGGATCGGCGCATGTTGCCCAGGTCCTCGGCGACAACGGCGGAGTTTCTTACGTGTGCACGTCCTGCGGCCACAGCTGGAGCTGAGTGATGGGTGCACACAGGCGTAAATGCGACTGGTGCGGCAGTGGTACGCCCATCGTCCGGGACATGGATCCGGTCAATCCCGATTACCAGTACTGGTGCGAGGAGTGCGCGCGGGCGCTGATCATAAAGGGCGACCCGATCGAGACGTACCGGGAACTGGAAGGCGAGCCGATCTACGGCCGCCTTCTCGACGAGCACTGCACACTGAAGCGGTTCTACTCGTTCGCCACAGCGTGACCGCGGCCGCCGCGGCCGTCAGCGCGTAGAGGGCCGAGAGGGCCATCTGCCCGCCGTTCTGGGCGAGTTCGGGCCGGTGCGCGCCGTGCGGCACCCACCACAGCGCGTACGAGCAGAACACCAGCCCCACCGTCGCCGCCCATCCCGTCCTGCCGCGCGCCGCGAGTGCGAGCACCAGGGGCACGCACCAGACCCAGTGGTGCGACCAGGAGACGGGACTGATCAGCAGCGCGGTCACCCCGCAGACGACGACGGCGCAGGCGTGGTTCTCCCGCCGTGCGGCGCTCACGGCCATGGCGAGGCCCGCCACGGTGACGAGAGCGGCCGTCAGGGGCCACCACGGCCCCGGATCGGGTGTGTGCAGCAGTCGCGAGAGCATCCCGCGAAGCGACTGGTTGGCCGTGTCCTCGGCATGACCCACCCGGCCGGCCGCGAAGACCGCCGACGTCCAGTAGCGCCGCGAGTCGTGGGGGAGGAGCAGCGCGGTCGCGATCGTGGCGCCGAAGAAGGCGGCCGCCGCGGTCGCCGCCCGCCGGAGCCACATGTTCCACCCCGTCCGGCGGGCCAGAACCACCCCTGTGATCAGCGCGAACACGGCGAAGAGCGCGGGTGTGAGCTTCACCGCGGCGGCGAGGCCGATACCGACGCCCGCCCACCGGGACCCCGTACGGCGGGTGACGTCCCACAGGACCGCCACCGCGAGCAGCAGATTGATCTGGCCGTACCGCAGCGTCGTCCACACCGGCTCGCACCACACGGCGGCCGCGGCCACCCACAGCGCGCCCGTGCGCCGGTCGGCGTGCGGGTGGGTGAGGCGCAGTGACAGGGCGGCGAGCGCGACGAGCAGCAGCAGATTCCCGGCTGTGGCCAGAGCGCGTATCTCCGGGACGCCGACCAGCGTGAGCGGGGTGAACAGCAGGGCGGCGAACGGCGGATACGTCATGGGCAGGCCCGCCTCGGTGACGCGCAGCGCGTAGAGGTCGGCCCCCTGCCGTACGGCCGTCCCCTCGGCCCGGTAGACGAGGAGGTCGATCATCGAGACGCCGGCCGCACGCTGGGCCGCCCAGAAGGCCGCGAACGAGAGCAGGCAGACCGACGCGGCCGTGAGGGTGTGGCGGCGGGCACGGAGCAGCGCGATCACGGTCACGAAGGGGGACGTTACCGCCCTCATCCGCGCAGACCGGAAAGGATTTGGTGAAGCGCCGTGGAGGGCGTTAATGTTGTCGACGTCGCCGCGAGGGAAACCCTCGATCAGGCGGCACATCGCACGGGGCTATAGCTCAGTTGGTAGAGCGCCTGCATGGCATGCAGGAGGTCAGGAGTTCAATTCTCCTTAGCTCCACAGAACGATCATTCGGAAGATCCCGCCAGACCGTCACGGTCGGCGGGATTTTCTGTTGCGCGAGACTTCTTGTCCGCGTGGGTGACGAAGCGCGCGTGACGAAGCGCCCGTGACGAAGCAGGGGAGCGGGCGACCCGATCGGGTCACCCGCACCCCTGCTCACGTCCGTCAACCGCGGCCGCTGCCGAGGGCCTTGCGGTTCGGAGCGGGCAGTTCGGCCCGGGCCTTCGGAGCCGGAGCGGCCGTCTGCTCGATGCGCATCGCCAGCGCCGGGCACCGCCGTACGGCCCGCTCCGCGCGACCGCGCATGTGCATCGGAACGACCGCGTCGGCCACCGACGGATAGCCGTCCGGGTTGAGCCGGATCAGCTCTGGGATGATGTCCGCGCAGAGCCCGTGGCCCTGGCACAGCGTCCAGTCGATGAAGACCTTCTCGCCACTCGGGATCGACTCCTCGGCCTCCTCGTACCCGGGCAGCGGAAGCGGCAGCACACCGGTCGTCTCGCGGCCGCAGCCGCCGTGGAGCACATGCGCCGCCAGATCGTCCGTGAACGCCGACAGCGTCGAGGCGAAGAACCGCGCCGAACCGTCCGGGTGCTTGCAGGCGCCGCGCCCCTTCACGGCCTGCGTCACCTCGCGCAACGCCTCCAGGGCGGCCGGGCCGCCGCCGTTCATGACGTCCGCCAGACCACCCGCCGCGGCGGGCAGCCCCAGCTTGCAGGGGCCGCACTGGCCGGCCGTCTCGGCCGCGAGCCAGTTGGCCACCCGTAGCGCCTCGCCCAGCGGACAGGTCTCCGGTCCGATGGGCAGGATGGCTCCCGCGCCGAGCGAGCCGCCGACGGCCGCCAGCGACTCACGCGAGACGAGCGATTCGTGGACGGCCACCGAGTCGATCCAGTTGCCGTGGTAGCCGCCGGTCAGGACGCCCTGGGGCAGTGGCGGGGCGCCCGCGAGCTGGAGGACGTACCGCAGCGGGACGCCCGTGGGGACCTCGACGACCATGGGGCGCGCCACCGCGCCGGAGATGGTGAGCATGACCGTGCCGGGCTCGGAGCCCACTCCGGTGTTGCTGTAGCGGCGGGATCCGATTCGGGCGCCGATGGCGAGCTGCGCGAAGGTCTCCGCGTTCGACAGCAGGGTCGGGGCGCCGCCGACGCCGGTGTCGGACGCACGCTCGCGGCGGCCGGGCGGCAGGGCGGGGCCACCGTTGATCGCGCGGATGACCGAGGAGGCCTCACCGGAGACCATGCGCTCGGGCGTGCGGACGATGCGCGCGCGCAGCTGCTGCCCGCGCCGGTCGGACAGACCGCGCTCGGCGAGAGCCGCGCGCATCGACATCTCCGTGGAGTTGCGGGTCACCGCGACGACCAGAGTGCGTGCCCCGAGCGCCTCGGCCGCCAGCAGCGCCCCGTCGAGGATCAGATGTGGAGCGCGGTTGAGCAGAACGGTGTCCTTGCGGCAGGCCGGCTCGCCCTCACTGCCGTTCACCACGACGACGGGCCGCACCCCGCGCCGGATGGCGGACTTGGCCACGGCACGCAGCTTCTGGCCGAAGGGGAATCCCGCGCCGCCTCGGCCGCGCAGGGTTATCTCCTCGGCGAGCTGGGCGAGCCGCTCGCCGGTCATCGGTTCCAGCGGTCCGTGCACCTTGAGGTGCATCTGGAGATCGAGGCGCTCGACCAGGTCGAACCCCTGGGTCAGCTGGGGAAGGCCGACGACGCGGACCTCGGGGACATCGGGGAGGGGGGCGTTCAAGGTCGGTCTCCTGCGGGCGCGTTCCAGGGCTCTCCGGCCGGAGGCGGAAAGAGCGGTCCGGGCATCGCTCGGGTTTCGTCGTACGTGGTGGGACTACCGGTGTCGTACGGGGTGGGAGTTGCTTCGTACGGGGACGTGGCGGGCGGGTCGTAGAGGGGGCTCTCGTAGGAGGGGGTGGTGAACGACCCGGAGCCGTAGGACGGGGTGGGGAAGGTGCCCGTTTCGTACGCGGGCGCGGTGAACGAGCCGGTGTCGTACGCCGGGGTGGGGACGGAGCCCGTGTCGTAGGACGGGGTCGGGAAGGACCCGGTGTCGTACGCGGGCGGGGGTGCGGCGGCGGCCGGTGTGCGGAAGGCCGCCGGGTCGTACGCGGGGGTGTCGTACGAGGGGGTGGCGGGCGGCGGAACCGGCTCGGCCGGATAGGCCTGCGCGGGCGGAGAGGGCGAGGGGGTCGGCCACATGCCAGGGGCGGGACCGTCCTCCGACACCACCGGTATCTCCTCGGTCATCGGGATGCGCTCGGCGAGCGGGGCGTTCGGATCGCCCGCCAGGGACACCGCGCGGTAGGCGGCCGAGATCCCGGTGCCCGCGCCGACACCACCGGCGCCGACGACGGGCTCCGCCTCGGGCGGCGGAGGCGCCTCGTAGAGCTGGGGCGAGGGGGCTTCGAGCCGGGGCTGCCTGCGCGGCTGTCCGAACGCGGACTGGCGCTGGAACTCGGGCTCGACCGGGCGCTGCGTGGGAATGCCGTTCATCCGGTTGAGGCCGACCGGCGCGGTCAGCCCTGTCGAACCGGGCAGGGGCGAGGTCGCCATGTCCCGCAGCCCCGGTTCCTCGGCGCGGCCGGCGCCCGCACGGCGGCCGGTCAGCGCGAGGATCCTGTCGGCGATACCCCGCTGCACCTGACGCGGGAGCAGCCGTACCGACACGGCGCCGGTGACGCTCGCGAGGGCCAGGCAGTACATCGTCGTCACCCAGGTCGCCGCCGGACGGCCGGCGTACAGGCCGTGCACCAAAGCGAAGCACCAGGCCGGATAGGCCAGCATGTGCAGCGTGCGCCAGCGGCCCGCGGCCTTGATGTTGCCGGCCAGGGCGCTGCGCATCGCTCCGGTCGCACCCGCGATCACCATGAACAGACCGGCCAGGGAGCCCATGCCGATCAGGCCGTCCGTGCCCGTGACGCCCAGCCCGAACGGGATGAGAGCGCCGATCAGTGCCACATGGCCGAGGGTCACCTTCACCGTCGCGTGCAGCAGCAGGAAGCCGAGCGATGCGGTCGCCGTGCCGCGGTGGATCGCCTGGGCGAGCAGTCGGTGGCGCGGGGACAGCAGCAGCCGGTCCGTCGCGATCAGGCCCCACGCGATGGACGCGGTGAGCGAGACCAGCGACAGCACCCCGGTGGTGAAGTCGAGCGCTGCGCGAAAACTGTCACTCCCAAGGATGGCTATCAGCGGTATGAGCACGAACGCAGCGACCGTCAGGCCACCCTGAGCCTGTCGGCTGAGGCCGGCGCTCGGTGAGGGTGACGATCGGTTGTTGCGACGAGGGTTCATGGGGCGACTCCGAAGGTGCGGGGAATGCGGTCCCGTTGACGCATGCTAAGGCGACCCATACCGGGCGGTACGACGTTTTGGCGTTTAGAGAGCGGAACCACAGGCAACTGACTCTGGGGTTGCCCTGGATAGGGTCGATACGCGGGGTAACCCCAGTGCCTCCCGGGTGGATCGGCGGCTGTCCAGGCGTATGCCGGCATCTCTCGTGACATCTCCCCGCCCTCGTTCGGACCGCCTGTCAGCGGCCAGTCCTGATCCCCGTACGGATAGATACGGAAGGGAACGCCGATTGTCTCTGGTCGGCGAAGAGGTCTGCGCCACACAACGGGATCGCTCTCTGCGGTACCCTGACGTCTATGCGTGCCGTACGCCTTCTGCTTAGCCGGCCGCGCTGATCAGTCCCGACGGATGAAAGATCCGGTCGGAATCGGCGCGGCGTCCCCTCCTGTGCGAGGGGATTTTTCATTTCACCCGGGTGATGACAGGGCTCGAGCAGAGACGACCGATGGAGCTTCAAGGATCATGAGCGAGACGAATTCTGCTGCCGAGGTGGCCGCACCGCACCGCTACACCGCTGCGATGGCTGCCGACATCGAGGCACGCTGGCAGGACTTCTGGGACGCCGAGGGCACGTACGAGGCGCCGAACCCCCGTGGCGACCTGGCCGGGGATCCCGCCATGGCCGCGCGCCCCAAGAAGTTCATCATGGACATGTTCCCCTACCCCTCGGGGGCGGGCCTGCACGTCGGGCACCCCCTGGGCTACATCGCCACGGATGTCTACGCCCGTCATCAGCGGATGACCGGCCACAACGTCCTGCACACCCTGGGCTTCGACGCCTTCGGCCTGCCCGCCGAGCAGTACGCCGTGCAGACCGGCACCCACCCCCGGGTGTCGACCGAGGCCAACATGGAGAACATGAAGGCCCAGCTGCGCCGGCTGGGCCTGGGCCACGACCAGCGCCGGTCCTTCGCGACGATCGACCCGGACTACTACAAGTGGACCCAGTGGATCTTCGTCCAGATCTTCAACTCCTGGTACGACGAGGACGCCGGGAAGGCCCGTCCGATCACTGAGCTGGTGGCGCAGTTCGAGAGCGGCGAGCGGGCCGTTCCGGGCTCCACGCGCGCGTGGAGCGACCTGAGCGCCCTGGAGCGGGCGGACGTGCTGGGTGAGTACCGCCTGGCGTACGCCTCCGACGCCCCCGTCAACTGGTGCCCCGGGCTGGGCACGGTCCTGGCGAACGAGGAGGTCACCTCCGACGGCCGATCCGAGCGCGGCAACTTCCCCGTCTTCAAGGCCAAGCTGCGCCAGTGGAACATGCGCATCACCGCCTACGCCGACCGGCTGCTGGACGACCTGGACGCGCTGGACTGGCCCGAGGCGATCAAGCTGCAGCAGCGCAACTGGATCGGCCGGTCCGATGGCGCCCGCGTCGACTTCACGGTCGAGGGCCACAGCGACAAGCCGGTCACGGTCTTCACCACCCGCCCCGACACCCTGTTCGGCGCGACCTACATGGTGCTGGCGCCTGAGCACGGCCTGATCGACTCGATCCTGCCCGCCGAGTGGCCCGAGGGCACCAAGGAGGCCTGGACCGGCGGCGCCGCGACGCCGGCCGACGCCGTGGCCGCGTACCGCAAGCAGGCGCAGACGAAGAGCGACGTCGAGCGGCAGACCGAACACAAGGACAAGACCGGCGTCTTCACCGGCGCGTACGCGCAGAACCCGGTGACCGGCGCCCGTATCCCGGTGTTCGTCGCCGACTACGTGCTGATGGGCTACGGCACCGGCGCGATCATGGCCGTCCCCGGACAGGACGAGCGGGACTGGGAGTTCGCGGAGGCCTTCGAGCTGCCGATCATCCGCACCGTGCAGCCGCCCGAGGGCTGGGAGGGCGAGGCGTTCACCGGCCAGGGTCCTGCGATCAACTCCTCGAACGACGAGATCTCACTGAACGGCCTGGACGTCGCCGAGGCCAAGGCCAGGATCACCGAATGGCTGGTCGAGCGCGGCGTCGGTGAGGCCACGGTCAACTTCCGGCTGCGCGACTGGCTGTTCAGCCGCCAGCGCTACTGGGGCGAACCCTTCCCGATCGTCTACGACGAGGACGGCGTCGCGCACTCGCTGCCCGAGTCGATGCTGCCGCTGGAGCTGCCCGAGGTCGAGGACTACTCGCCGCGGACGTTCGCACCCGACGACGCGGACACCCAGCCCGAGACCCCGCTGTCACGCAACGAGGACTGGGTCGACGTCACCCTGGACCTGGGCGACGGCCCCAAGCGGTACCGCCGCGAGACCAACACCATGCCCAACTGGGCGGGTTCGTGCTGGTACGAGTTGCGCTACCTGGACCCGCACAACAGCGAGAAGCTGGTCGACCCGGCCATCGAGCAGTACTGGACGGGGCCGCGCGAGAGCATGCCGCACGGCGGTGTCGACCTGTACGTGGGCGGCGCCGAGCACGCCGTACTGCACCTGCTGTACGCGCGGTTCTGGTCGAAGGTGCTGTTCGACCTGGGCCACGTCTCCTCCGCGGAGCCGTTCCACAAGCTGTACAACCAGGGCATGATCCAGGCCTACGTCTACCGGGACAGCCGAGGCTTCCCGGTGCCGGCCACCGAGGTCGAGGAGCGGGACGGCGCGTACTTCTTCGAGGGCGAGCCGGTCAAGCGCGAGCTGGGCAAGATGGGCAAGTCCCTGAAGAACGCCGTCACTCCGGACGAGATCTCCGCCGAGTACGGTGCCGACACGCTGCGTCTGTACGAGATGGCGATGGGGCCGCTGGACGTCTCCCGGCCGTGGGACACCCGGGCCGTCGTGGGTCAGTACCGGCTGCTGCAGCGGCTGTGGCGCAATGTCGTCGACGAGTCCACCGGCGAGGTCACGGTCGTCGACACCGAGGCCGACGAGCCGATGCTGCGTGCGCTGCACAAGGCGATCGACGGCGCCGGTCAGGACTTGTCGGCGCTGCGGTTCAACACCGCGATCGCCAAGATCACCGAGCTGAACAACCACCTGACCAAGGTGGGCGGGCCGCTGCCGCGCAGCGTCGCCGAGGCGCTGGTGCTGCTGATCGCGCCGCTGGCCCCGCACATCGCGGAGGAGCTGTGGCGCCGGCTGGGTCACACCGACTCCGTCGTGTACCAGCCGTTCCCGGTCGCGGACCCGGCGTACGTCGTTGATGAGTCGGTGACCTGCGTCGTGCAGATCAAGGGCAAGGTGAAGGCGAGGCTGGAGGTCTCCCCGTCGATCTCGGACGAGGAGCTGGAGGCACTGGCACTGGGTGACGCGGCCGTGGTCGCGGCGCTGGACGGCGCCGGAATCCGCAAGGTGATCGTGCGGGCGCCGAAGCTGGTCAACATCGTTCCTGCCTAGTACCCCTTCTGGGGGGTTTCGCCAGGGGTGCGGGGCATCCCCTACGGGCAGGTTGGGGGTTCCGATGGAACCCTCGGCCTGCCCGTTCCGTTTACCGTGGAGGAACTACATCCGACGCCGAAGGGGCGCTCATGGAAGCCGCGATTCTCATCTTGGCGCTGCTTTTCGTCGCCTTTGTCGCGTTGGGGGTGTTTGTGACGGTGAAGGCCGTCGGCGCGGCCAAGCGTGGCGTGGAGCGCACGGTCACCCAGGCACGTCGCACCGTCGAGGAGACCTCGCTGCGGGCGAGGAGCTACGGACAGGGCGGGGTCGTCGGCGAGCTGGCGCAGCTGCGGCTGTCCCTGCGGACATCGATGCGGGCCACTCAGGACGCCCTGCAGGCGGGAGCGGGCGAGGACGCGTCGCTGTCCGAGTCGATCTCCCTCTTCCAGCGGCTGAGCGTGCACGGGCATGAGCTGGACGACGAGCTGAAGCGGCTGGAGCGCGAGCCCGACCGGTCGACGGTCGCCTCGCTGCTGCCCGGCCTGCGCGAGCGCACGGATCGGATCGTGCACTCGGCCGAGTCGCTGCGGTGGGCGGCGCGGGACCGGGCGAGGAAGTTCGCCGAGGACGACCTGGACGCGCTGAGCACGCAGATCGACATGGAGGCCGGGGCGCTGCGGCACTGGTCGGTCGAGGACCCGTCCGCCGGGGCACCGGTCACGGGGCAGGCCGGGAGCCGGGACGGCGCCTGGCCGGACGCGGGCGAGCAGGCCGGTCCCGGGCAGACCTGGCCCGAGGTGGACACGGCGGGGCAGACGGGATCGGCCGCGGCCGCCGACTCCGCGGAGGCTCCTTCGTCGTCCGCGGCTCAGCCGGGGCAGCAGGGTCAGCCGCAGGCGATCACGGCGCGTGATCCGCGGCAGGCGACCACATACCCCTGGCAGAAGACCGCTCGGCCGGAGACGACCAACTGAGCCGTCGGGTCCGGGGGTTGGGGCGGCGCGATGCGGTCGACGAGAGCAACGGGCTGTCGGCGTGGGCAGCGGTGGCGCGGGTGCCGACGAGGGGCCGGGCTGCCGTCCCGCCCCGCCGCCGGGTAACCTCCCGCTCATGTCCCGCCATGTCGCGATCGTCACCGATTCAACGGCCTACCTGCCGCCACCGGCGATGGAGCGCCACGGCATCGTCGCGGTGCCTCTGACCGTCGTACTCGGCGATCAAGCACTCGAAGAGGGCACCGAGATCTCGGCGCGTTCGCTCGCACTGGCGTTGCAGAAGCGACGTCCGGTGACCACCTCGCGACCGAGCCCCGCGGTGTTCGCGGAGACCTACCGTGCCCGCGCCGAAGCGGGTGCGACCGAGATCGTCTCCCTGCACCTGTCGTCGGAGTTCTCCGGCACGTATGACGCCGCTGTGCTGGCCGCCAAGGACGCTCCGGTACCGGTGCGGGTGGTGGACACCGGGATGGTCGCCATGGCCCTCGGATTCTGCGCGCTGGCCGCCGCGGAGACGGCGGAGGGCGGTGGCACGCTGGACGAGGCGGTGGCCGCCGCGGAGAAGCGGGCCGCCGGTACCTCCGCCTACTTCTACGTCGACACCCTGGACTTCCTGCGGCGCGGCGGGCGGATCGGGGCCGCGCAGGCGCTGCTGGGGTCGGCGCTGGCGATGAAGCCGCTGCTTCAGCTGGACGGCGGCCGGATCGTGCCGATGGAGAAGGTGCGCACGGCCTCGAAGGCGATCGCCCGGCTGGAGGAGATCGTCGTCGGACGAGCGGGCGCGAGCACCGTGGACATCGCGGTGCACCACCTGGCCGCACCGGAAAGAGCGGGGGTGCTCGCGGACAAGCTCCGGGAGCGGGTGCCGGGGCTCGCGGACCTGCATGTGAGCGAGGTGGGCGCGGTGATCGGGGCGCACACCGGTCCGGGACTGCTCGCGGCGGTCGTCTCACCGCGCTGAGGTGCCAAGCGACCCCTTCGAGTGACGGAGATATCCACAACGGGGTGGTTTTCCACGGAAATTGGGCCTGCTCCGCGGGTTCGGGTGGACGTGTCTACCGTCTCGTGACATGGCTCTTCGATCACGTTCACGTTCCGCGACAAGTGGGCCGGGGCGCGCCCCGGCGTCGGACGGCCGCGCCCGTGTGAGGCGTGGGCCGGGTCCGAGTACGGGTGCGAGTCCGGGTCCGGGGCCCGGCTCGGGGCTTGGTTCCGACCCTGGTCCGGGTCCGGGTGCTGCCCGGGGTGCGGTCTCCGCGGTGGGGACGGCAGGGGGGCGGGGGAGACGCGTACCAGCCGGCGAGGCGACGGCGGTACGGCGACGGGCGGACGCGTTGTTCGCGGGTGCGGGTGCGGGTGCGGGTGCCGGTGCCGGTGCGGGTGCCGCCGGGACGGGTGCGTGTGCGGGCGCGCGTGCCGATGGGACCGGTGTCTCGGAGGTCGGCGCGGCGCATGGTGGTGCCGGCTCGTCGGGCACGGGCACGGGTGCGGGCGGCAGCCCGGGTGGCGTCGCGGGTACGGGTGCTGGTGGCGCGCCGGGTGTCGGTGTTGTTGTGGGTCTGGGCGCCGGCCCTGGTCCGGGTGGCGGCATGGGTCCGAGTCCGGGTGTGCGGCGATGGACCGGGCTCGCCGTGCGCGAGAGGTTGCCGCTGTGGGTGCAGCTCAGATGCGGGCTGGAGCCACGGGCTCTGGCGGCGCTTGCTGTCGTCCTGGTGGCAGCCGCTGTCTTCGCCGCCCAGCACTTCTGGGTGGGGCGGCCGGAGACCGTGCGGGCTCCCGAGCTGGTCGAGCGGGGCGCGGCGGCTCCCGCCACCGCCTCCGAACCGGGCCCTTCGCCAGGAGCGGCGGTCCCGTCCGCCACAGTTCCGAGTGGGCGGATCGTCATCGATGTCAGCGGCAAGGTGAGGCGGCCCGGCGTTCTCCAACTGCCTGCCGGATCACGGGTGGCGGACGCGCTGCACGCGGCCGGAGGCGTCAAGCCCGGCACGGATCTCACCGCACTCAACCGGGCTCGGGTGCTCATCGACGGCGAGCAGGTCGTGGTGGGGCTGCCTGTCCCGCCGAGGGCGGCCGGTGCCGGTGCGGGCCCGGCGGGTGGGAGCATCGGCGCTTCGGCGGGCGGAGCCGGTGGCTCGGGTGCTCAGCCCGCGGGTCCGGTGAGCCTCAACTTGGCCACGGCGGAACAGCTCGACACCCTACCGGGCGTGGGTCCCGTGCTGGCGCAGCACATCATCGACTACCGCACGCAGCACGGCGGCTTCCGGTCGGTCGACGAACTCCGCGAGGTCAACGGGATCGGTGACCGCCGTTTCGCGGACCTTCAGAACCTGGTGCGGCCATGACGCGCCCAGCGGTGCACGCAGCGTCGGGACACCGGCTGGGAGCGTCCGACCCGCGCCAGGAGGGGCCGGCCGATCTACGGCTCGTTCCGCCGGCCCTGGCCGCCTGGGCCGCGTCGGCGCTGGCGCTGGGCGTGGACGGGTGGTGGACGGTGACGGGAGTGATCGTCTGCGTCGTCCTCGCGGCTCTGCTGCCGCTGGTGATGCGCGTGATCAGTGGGACGGCCGGCAGCCTCGGACCCGCCACCTCACGTACGTCGGCCACTGGTCGTGCACCGGCGGGTACGGGGGCGGCATCCGGCGGCGACTCCGCCGCACCGGCGGGACGGCGGCGCGTCAACGTCACCGCGCTGGCCGGGATCCTGCTGTGCGCGGCGGCCGGCGCGGCCTCGGCCGGGCTGCACGGCGCGGATCTTAGACGGGGACCGCTGCCCGCTCTGGCGGATCAATACGCGTACGCCACCGTCGAGTTGACGGTCACGTCAGATCCCCGCCTCACTCGCCCACAGACCCCGGCCCGCGGCGACGGAAGTGCGGGACGCCTCCTGCTCCTCGACGCGGAAGCCAACCTGGTCACCACATCGGGCGGGGCGGTCACCAGAACCAGGACGCCGCTACTCGTGATGGTGCGGGCCGATATGCCCGCACGGAGACTCGCGTCATGGCAGGGGCTGCTGCCTTCGACCAGGCTGCGGCTGGCGGGGCGCTTGATGCCGCCGTCGCATCCGGGCGACCGGTTCGCGGCCGTGCTGCGAGCGGGTGAGACGGACGGACCGGAAGTCGTCGGGCCTCCGACAGCGCTTCAGCGCACGGCGGGTGAGCTCCGGGCCGGGCTTCGCGAGGCGACCAACGGCCTGGACCCCGACGCCCGCGCGCTGCTCCCCGGGCTCGTCGTCGGAGACACCTCCCGGATCACACCGGAGCTTCAGGACGCCTTCGAGGCGACGGACCTCACACATCTCCTCGCCGTGTCCGGCAGCAACCTGACCATCGTGCTCGTCCTGTTGATCGGGCCGCCGCGACGGGCGCTGCTGGCCGAACGCGGCGGTCTGGCACCCCGGTTGGGCATCACGCTCCGCGGGACCGCGATCATCGGCGGGGCCCTGACGCTCGCCTTCGTGGTGGTGTGCAGACCGGAGCCGAGCGTGCTGCGCGCGGCGGCCTGTGGCGCCGTCACCCTGCTCGCCATCGGCACGGGGCGCCGTCGATCGCTCCTCCCCGCGCTCGCGGCCGCCGTGCTCCTGCTGGTGCTGTACGACCCCTGGCTCGCGCGGAGTTACGGCTTCCTTCTCTCCGTCCTGGCGACCGGATCGCTGCTCGTCATCGCTCCCGGTTGGAGCGAGGCTCTCCAGCGCAGAGGAGTGCCTCCGCGGCTCGCCGAAGCCCTGGCTGCCGCCGCCGCGGCACAGGCCGTGTGCGCTCCGGTGGTCGCCGTCTTCGCGGCCGGCGTGAGTCTGGTGGCGATTCCCTGCAATCTGCTCGCCGAGCTCGCGGTCGCCCCGGCCACGGTCCTCGGGTTCGCCGCCCTGGCCGTCGCCACGGTCGCGATGCCCGTCGCCGAGGTGCTGGCTCAGGTCGCCGGCTGGCCGGCCGGGTGGATCGCGTCCGTGGCCCGCATTGGGGCCGATCTGCCCGGGGCACGCACCGACTGGCCGGGCGGCTGGCGGGGCGGCCTGTTGCTCGCCGCCCTCACCGGCCTGGTCGTCCTCCTGGCACGCAGACTGACACGTCATCCGTGGGCGATCGTCGTGTGCATCCTGCTGTTCCTGCTCGCAGTCGTGCGCCCGACACCGCTCACCCGGGTTCTCACCGGCTGGCCGCCGGCCGCGTGGGACGTCGCGATGTGCGACGTGGGGCAGGGCGACGCGACGGTGCTGGCCACGGGTGACGGCGGAGCCGTGGTGGTGGACGCCGGGCCCGATCCCGTGCCGGTTGACCGCTGTCTGCGGGATCTCGCGGTCACCAGGATCCCGCTCGTTCTGCTGACCCACTTCCACGCGGACCACGTCCGCGGGCTGCCCGGGGTGCTGGGCGGCAGATCCGTGGGAGTGGTGCAGACGACCACGTTCGACGAACCACGTGAGCAGAGCGCCTTCGTACGCCGAGCGGTAGCGAGCGCCCGCGTACCTCTGGTGCGCGCGGTGGTGGGGGAGCGGCGCCGGGTCGGTCGGCTGACCTGGCAGGTGCTCTGGCCGGCGGCCGGGCCCGGCTCCGCCGCGCCCGGCGCAGGCCCCGGATTTCTGCCCGACGGTCCCAACGACGCGAGCGTCACGCTGTTCGTCCGTGTTCAGGGAGGGCCGACCGTGCTGCTGCTCGGTGACCTCGAACCACCGGCCCAGCGGCGGCTTCTGCGGGCCTACCCGGTCTTGCCGCCGATCGACGTGCTCAAGGTGGCGCACCACGGCTCGGCTCATCAGCATCCCGGTCTGATCCATGCCGTACGTCCGCGTCTTGCCCTCATCTCGGTCGGCAGGGACAACACATATGGCCACCCGTCGCCCCGGACCGTGGACGCGCTGCGGGCCGGGGGAGCGGTGGTGCTGCGCACCGACACGGACGGGCCGGTCGCGGTGACGGGCGCGGGCCGGAACCTGCGGGCCGCGCTGCGCCGCCGTCGCCGCCATGCGGCGAAGCCGGACGGCAGGGACAGGGACTACGTGGCGGGCCCACTGACCCCTGCCCGGAAGGGGTTCGCGAGCGGGGAGCCGATCGGTCCCCATGACCGGACGGCCTCGTCCGACGGGTCCAGGACCAGCGGTCCATGGTGGACGGCGCGCCCACGCGTCACACTTTTCCCATGGACGCCTACCTCCGCCGCATCGGTGCAGACCGCCCGCAGCACGCCGACGCCGCAGCGCTGCGCGATCTGCAGCTGCGGCACCTGCGCACCGTTCCGTTCGAGAACCTCTCCGTGCACTTCGGCGAGGACATCGTGCTGGAGGACAAGGCGCTGCTCGCCAAGGTGGTGGACGGGCGCAGGGGCGGGTTCTGCTACGAACTCAACGGCGCGTTCGCCGCGTTGCTCCGCGACCTCGGATACACCGTCACTCTGCTGCAGGGTCGCGTCTTCGGTGACGGGGGCCGGCTGGGCATCCCGTACGACCACCTCGGACTCCTGGTGGAGCCGGCCGACGGCAGTGGCCGGTGGCTGGCGGACGTCGGATTCGGGGACCACGCACACCATCCGCTGGCGTTCGACGAGCGCGGCGAGCAGGCCGATCCTGCCGGGACGTTCCGGATCACCGAAACGGAGTTCGGCGACATCGACCTCCACCGCGCCGGCAAGCCACAGTTCCGCCTGGCGACGCGGCCGCGTTCGCTGGAGGACTTCCGAGCCGGAGCCTGGTGGCACCGCACATCGCCGGAGTCGCACTTCACCCAATCCGTCGTGTGCTCGCGGCTCACTGAGGAGGGCCGCATCACGCTCAGCGGCCGCAGGCTCGTCGTCACCGAACACGGTGAGCGCCGTGAGCAGCCCCTTGCCGACGACGCGGCGGTCCTGGCGGCCTACCGCGACCACTTCGGGCTGGAGCTCGACCGACTGCCGCCCGACCCGCGGGGCACCCGCGGCTGAACGGCCGGGCCGCTACGGTGCTTCCAGCCAGCCCTCGTACTCGGCGACGAAGTCGTCGAGCACCATCGGGTCGAGCCGGGCTGCCGGGTCGTCCACCACCACCAGCCACTGGGCGTCCTCGGCGTCGTCCTCGCCCGCCAGAGCGTCCCGTACGAGCTGCGGCTCATCGGTTACCCCGAAACGGCCCGCCAGCTCCTGTGCCACCTCCTCGGCGGCGTCGCGGTCGGGCAGCACCAGTACATGTCGTCCTTCACTCACCGGGCCATTCTCCGGTACGGGACGGAGTGTCAGTGGCCCATGGGATGCTGGACCGCGATGGCCACCAGGAAGAATTCGACCGACGACCCGCTCGCCCCCGTCACGCTCGCCGTGGGCCAGGAGGACCTGCTCCTCGACCGCGCCGTGCAGCAGGTGGTCGCGGCGGCGCGCGCCGCCGACTCCGACACGGACGTGCGGGACCTCAGCGCCGACCAGCTCCAGCCCGGCACCCTCGCCGAGCTGACGAGCCCGTCGCTCTTCGCGGAGCGCAAGGTCGTCATCGTGCGGAATGCGCAGGATCTCTCCGCCGACACGATCAAGGACGTCAAGGCGTACCTGGACGCGCCGGCCGAGGAGATCACTCTGGTCCTGTTGCACCCCGGAGGCGCGAAGGGCAAGGGCCTGCTGGACGCCGCCCGCAAGTCCGGGGCGCGGGAGGTGGCTTGTCCGAAGACCACGAAGCCCGCCGAGCGGCTCACGTTCGTCCGGTCGGAGTTCCGGGCGCTCGGCAGGTCGGCGACCCCCGAGGCGTGCCAGTCCCTCGTCGACTCCGTCGGCAGCGATCTGCGGGAGCTGGCGTCCGCGGTGTCCCAGCTCACCGCCGACGTCGAGGGCACGATCGACGAGGCCGTGGTCGGGCGGTACTACACGGGCCGCGCCGAGGCGTCCAGCTTCACGGTCGCCGACCGTGCGGTGGAGGGACGCGCGGCCGAGGCACTGGAAGCGCTGCGGTGGTCGCTGTCGACGGGTGTGGCTCCGGTGCTGATCACCAGCGCGCTGGCACAGGGCGTGCGAGCGATCGGCAAGCTGTCGTCGGCCCGCGGCGGCAGGCCCGCGGACCTCGCCCGTGAGCTGGGCATGCCGCCCTGGAAGATCGACCGGGTCCGGCAACAGATGCGGGGCTGGACGCCCGACGGGGTGGCGGTGGCCCTGCGTGCCGTCGCCGAGGCGGACGCGGGTGTCAAGGGCGGCGGCGACGATCCGGAGTACGCGCTGGAGAAGGCGGTCGTCACGATCGCCCGAGCAGCCCGCTCCCGCCGCTAGCTCCTGTACCGGCCGGCCCCCGGCCCGGCCAGCTCGGCCTACCGGTTCGTACCAGGCTCGGCGGTACCCGGTCCGTACCCGGCTCGGCGGTACCCGGTCCGTACCCGGCTCGGCGGTACCCGGCCCCGCCCGTACCCGGCTCCGCCGACCTGCACCCGGCCGAAGCCGGCCACGCTCCGCCCCACCCGACCGCGTACCGGCTCGTCCTCACCCTCGCCCTCGCCCCCGCCCACCGACCGCCCACCCCCACCCCGAGCAAGCCGAAGGCCCCGGTCGCTCGTCCTGGGGAAGGAAGAGCGGGCCGGGGCCTTCGAAGGTTCTGCTGGAGACTCGCACCCGCGTGGCGAACGCAGGCCGCGTGCGAGTCGGGTTGCCGGTCGGGAGCGGAGAGAGAGGGCCCGCTCGGGTCCTTCCGGCGTCAAATCAAGAGCACTCAGCCCTGGAGGGAAGCAACCTTGGAGGCCAGCGCCGACTTCTTGTTGGCGGCGGCGTTCTTGTGGATGACACCCTTCGAGACAGCCTTGTCGAGCTGACGGGAAGCGTCACGAGCGGCCACAGAGGCCTTCTCGAGGTCACCCGCGGCAGCAGCCTCACGGGCCTTGCGGATCGCGGTCTTGAGCGAGGACTTGACGGCCTTGTTGCGCAGGCGCGCCTTCTCGTTCGTCTTGTTCCGCTTGATCTGGGACTTGATGTTCGCCACGAAAGAGCCTTCTCAGGTTCGGTTGATCTTCGATGAGCGTCCCGGGCCGAGAGGGGCACGAGACACAGCTGCCCACGCTACCAGTCGTGGTCCGAGCGGCCCAAACCGAGCGCAGTCCCCTTCCCATGGGACCATGGAGGCTACGTATCGATCCGACATCGCCCGAGACGAGACGCCCCGCGTCTCAAGAATCAGGACCCTGCGTGCCCGCGACTCCCACCAACGTGCCCGAGCCGAGTCGTACCGACCCGGCGCTGATCCGCAATTTCTGCATCATCGCGCACATCGACCACGGCAAGTCGACCCTTGCCGACCGGATGCTCCAGCTGACCGGAGTGGTCGACCAGCGGCAGATGCGTGCTCAGTATCTCGACCGTATGGACATCGAGCGCGAGCGCGGCATCACGATCAAGTCCCAGGCGGTTCGGCTGCCCTGGGCGCCCACCGAGGGCGACTCCCAGGGCAAGACCCACATCCTGAACATGATCGACACCCCTGGCCACGTGGACTTCACGTACGAGGTGTCCCGCTCGCTGGCCGCCTGCGAGGGCACCGTCCTTCTGGTGGACGCCGCCCAGGGCATCGAGGCGCAGACTCTCGCCAATCTCTATCTGGCGATGGAGAACGACCTCGCGATCGTTCCGGTGCTCAACAAGATCGACCTGCCGGCGGCGCAGCCGGAGAAGTTCGCCGAGGAGCTGGCGAACCTGGTCGGCTGTGACCCCGACGACGTGCTGCGGGTCTCGGCCAAGACCGGTCTCGGCGTCGAGGCACTGCTGGACCGGGTGGTCCGTGAGGTGCCCGCCCCGGTCGGTGTCGCCGACGCCCCCGCGCGCGCGATGATCTTCGACTCGGTCTACGACTCCTACCGCGGTGTCGTGACCTATGTACGAGTCATCGACGGCCAGCTCAACAAGCGCGAGCGCATCCGCATGATGTCCACGGGCGCCACGCACGAGCTGCTGGAGATCGGCACCAACTCGCCGGAGATGCTGCCGGCCGACGGTCTCGGCGTCGGCGAGGTCGGTTACCTGATCACCGGTGTGAAGGACGTCCGCCAGTCCAAGGTCGGTGACACCATCACCACCCTGCACAAGGGCGCCACCGAGGCCCTCGGCGGGTACAAGGACCCGAAGCCGATGGTCTTCTCCGGTCTGTATCCGCTGGACGGCTCGGACTACCCCGAGCTGCGGGAGGCGCTGGACAAGCTCCAGCTCAACGACGCCGCCCTGGTCTACGAGCCTGAGACGTCCGCTGCCCTCGGCTTCGGTTTCCGTGTCGGCTTCCTCGGTTTGCTGCACCTGGACGTGATCCGCGAGCGGCTGGAGCGGGAGTTCGGTCTCGACCTGATCGCCACCGCGCCCAACGTGGTCTACCGCGTGGTCATGGAAGACGGCACCGAGCACACCGTCACCAACCCGAGCGAGTTCCCCGAGGGCAAGATCGCCGAAGTGCACGAGCCGGTGGTGCGGGCCACGATCCTGGCCCCCAGCGAGTTCATCGGTTCGATCATGGAGCTGTGCCAGACCCGCCGCGGCACGCTGCTGGGCATGGACTACCTCTCCGAGGACCGGGTCGAGATCCGCTACACCCTGCCGCTGGCCGAGATCGTCTTCGACTTCTTCGACCAGCTGAAGTCCAAGACGCGCGGCTACGCCTCCCTCGACTACGAGCCCACCGGTGAGCAGTCGTCCAGCCTGGTCAAGGTCGACATCCTGCTGCACGGCGACAAGGTGGACGCGTTCTCGGCCATCACGCACAAGGACGCGGCGTACGCGTACGGCGTGCGGCTCGTCGCCAAGCTCCGGGAGCTCATCCCGCGGCAGGCCTTCGAGGTGCCCATCCAGGCGGCCATCGGCTCCCGGGTCATCGCCCGCGAGACCATCCGCGCCATCCGCAAGGACGTCCTCGCCAAGTGCTACGGCGGTGACATCTCCCGTAAGCGGAAGCTGCTGGAGAAGCAGAAGGAAGGCAAGAAGCGGATGAAGATGGTCGGCAGCGTGGAGGTCCCGCAGGAGGCCTTCATCGCCGTGCTGTCCAGTGACGACGGCGCCAAGAGCAAGAAGTAGACCCGACGGCTCCCGTGCACAGGACCCGCTGGGTTCCGCGCACGGAAGCCCCACGCGCAGGACCGTGAGTCCCGCGCACTGGACCCAGCAGTTCGGGGCGGAGGCGCCCGGCCGGACCACGGCCGGGCGCCTGTGTCGTCTCCGGGCCGGCCCGGGCTGCGGCGTAGCCCCCGCGCGGCGACGGCACGCAGAACGAATAAGGTAATAGCTGCCCGTTACACCGATCATCGGATCGGCGCCGCCGTCCGCCGTTCGGTTCGTTATCAAGCGGCAGCCCGCTGCCTCTTACGCGCCGGCAGTGTGCCCTTTACTCTGATCACGGCTCGATGGTTACTCGCCAGTTAGAAACCAGCCAGTCGTGCAGTGCTGCCGCAGGCCCGGAGGACGTCGTGAGCGACACACAGACCCTGATCGAGAACCGACCGCCCTCGGTGGCGAACCTGTTCACCGAGCGAGTGGAGGCCACGCCGGACGCCGAGGCCTACCGCTACCCGGTGCCTTCCGCCACCGGTGAGGGGCCCGACGACTGGAAGTCGCTGAGCTGGGGCGAGGCCGCCGGCAGGGTGTACGCCATCGCCGCCGGTCTGATCGACCTCGGTGTACAGCCCGAGGACAGGGTCGCGCTCGCGTCCTCGACGCGGGTCGAATGGATCCTGTCCGACCTCGGCGTGATGTGCGCGGGCGGTGCGACCACCACCGTCTATCCGTCCACGAACGCCGAGGAGTCGGCGTACATCCTCTCCGACTCCGACAGCAGGGTGCTCATCGCGGAAGACGCATCCCAGCTCGCAAAGGCGCGTGAGCGGCGGGCCGAGCTGCCCGACCTCAAGCATGTCGTCGTCTTCGACAGCACGGGCGTCGAGCCGGACGCCGCGGACCCCGAGGGCTGGGTGCTCTCGCTCGCGGACCTCGAGGCGCGCGGCGCGCGGTACCTGGAGGAGCACCCGCAGGCGGTCAAGGAGCGGGTCGGGGCGATCACCGCCGACCAGCTGGCGACGCTCATCTACACCTCCGGCACCACGGGACGGCCCAAGGGCGTCCGCCTGCCGCACGACAACTGGTCGTACATGGCGAAGGCCATCGCGTCGACCGGGCTCGTCGGCCAGGAGGACGTGCAGTACCTCTGGCTGCCGCTCGCGCACGTCTTCGGCAAGGTGCTGACCTCCGGCCAGATCGAGGTCGGCCACGTCACCGCCGTGGACGGCCGCGTCGACAAGATCATCGAGAACCTGCCGGTCGTGCAGCCCACCTACATGGCCGCCGTCCCGCGCATCTTCGAGAAGGTCTACAACGGCGTGGCGTCCAAGGCCCGGGCCGGCGGCGGCGCGAAGTACAAGATCTTCCAGTGGGCCGCGGGCGTCTCCCGCGAGTACGCCAAGACCTCGCAGGACAACTTCCGCCGTACCGGCTCCGCCTCCGTGCCCTTCGCTCTGGGCGCCAAGCACAAGGTCGCCGACGCGCTCGTCTACTCCAAGCTGCGGGAGGCCTTCGGCGGGAAGCTGCGCGCCGCCGTCTCCGGTTCGGCCGCCCTCGCCCCCGACATCGGCTACTTCTTCTCCGGTGCCGGCATCCACATCCTCGAGGGCTACGGACTCACCGAGTCGAGCGCCGCGTCCTTCGTCAACCCCGGCGAGGCCTACCGCACCGGCACGGTCGGCAAGCCGCTGCCCGGCACCGAGGTGCGGATCGCCGACGACGGCGAGATCCTGCTCCGCGGCCCCGGCATCATGGAGGGCTACCACCGTCTGCCCGAGAAGACCGAGGAAGTCCTGGAGTCCGACGGCTGGTTCCACACCGGTGACATCGGAGAGCTGTCCGCCGACGGCTATCTGCGGATCACGGACCGCAAGAAGGACCTGATCAAGACGTCCGGCGGCAAGTACATCGCGCCGGCCGAGGTGGAGGGCCAGTTCAAGGCCGTCTGCCCGTTCGTCTCCAACATCCTGGTCCACGGCGCGGACCGTAACTTCTGCACCGCTCTGATCGCGCTCGACGAGCCGACGATCCTCGGCTGGGCCGAGGAGAACGGCCTCGGTGGCAAGTCGTACGCCGAGGTCGTGGCCACCCCGGAGGCCCAGCAGCTGATCGACGGCTATGTGCAGCGCCTCAACGAGGGGCTCCAGCGCTGGCAGACGATCAAGAAGTTCCGGCTGCTCCCGCGCGACCTGGACATCGAGCACGGTGAGCTCACGCCCAGCCTCAAGCTCAAGAGGCCGGTCGTCGAGCGGGAGTACCAGCACCTGATCGACGAGATGTACGACGGGTCGCGCGAGAAGTAGCCACCCCCGGCGCGGGAAGCAGCCCCGCGCCACAGGGCGTCCTCGGCGCGCACGCACGCGGTGGACACTCCGCGGCGCGAGGAACGGCACCCGCGCGGCAGACGCCGTCGCGGGCGGGGCCTACCGGCTCCGCCCGCGACGCAGTTCCCTGACGCCCTCCTCGATACGCGTCAGCTGGACCCGCAGCTCCGGGACATCGGTCGGTCCGCTCCGGCCGAGTTCCGACTCGATGGCGCTCAGCCGGGCGGCGATGGTGTCCAGCTGCTCCTGCTCGCCGGCCAGCATCCGCTCCAACTGGCGGGTCTTGCGGTGCAGTTCGAGGAACACGCTCACCTTCGCCCGCAGCACCCACGGGTCGAAGGGCTTCGTCATGAAGTCCGCGGCTCCCGTGGCGTATCCGCGGAACGCATAGCTGCTGTCGGCCTCCACCCCGGTCAGAAAGATGATCGGGACGTCCTTCGTCTGGTCCAGCCGCTTGATGTTCGAGGCGGTCTCGAAGCCGTCCATACCCGGCATCCGGACATCGAGCAGGATCACCGCGAACCGCTGCCGCAGCAGCGCCTTCATCGCCTCCTCCCCGGAACGGGCCCTCACCATCGGCTCGTTCAGGGCTCCGAGGACGGCCTCGAGAGCGACAAGGTTGTCGTCCATGTCGTCCACGAGCAGGATGCTCGCGCGATCGGCGGGTGCCTGTGCGGTCATGGTGTCTGCCTCACGTGGTGGTCGGCGAAGTGGCCGGCTCTCCTTCGCCGTCCTGCTGCGCCGGTACAGCGGAATCCCCGTCCGACGGCCCCGCGGGCACCGGCGGCTCCGCGGGCAGCGGCGGCGGCCCGGCCGAAGCATGCGGCTCGCTCTCGGGGTCCAGGAGGGCGCAGACGACCGTCAGCAGCCGGTCGACGTCCACGGGTTTCGGTACGTACTCGTTGGCGCCCTGCGCGATGGATTTCTCACGGTCCCCGGGCATCGCCTTCGCGGTCAGCGCCACGATCGGCAGATCGGTCCACAGGGGGCGGCGCCGGATCGCCTCGATCGTCTCGTAGCCGTCCATCTCGGGCATCATGATGTCCATCAGGACCAGCTCGACATCGGGATTGCGCTCCAGAGTCTCGATGCCCTCGCGGCCGTTCTCCGCGTACAGCACGGGCATGCCGACCCGGCCCAGCACATGGGTGAGGGCGAAGACGTTGCGGATGTCGTCGTCGACGATCAGCACCCGGCGGCCCGCGAGGATCGCGCCCGTGCTGCCCGACTTCCACGCCTCCAGCTCGGTCGTCGTCGGCCAGCCGTCGTCCAGCTCCGGACGCGGCAGATGGTCGGTGTGCTGGTGCTGGTGCTGGTGCTGGTGCTCGGGCGCGGACAGCGGCAGCGTCCGCAGGTCCTGGACCGTGTGGCCGGGCCCCAGGTCGTCGTTCTCCGCGGCGACGTGCCCCGGGTAGAGCACGGGCGCGTACAGCGTGAAGGTGGAGCCCGCGCCCGGCTCGCTCTCGGCGATGATGCGCCCGCCGAGGAGTCCCGCGATCTCGCGGCTGATGGACAGACCGAGGCCCGTGCCGCCGTACTTGCGGTTGGTGGTGCCGTCGGCCTGCTGGAACGCCTCGAAGATCACCGGCAGTTTCTCCGGCGCGATCCCGATGCCGGTGTCCGTGACGGCGAAGGCGATCAGGTCCTCCGCGCCCTTGACCAGGGTGCGGTCCGGGTCCTTGACGCGGTTGACGCGCAGCTCGACGCGGCCGGAGGAGGTGAACTTGATGGCGTTGGACAGCAGGTTGCGCAGGATCTGCTGGAGCCGCTGCTCGTCGGAGTACATCTCGCGCGGCACGTCCTCGCCGACCGCGACCTCGAAGGCCAGCCCGCGGTCCAGCGTGATCGGCCGGAAGGTCGCGTGCACATAGTCCAGCAGCTTGATCAATGGAAGCTTCTTCGGCCGTACGTCCATACGACCGGCCTCGATCTTGGACAGGTCGAGGATGTCGTTGATCAGCTGGAGCAGGTCGGAGCCCGAGCGGTGGATCGTCGTCGCGAACTGCACCTCCTGGTCGGAGAGACGGCCGTCCGGGTTGTCGGACAGCAGCCGAGCGAGGATGAGCAGGGAGTTCAGCGGGGTGCGCAGTTCGTGCGACATGTTCGCCAGGAACTCCGACTTGTACTGCGACGAGGTGGCCAGCAGGGCGGCCTTCTCCTCCAGCTCCGCGTTGGAGCGCTGCAGTTCGGCCTGCTGCCGCTGGAGTTCGTCCGAGCGCTCCTGGAGCTGGACGGCGAGGCGCTGGGACTCGCCGAGGAGCGACTCGGTACGGGAGTTGGCGATGATGGTGTTGATCGCGACCCCGATGGTGTTCACGAACTGGTCGAAGAAGGCCAGGTGGACGTCCGAGAAGCGGGAGAACGACGCGAGCTCGATCACCCCCAGCAGCTTGTCCTCGAAGAGGATCGGGATGATGACGACACTGGCCGGGGACGCCTCGCCCAGCCCAGAGTTGATCTTGATGTAATCCGGCGGCGCCTCCTCCAGCAGGATCCGCTTCTTCTCCAGGGCCGCCTGTCGCACCAGGCCGTGACCCGGCATGCCCGTGGTGTCGATGGTGGCCGACTGGGCGGAGCCGTAGCCGGCGATGAAGGCCAGTCCCTTGGTGGTCGACGTCGTACGGGCCGGGGTGCCGTCGGCGTCCGGGTCGGCCAGGAAGAAGGCGCCGTACTGGGCGTTCACCAGCGGTGTCAGCTCGCGCAGGATCAGGTCGGCGACCTCCATCAGGTCGCGGTGCCCCTGCATCAGACCGGCCAGACGGGCGAGGTTCGACTCCAGCCAGTCCTTGGCCCGGGTGGTCTCCCGGAGGTTGGACACCATCAGGTTGATGTTGTCCTTGAGTTCGGAGACCTCGCCGCGGGTCTCCACGGTGATGGAGCGCGACATGTCGCCCTGGGCCACCGCGGACGCCACCTCGGCGATGGCGCGGACCTGGGTCGTGAGATTGAGCGCCAGCTCGTTCACGTTGGTCGTCAGGCGCTTCCAGGTGCCGTACACGCCCTCGACCCGCGCCTGACCGCCCAACTGGCCCTCGGAGCCCACCTCGCGGGCCACCCGCGTCACCTCGGAGGAGAACGACGAGAGCGTGTCGACCATCGTGTTGATGGTGGTCTTCAGCTCCAGGATCTCGCCGCGGGCGTCCACGTCGATCTTCTTCGACAGGTCGCCCTGCGCCACGGCCGTCGCCACCTGGGCGATGTTCCGCACCTGCGACGTCAGGTTGTCCGCCATGTAGTTGACGTTGTCGGTGAGGTCCTTCCACAGACCCGTGACGCCGAGCACCTGGGCCCGGCCGCCGAGTCTGCCGTCCGTGCCGACCTCGCGGGCCACCCGCGTGACCTCGTCGGCGAACGCACGCAGCTGGTCCACCATCGTGTTGACGGTGTCCTTGAGTTCGAGGATCTCGCCGCGGGCGTCCACGGTGATCTTCTTGGACAGGTCGCCGTTGGCGACGGCGGTGGTGACCTGGGCGATGTTGCGGACCTGGCTGGTGAGGTTGGACGCCATGAAGTTGACGTTGTCCGTGAGGTCCTTCCAGACGCCGGAGACGCCGCGGACCTGAGCCTGACCTCCGAGGTTGCCCTCGGTGCCGACCTCGCGGGCCACGCGGGTGACCTCGTCGGCGAAGGCGGAGAGCTGGTCGACCATGGTGTTGATGGTCGACTTGAGTTCGAGGATCTCGCCCTTCGCCTCGACGGTGATCTTCTTGCCCAGATCACCCTGCGCCACGGCCGTGGAGACCAGCGCGATGTTCCGCACCTGGCTGGTCAGGTTGTCGGCCATGAAGTTGACGTTCTCGGTGAGGTCCTTCCAGACGCCGGAGACGCCGCGGACCTGGGCGCGCCCGCCGAGGTTGCCCTCGGTGCCGACCTCGCGGGCCACGCGGGTGACCTCGTCGGCGAAGGCGGAGAGCTGGTCGACCATGGTGTTGATGGTCGACTTGAGTTCGAGGATCTCGCCCTGGGCGTCGACGGTGATCTTCTGGGAGAGATCGCCGTTGGCGACGGCGGTGGTGACCTGGGCGATGTTGCGGACCTGGCTGGTGAGGTTGGACGCCATGAAGTTGACGTTGTCCGTGAGGTCCTTCCAGACCCCGGACACGCCGCGGACCTGGGCACGCCCGCCCAACCGGCCCTCGGTGCCGACCTCGCGGGCCACGCGGGTCACCTCGTCCGCGAAGGCCGAGAGCTGGTCGACCATCGTGTTCACGGTGAGCTTCAGTTCCAGCAGCTCGCCGGTCGCCTCGACGGTCACCGTACGGGTCAGGTCGCCGCGCGCCACGGCCGTGGTCACCGCGGCGATGTCCCGCACCTGGGCGGTGAGCCGGGAGGCCATCGCGTTGACGGCCTCCGTGACGTCCCGCCAACTCCCGGACAGCCCCTGGACCTTGGCACGGCCACCGAGCCTGCCCTCGGTGCCGACCTCGCGCGCGACCCGCGTGACCTCGCCGGTGAACAGCGACAGCTGGTCGACCATCGTGTTGACCGCGCGGCCCAGCCGGCGCAGATCGCCCCGCAACTGGCGGTTCCCGTCGTGCAGATCGACCCGCTGGGTCAGATCGCCGCCGGCCACCGCGTCCAGGACACGCGTGGCGTTCGCGGCCGGCACGACCAGGGCGTCCAGCAGGGAGTTCGTCCAGGTCACCGCCGAGGTCCAGGCGCCCTGGCCGGGGCTCGCAGCCAGCCGGTCGTCGAGCCGCCCGTGGCGGACGACCTCCTTGCGCACGCGCGTCAGTTCGTCGGCGAAGTGCTGATTGCGCGCGGCGATCTGGTTGAACACGGCCGCCAGCTCCGCCGGCATGCCTTCGTGCGTCTCGGCCACCCGGACGCGGAAGTCGCCGTCGCGCAACGACGTCATCGCGGCCAGCAGCGGGCGCAGTTCCGACGCCCGGATCCAGCCGCCGCCGTCCGGCGTCCCGGCGGGCGGCGGGGAGGCCGCAGAGGCGGGCGGTGGCACGAGGTCTCTGTTCATATCCGCCCACTTCGGTGACTCGGCGCTTATGGGCGCGCTCAGTCTGTCACTCTGTCGGTGTCAGAAGCGGCGCATTGTGAGAACCGACCGGGAGCCGGACTGTGGGGTCCATTCCGATGCAGCGCGAAACCGTCCACCGCTCAACTCCGTTCCTCCCGTTCCGGGATGACGGTCGGTCGGTCATGCGCACGAGTCTGCCGGGGAACCCCCATGCCCCCTCGGCCGCCCGCAGATTCGTCCGGGCGGCCCTCGCCGACTGGACCACCCTCGGTCTCCTGTCCACCTGCGCCTACTGCCGGGGTACGGCGGGCGGCTGCCCGCCCGGCGGGCACAGCACCGACCGGCTCGCGGACGACGCCGTCGTGATCGTCAGTGAACTCGTCACCAACGCCGTCGTGCACGCCGGCACCGCCGTCGAACTCCTGTGCCGCCTCGACCCGTCGGCCGACGGAGAGGCCGCAGCCCTGGTGATCGAGGTCTCCGACCACCACCCGGCCAGAGCCGTCAGCAACGAGCCCCACGCCGGTACGGACCGCTCGGGCACCCCCGAGTACGGACGCGGTCTGCACCTCGTCGCCGCGCTCGCCGAACGCTGGGGCATCACGTATCTCTCCGCCCTGAAGACCGTCTGGGCGCGGCTGCCCGTCGACGGCTGGGACACCTTCGCGCTGACCGGCGCCGAACCGGCCATCGACCGCGGTCTGCGGGCCGCCGAGATCCTGGCGCCATCGCCGCGCGTGTCCGTCGGCCGTGACGACCGCACGGACCAGAGCCTGGCCGGACGCGGCGCGCTCTCCTTCCTCGCCGAGGCCTCCGATCTGCTGGCCGGGCAGCTCGACGAGGACATGGTGGCCGCGCTCGCCGCCCAGCTGCTGGTGCCGCGGCTGGCCGACTGGTGCGCGATCTGGCTGGACGGCGAGTCCGGCCGGCCCGGTGTCGGCGGTGAGGGGCCCTCGGGCCCCGTGCAGCGGCTCGCCCGCGTCTGGCACGCCGACGAGTCACGGATCGAGCAGCTGCGCGCAGCGCTCGTCGAGGAGCCGCCCATGCTGCCGGAGGGCACGATCGGCGGGCCGGTGCCGATCCCGTGGCCCAGCGGGCGCGAGCCGGGCGCGGCCGGGGGCGCCGCACTCGCCTACCGTCTCGTCGCGGGCGGACGCGGCCTGGGCACCCTCCTCCTCGCCCGGCAGGGCCTCGCGCGCGTCCCCGACGACGTGACGGCACTCACCGAGGACTTCGCCCGCCGCGTGGCCCTCGCGATCGGAGCGGCCCGCCAGTACACCCGGCAGGCCACCATCAGCAAGGTCCTCCAGCGCGGCCTCCAGCCCCGCAAGGTGGGCCAGATCCCCGGCGTGGACCGCTTCCTCGTCTACGAGCCCGGCGACGACGGCGTCGCCGGGGGCGACTTCTACGACATCTTCCCGGCCGGCAGCGGCGACCGCTGGTCCTTCATGCTCGGCGACGTCCAGGGCAGCGGCCCCGAGGCGGCCGTCGTCACCGGACTCGCCCGCCCCTGGCTGCGGCTGCTCGCCCGCGAGGGCTACCAGGTCGGCGAGGTGCTCGACCGGCTGAACGGGCTCCTCCTCGACGACGCCATGGAAGCGGCGGAGGCGACCGCGCTGCTCGTCGCCGCGGCCGGCGGCCAGACGGTGCCGGAAGGGCCCCAGGCCCGCTTCCTGTCCCTGCTGTACGGCGAGCTCGTGCCGCTGCCCTCCGGCAGGGGCGTGCGGTGCACGCTGGCGAGCGCGGGGCATCCGCTGCCGCTGGTGCTGCGGCCCGACGGGCGGGTGCACACGGTCGCCGAGCCGCAGGTCCTGCTCGGGGTCGTGGAGGACGTCGCGTACCAGAGCCAGACCTTCGATCTGGAGCCCGGTGACACGCTGCTCTGTGTCACGGACGGGGTGACCGAGCGGCGCTCGGGGGCGCGGATGTTCGACGACGGTGACGGGCTGGCCACGGCTCTCGCCGGATGCGTGGGACTTACGGCACAGGGGGCGGGGGAGCGGATCAGACAGGCGGTGCACGACTTCTCGGACACACCACTGGACGACGATCTCGCGCTGCTGGTGCTCCAGGTGCAGTGACGCGTACCGCTGCGGCGCGGTGACCTGCCGGGGACGGCACGGCTCCTGCCCGCCGGAGCCCCGGGCCCCCCTGCCCTCCCCGGAGCCCCGGGCCCCCTGCCCCCTGCCCCCTGCCCTCACCGGATCCCTGGCCCTCGCTTGCTCCCGGGACCTTCGGAGCCCCGGCCGGCGCGCGGTCCGGGCTTTCGCGCCGGTGACGGACAATGGGGGGCATGCCTTCCGTACTGCCCGACGGTGAGCCCATGCCCGAGGACGGGGCGCTCCCGGCGTCCGCCCTCGACGGCGCCGGTGACCGGCCGCTCGCCTTCTATCTGCATGTGCCGTACTGCGCGTCGCGCTGCGGCTACTGCGACTTCAACACCTACACCGCCACCGAGCTGCGCGGCTCGGGCGGTGTGCTGGCCTCCCGCGACAACTACGCCGCCACCCTCGCCGACGAGGTGCGCCTCGCCCGCAAGGTGCTCGGCGACGATCCGCGGCCGGTCAGCACGGTGTTCGTCGGCGGCGGTACGCCGACGCTGCTGGACGCCGGCGACCTGGTGTCCATGCTGGGCGCGGTACGGGAGGAGTTCGGGCTCGCGGACGACGCGGAGATCACCACCGAGGCGAACCCCGAGTCCGTCGGTCCGGAGTATCTGGAGAAGCTGCGGGCCGGGGGATTCAACCGGATCTCGTTCGGCATGCAGAGCGCCCGGCAGCACGTCCTGAAGGTGCTGGACCGCACGCACACGCCCGGACGCCCCGAGGCCTGCGTCGTGGAGGCCCGTGCCGCGGGCTTCGACCATGTGAACCTCGACCTGATCTACGGCACCCCCGGCGAGAGCGACGACGACTGGCGCGCGTCGCTCGCGGCCGCCGTGGGCGCGGGACCGGACCATGTCTCGGCGTACGCGCTGATCGTGGAGGAGGGCACCCAGCTGGCCCGGCGGATCAGGCGGGGCGAGGTGCCCATGACCGACGACGACGTGCACGCGGACCGCTATCTGATCGCGGACTCCGTGCTGTCCGAGGCGGGCTTCTCCTGGTACGAGGTCTCCAACTGGGCCACCTCCGACGCCGGGCGCTGTCTGCACAACGAGCTGTACTGGCGCGGCGCCGACTGGTGGGGCGCGGGCCCGGGAGCGCACAGCCACGTGGGCGGGGTGCGCTGGTGGAACGTGAAGCACCCGGGCGCGTACGCGGCGGCGCTGGCCGAGGGGCGTTCGCCCGGAGCGGGCCGCGAGGTCCTGTCGGCGGAGGACCGGCGCGTCGAGCGGATCCTGCTGGAGCTGCGGCTGAAGGACGGCGTACCGCTGTCGCTGCTCAAGCCGGCGGGACTGGCGGCCTCGGGCAGGGCCCTGGCGGACGGGCTGCTGGAGCCCGCGGCCTACGAGGCGGGCTCGGCCGTGCTGACGCTGCGGGGAAGGCTGCTCGCGGACGGGGTCGTGCGGGACCTGGTGGACTGACCCGCCCCGCCGGCCTCTCACGCGGCTGCGTCCTTCACGCGGCTGCGTCCCTCACGCGGCCACGCCCCTCACTCCGGCGGCAGGGTCACGAAGTCGATCAGCTCCTCGACCCGGCCGAGCAGCTCCGGCTGGAGATCGCGGTAGGACCGCACCCGGGACAGGATGTGCTGCCAGGCGGCGCCGGTGTTCGGCGGCCAGCTCAGCGCGCGGCACACGCCCGTCTTCCAGTCCTGGCCCCGGGGGACGACGGGCCACGCCGCGATCCCCACCGACGACGGCTTCACCGCCTCCCAGATGTCGATGTACGGATGGCCCACCACCAGCACGTGCGGGTCCGTGACGGAGGCGGCGATACGGGACTCCTTGGACCCCGGGACCAGATGGTCGACCAGGACACCGAGGCACGCGTCCGGGCCGGGCGCGAAGTCGGCGACGATGGCGGGGAGGTCGTCGACACCCTCCAGGTACTCCACCACCACCCCCTCGATGCGCAGGTCGTCGCCCCAGACCCGCTCCACGAGTTCGGCGTCGTGGCGGCCCTCGACGTAGATGCGGCCCGCCCGCGCCACCCTGGCCCGCGCGCCGGGCACGGCGACGGAGCCCGAGGCCGTGCGGGCGGGCGCGGCAGGTGCGCCCGCGCCGGGGCGGACCAGCGTCACCACCCGGCCCTCCAGCAGAAAGCCCCGCGCGGCCAGCGGGAAGACCCGGTGCTTGCCGAAGCGGTCCTCCAGGGTCACCGTCCCCGCCTCGCAGCCGATCACCGCGCCGCAGAAACCGGTGGTGACCTCCTCCACGACCAGATCCCGGTCGGCGGGGACCTCCGGCACGGCGGAGGGCTTCTTCCAAGGGGGCGTCAGATCGGGGCTGTAGCTGCGCATTCGGCGACGCTACGACACCCCGAAGCGCTCCGCCAGCAGGTCACGCTGTAGGCGGACGAACGCCGCGTCCACCACCGCGCCGTGCCCGGGGACGTACAGCGCGTCCTCGCCGCCCAGCGCGAGCAGCCGGTCCAGGGCCGCCGGCCAGCGCGAGGGCATCGCGTCCGGACCCGCCTGCGGCTCCCCGGACTCCTCCACCAGATCGCCACAGAACACGACCTCCCGGTTGCCCGGCACGAGGACCGCCAGATCGTGGCCCGTGTGCCCGGGGCCCACATTGGCCAGCAGCACCTGGCGTCCGCCCAGGTCCAGCGTCCGTTCACCGGTGACGAGATGCTGCGGCGTGACCAGCAGATCGGTCGCCTCGGCGGCATCGTCCGGCGCCACGCCGTGCCGTACGGCGTCGGCCCGGAGTTCGTCGCGGTCCCGGCGCAGAACGACGTCGACGGCGACCGCGCCGAAGACCTCCACGGCGGAGAAGGCGGCCGTCCCCAGAACATGGTCGAAGTGGGGATGACTCAGTGCGACATGCGTCACTCGGCGGCCGCCCAGCAGCGCCTCCGCCTGTGTGCGCAGCTCCACGCCCTCACGCAGCGTGGACCCCGTGTCGAACAGCAGGACGCCCTCGTCACCGGCGACCAGCCCCACGGTGGCGTCCCAGACGGGCATCCTGCGCCGTCCGACCCGGTCGGCCAGCGGCTCCCAGCCGAAGTCTTCCCAACGGACGTTCATAACGCGACGCTACTGGCAACGGCCGGCAAAGGCGCGCGGTAGCCTGGTCGGCCGCCTTGCTAGGGGCGTACCCCACGGCCGTACACTGGCACGGGGATTGCTGGCACTCGGACCCGGGGAGTGCCAAGCAGCCACCGAGGAACCAGAGCTGGAGGTGTGCGCGGTGCTCAGTGAACGCAGACTCGAGGTGCTGCGCGCCATCGTCCAGGACTATGTCGGCACCGAGGAACCTGTGGGTTCCAAGGCGCTTACGGAGCGTCACAATCTCGGCGTCTCGCCGGCCACCGTCCGGAACGACATGGCGGTGCTGGAGGACGAGGGTTTCATCGCCCAGCCGCACACCAGCGCCGGCCGCATCCCGACGGACAAGGGGTACCGGCTCTTCGTCGACAAGCTGGCCGGGGTCAAGCCCCTGTCGTCGCCGGAGCGCCGTGCCATCCAGAACTTCCTGGACGGGGCCGTCGACCTCGACGACGTCGTGGGCCGTACGGTACGGCTGCTCGCGCAGCTGACCCGGCAGGTCGCCGTCGTGCAGTACCCGTCGCTGACCCGGTCCACCGTCCGGCACGTGGAGCTCCTCTCCCTGGCGCCCGCCCGGCTGATGCTCGTGCTGATCACGGACACCGGCAGGGTCGAGCAGCGGATGATCGACTGCCCCGCGCCCTTCGGCGACACCTCCCTCGCGGACCTGCGGGCCCGGCTCAACAGCCGGGTCGTCGGGCGTCGTTTCGCGGATGTGCCGCAGCTGGTGCAGGACCTGCCGGAATCCTTCGAGCCGGAGGACCGCGGCACCGTCACGACGGTGCTGTCCACCCTGCTCGAAACCCTGGTCGAGGAGACCGAGGAGCGGCTGATGATCGGCGGCACCGCCAATCTGACCCGCTTCGGACACGACTTCCCGCTCACGATCCGGCCGGTGCTGGAGGCGCTGGAGGAGCACGTCGTGCTGCTCAAGCTGCTCGGCGAGGCCGAGGAGTCGGGCGGTATGGGCATGACCGTACGGATCGGTCACGAGAACGCCCATGAGGGCCTCAACTCCACGTCCGTCGTCTCGGTCGGCTACGGTTCGGGCGACGAGGCAGTTGCCAAACTCGGCGTGGTCGGACCGACCCGCATGGACTACCCCGGAACGATGGGAGCGGTACGCGCAGTGGCACGTTACGTCGGACAGATCCTGGCGGAGTCGTAAGTGGCCACGGACTACTACGCCGTACTCGGCGTGCGCCGAGACGCATCCCAGGACGAGATCAAGAAGGCCTTCCGCCGGCTTGCGCGTGAACTCCACCCGGATGTGAATCCGGACCCGAAGACGCAGGAGCGCTTCAAGGAGATCAACGCGGCCTACGAGGTCCTCTCGGATCCGCAGAAGAAGCAGGTCTACGACCTCGGCGGCGACCCGCTGTCCCAGGCGGGCGGCGCCGGCGCCGGAGGCTTCGGCGCCGGTGGCTTCGGGAACTTCTCGGACATCATGGACGCCTTCTTCGGGACGGCGTCGCAGCGGGGGCCGAGGTCGCGCACGCGGCGCGGCCAGGACGCGATGATCCGGCTGGAGATCGACCTCAACGAGGCGGCTTTCGGCACGACGAAGGACATCCAGGTCGACACGGCCGTCGTCTGTACGACGTGTTCGGGCGAGGGCGCGGCGCCGGGCACCTCGGCGCAGACGTGTGACATGTGCCGCGGTCGCGGCGAGGTCTCGCAGGTCACGCGGTCCTTCCTGGGTCAGGTCATGACGTCCCGGCCGTGCCCCCAGTGCCAGGGCTTCGGGACCGTCGTCCCGACCCCGTGCCCGGAGTGCGCGGGTGACGGCCGGGTCCGCTCGCGCCGCACGCTGACCGTGAAGATCCCGGCCGGTGTCGACAACGGCACCCGGATCCAGCTCGCGGGCGAGGGCGAGGTCGGCCCCGGCGGCGGCCCCGCCGGCGACCTGTACGTGGAGATCCACGAGCTGGCCCACGCTGTCTTCCAGCGCCGCGGCGACGACCTGCACTGCACGGTCACCATCCCGATGACGGCGGCGGCCCTCGGCACCAAGGTGCCGCTGGAGACACTCGACGGCATGGAGGAGGTCGACATCCGCCCGGGTACGCAGTCCGGACAGTCGATCCCGCTGCACGGCCGCGGCATCACCCACCTGCGCGGTGGCGGTCGGGGCGACCTGATCGTCCACGTCGAGGTGATGACGCCCTCCAAGCTGGACCCGGAGCAGGAGCGGGTGCTGCGGGAGCTGGCGAAGCTGCGTGGCGAGGAGCGGCCGACCGGTCAGTTCCAGCCGGGGCAGCAGGGCCTGTTCTCACGGCTGAAGGACGCGTTCAACGGACGGTAGAACCGGCCGCGGCCCCGGTCTCCGGGGCCGCGCCGGGCCCGATTCGGCGGGGCGGGGCCGACGTGGCACCATGCCTGCATGTCCTCCGCACTGACCGATCTCTGCCGGTATCCGATCGTGCAGGCCCCCATGGCGGGCGGCGCGTCGTCCCCGCAGCTGGCCGCAGCCGTGTCCGAGGCCGGCGGCCTCGGATTCCTGGCCGCCGGGTACAAGACCGCGGACGGCATGTACCAGCAGATCAAACAGATCCGCGGGCTCACCGGCCGGCCCTTCGGCGTGAATCTGTTCATGCCGCAGCCGGGTGCGACCGACCCCGCCGCCGTGGAGGTCTACCGGCACCAGCTCGCCGGTGAGGCGGCCTGGTACGACACACCGCTCGGCGACCCCGACTCCGGCCTGGACGACGGGTACGAGGCCAAGCTCGCGATCCTGCTCGACGACCCCGTCCCGGTCGTCTCCTTCACCTTCGGCTGCCCCAAGCGGGACGTGCTCCAGTCCTTCGCGAAAGCGGGCACCTTCACCGTCGTCACCGTCACCTCTCCGGAGGAGGCGCAGGCCGCGCAGCGGGCGGGCGCGGACGCCGTGTGCGTCCAGGGCGTGGAGGCCGGCGGCCACCAGGGCACGCACCGCGACGACCCGGCGGCCGACGGCAGCGGGATGGGACTGCTCACCCTCGTCGCCCTGGTCCGCGAGGCCGTTCCGCTGCCGGTGATCGCGACCGGCGGACTGATGCGCGGCGGCCAGATCGCCGGCGTGCTCGCGGCCGGGGCGGCGGCGGCGCAGCTCGGCACCGCGTTCCTCGTCTGCCCCGAGTCCGGTGCGAACGCCCTGCACAAGCAGGCGATGACCAACCCCCTCTTCGTCCGCACCGAACTGACCCGTGCCTTCTCGGGCCGGCCGGCCCGCGGGCTCGTCAACCGCTTCATGCGTGAGCACGGGCCGTACGCCCCCGCCGCGTATCCGCAGGTGCACCATCTGACGAGCGGCCTGCGCAAGGCGGCGGCCAAGGCCGGCGACCCCCAGGGGATGGCGCTGTGGGCGGGGCAGGGACACCGGCTGGCCCGGGAGCTGCCGGCGGCACAGCTGGTGGAGGTGCTGGCCGCCGAGCTGGACTCCGCCCGCGCCGCGCTCGCCCTGGACGCCTCCTGATGACCGCACCCGTCTTCCTGGTGGACTCCCTGGAGGGGGTCACGGCCGGTTCCGCCGTCACGCTGGACGGTCCCGAGGGACGGCACGCCGTGTCCGTACGCCGGCTCCAGCCGGGTGAGGAGATCGTCCTCACCGACGGGCTCGGGCGCGGGGCGGCCGGTGTCGTGCTGCGGACCGAGGGCAAGGACCGGCTGGAGGTGGAGGTGCGGGACCTCCCCGCGGAGCCCGAGCCGGCGCCGCGTATCACCGTCGTCCAGGCGCTGCCCAAGGGTGACCGAGGCGAACTCGCCGTCGAGACCATGACGGAGACCGGTGTGGACGAGGTCGTGCCCTGGCAGGCCGCCCGCTGCATCACGCAGTGGAAGGGCGAGCGGGGCGCGAAGTCGCAGGCGAAGTGGCGGGCCACCGCGCGCGAGGCGGGCAAGCAGTCCCGACGGCTGCGCTTCCCGGAGGTCGCGGACGCAGCAACGACCAAGCAGGTTGCGGCACTTCTGGCCACAGCGGACTTCGCGGCCGTGCTGCACGAGGAGGGCGCGGAACCGCTGGCCACCGCCGAGCTGCCGGCCGAGGGGACGATCGTGCTGGTCGTGGGCCCCGAGGGCGGGGTCTCCCCGGAGGAACTCGCGGCGTTCGCGGAGGCGGGAGCCAAGCCGTACCGGCTGGGCCGCAGTGTGCTGCGCACCTCGACGGCGGGCACGGCGGCGACGGCGCTGCTGCTGGGCCGCACGGGGCGCTGGGGCTGACCGCCCTGGTGCGTGGGCCGTCGGGGCGTCCGCTCGTGCGGGGTGGGACGGAGCCCGACGCCGTCTCCGGCAGCGGTGATTGACCGCAACCGCCCTGTTGCTTCCCGCCCGCCGGTGCCAGTCTCGCTTCATGCGGGGAATGACACTGCGGAGCCTCAGACTGCGGGGAACAGCACTGCGGAGAACCGGACCGCACGGAACGACAGGGCGGGGAAGGGGATCGCACGGAACGCCACGGCGGGGAACGGCACTTCCCCGGACGGGAGGCTCGGCGCCCTACCGCACCGGCCGGGCGCGCCTGCGGCGCACGCTCGCCGTGCTCGCCGCCGCGGGCACGGCGGTCGGGGCTCTGGCGGCCTGCGAGCCGGCGACCGGGGGACTCAGTTCCGTCGCCGTGTCCGTCACCACGGACCGCACGGGCACCAGCACTCTGGAGCGGATCGGCTTCGACGTGCGCTGGCTCAGCTGCACCGCCACCCTCGACGACGCGGGCAACTCCTCGCCGTCGCCCAGCAGGACGGGTGCCGCCACCGTCGACTGCCAGGGCGAGACCGAGGCGGGACAGAAGATCACGCTCAAGGGCAAGGTGACCGAGGAGCGTTCGGGCCGGTGCGTCCGCGGCGACCTCATGGCCAGGGTGGACGGCAAGATCGTCTTCGAGGCGACCGTCCTCGGCAACTGCTCGGCCACGCCCAGTAGTTCGCCCCGCCCCACCCCTCCCGGCTCCGACCCGCGGCCCGCCGTCACCGTCACGGTGACCGTCACCGAGACGGCCGACCCGCCGGGGAAGTGACCCGAGGCCTCTCGTGCGGATCGTGCCGGGCTCGCATGGACCCCCCTCACCGACCCCGGCCTGATCCACACGACAGGCCCTGGCAAAGCCGTGACCCGGTGGCCGTGGCCTGCCTAGGGTGACGGTGTGACGCAGACTGCCTACCTTCGGTTTCCGCATGTCCACGGCGAGTTGATCGCCTTCACCGCAGAGGACGACGTCTGGGTCGCCCCGCTCGACGGCGGACGCTCCTGGCGCGTGAGCGCCGACAACGTGCCCGTCGACCATCCCCGTATCTCACCCGACGGCACCCGCATAGCCTGGACCTCACGCCGGGACGGCGCGCCCGAGGTGCATGCCGCCGCCGTCGACGGCGGGCCGGCCGACCGGCTGACGTACTGGGGCAGTGCCAGGACATCCGTACGCGGCTGGACCCCCCAGGGCGAGGTCCTCGCCATCAGCACCCAGGGTCAGGCCTCGTTGCGCCGCACCTGGGCGCGGGCGGTGCCGCTCGACGGTGGACCCGCGGCACAGCTGCCCTACGGACCGGTCGGCGGCGTGGCGTACGGCTCCGGTGTCCTGCTGCTCTCCGCCACGATGGGCCGCGAGGCCGCGGCCTGGAAGCGCTACCGGGGAGGCACCGCGGGCAAGTTGTGGATCGACCGGGACGGCTCGGGGGAGTTCGTACGCATCCACGAGGACGTCGACGGGAACATCGAGTACCCGCTGTGGGTCGGTGGCCCCCACGGCGGAGCGGCCGAGAGGATCGCGTTCCTCTCGGACCACGAGGGCGTCGGAGCCGTCTACTCGTCCCAGCCGGACGGGTCGGACCTGAAGCGCCACACGCCACTCGGCGCCGGGGACGCCGCCGACGGCTTCTACGCCCGGCACGCGGCCACCGACGGCACCCGTGTCGTGTACGCCTCCGCCGGTGAACTGTGGATCCTCGACGATCTCGACGGAGCCCCGCCCCGCCGTCTCGACATCCGGCTCGGCGGACAGCGCACCGACCTGCGCCCGCGCCCCGTGAAAGCCGAACGCCACCTCGGCGCCGCGGCCCCCGACCACACCGGACGCGGCAGCGCCGTGGAGATCCGCGGCGGCATCCACTGGGTCACCCACCGCGACGGGCCCGTGCGGGCGCTGGCCGTGGAACCGGGCGTCCGGGCCCGGCTGCCCCGCGTCTTCCGGGCAGACGGCGAGGAGCAGGTCGTCTGGGTCACCGACGCGGAGGGCGAGGACGCACTGGAATTCGCCCCCGCGACCGGTCTCGCGCCAGGCGCCGAGCCGCGCCGGTGGGCGGCGGGACAACTCGGCCGCGTCCTCGGCCTGGCCGTCGCGCCGGACGGCAGCCGGGCGGCCGTCGCCGCCCACGACGGGCGGGTCCTGCTCGTCGAACGCGAGACGGGGGAGGTCCGCGAGGTCGACCGCGGCGAGCACCGCGAAGCCACCGGCCTCGTCTTCTCGCCCGACTCCCGCCGGCTCGCCTGGTCGCACGCCGGACCGTCCCCGCTGCGCCAGCTCAAGCTCGCCGATGTACGCGACCTGTCCGTCGTCGAGGCGACGCCGCTCCGATTCCGCGACTACCAGCCCGCGTTCACGCTCGACGGCCGGCATCTGGCGTTCCTGTCCGAGCGCGCCTTCGACCCGGTCTACGACACCCACGTCTTCGACCTCGCGTTCATCGGCGGCTGCCGCCCGCATCTGATCACGCTCGCGGCCACCACTCCGTCGCCGTTCGGACCGCAGCGGCACGGCCGGCCGTTCGAGGAGGACAAGGACCGGAGCCGGGACGGCGACGGCGAGGCGCCCGCCACCCGGGTCGACCTCGAAGGTCTCGCCGACCGGATCGTGCCGTTCCCGGTCGAGGCCGGCAGCTACTCCACCCTGCGCGCGGCGAAGGACGGGCTGCTGTGGCTGCGCCACCCGCTGCGGGGCACGCTGGGAGCCACCCGCGCCACCCCCGACGACGAGGGACCCACGACCGCTCTGGAGCGCTACGACCTCGTCCAGCAGCGCGTCGAGGAACTCGCCGCGGACGCCGACGCGTTCTCGGTCAGCGGCGACGGCAAGCGGGTGCTGCTGCGGACCGACGACAAGCTGAAGGTCGTGCCCGCCGACCGGCGCGCGTCGCGCGACGACGACAGCGACACCAATGTTTCCGTCGATCTCTCCCGCGTCCGCCGCACCGTCGACCCGGCGGCCGAGTGGCGGCAGATGTACGACGAGGCCGGACGCCTGATGCGCGACAACTTCTGGCGCGCGGACCTCGGCGGCGTCGACTGGGACGGCGTACTGGACCGCTACCGGCCGGTGCTGTCCCGGGTGGCCACGCACGACGATCTGATGGATCTGCTGTGGGAGGTGCAGGGCGAACTCGGTACCTCGCACGCGTACATCGTGCCGCGCGGCGGGCACGGGCAGAGCGCCCGGCGCCAGGGGCTGCTCGGCGCGGACATCTCCCGGTCCGAGGACGGCCTGTGGCGCGTCGAACGCGTCCTGCCGTCCGAGACGTCCGACCCGTGCGGGCACTCCCCGCTGGCCGCCCCCGGGGCCGCGGTGCACGCCGGCGACGCGATCCTCGCGGTGGACGGGCGGCCCGTCGACCGGATCGCCGGTCCCGGCCCGCTGCTGGTCGGCACGGCGGGCAAGCCGGTCGAACTCACCGTCGCGCCCGCGGACGGCGGCGAGCCACGCCACGCGGTCGTCGTCCCGCTCGCCGACGAGGAGCCGCTGCGCTACCACGCATGGGTCGCCGACCGGCGCGCCTACGTCCACGAGCACTCCGCGGGGCGTCTGGGCTATCTGCACGTCCCCGACATGCAGGCGCCGGGCTGGGCCCAGATCCACCGGGATCTGCGCGTCGAGGTCGCGCGTGAGGGCCTGGTGGTGGACGTGCGGGAGAACCGCGGCGGTCACACCTCACAGTTGGTCGTGGAGAAGCTGGCACGCCGGGTCGTGGGCTGGGCCGTGCCGCGCGGGATGGAGCCGTACAGCTATCCGGCGAACGCACCGCGCGGCCCGGTCGTGGCGGTGGCGAACGAGTTCTCCGGCTCGGACGGCGACATCGTCAACGCGGCGATCAAGGCGCTGGGGATCGGCCCTGTCGTGGGCACCCGGACCTGGGGCGGGGTCATCGGCATCGACAACCGCTACTCCCTGGTGGACGGTACGGGGGTCACGCAGCCCAAGTACGCGTTCTGGGTGGACGGTTACGGGTGGGGCGTGGAGAACTACGGCGTCGACCCGGACGTGGAAGTGGTGATGACCCCGCAGGACCATGTGGCGGGCCGCGATCCGCAGCTGGACGAGGCGATCCGGATGGCGCTCGCCGTCCTGGCGGAGAACCCGGCCAGGACGCCCCCGGTGCTGGACTGAGGTGTTTCCGGCCGGTCCTCGGGAGCCTTTCCCTCCCGGGGACCGGCACCTCCGTACCCAAAGGTGTTTGACGACCGGCGGGCGCGGGCGGTCGGATGGCGCCCCATGAGCACAGGGCAGACACATCCGGGCCCGCACCCCGTCGACGACGACCTCGTACGGCGCCTGGTCGCCGGGCAGTTCCCGCAATGGGCCGCCCTCCCGGTGGAGCGGTTCGCCTCCAATGGCACCGTCAACGCCATGTACCGGCTGGGCGATCGCATGGTCGTACGCCTGCCGCTGATCGAGGGCGGCGCCGGGGACGTGTCGAGGGAGCAGGAGTGGCTGCCCCGCCTCGCGCCCCTGCTGCCCACGCCGATTCCCGAGGTGCTCGGGGCCGGGAAGCCCGCCGAGGGGTATCCGTGGCCGTGGTCGGTGCACCGGTGGCTCGTCGGGCGGCACCCCGAGGAGGGAGCGCTGAGGGATCTCGAGCTGCTGGCCGGGGATCTGGCGCGCTTCGTGGCGGCGATGCGGGGCATCACCCTGCCGGGCGCTCCGGTGGCCCACCGGGGCGGGCCGCTCACCTCGCTCGACACCTCGACCCGGGCGGCGATCGGCGAACTGCGCGGGATTGCGCAGGAGGACGTCGACTGCGACGCGCTGACCGCCGTCTGGGACGACGGGCTGCGGGCCCCGGACCACGAGGGGCCACCGGTGTGGCTGCACGCCGACCTGATGCCGGGCAACCTGCTGGTGGACGGGGGCCGGCTGACCGCGGTGATCGACTTCGGGTGCATGGGCGCGGGCGACCCGGCCTGCGACCTGTTCCCCGCGTGGAATCTGCTTCCCGTCGGCGCCAGGGACGTCTTCCGTGAGGCACTCGGCGTGGACGAGGCGGCCTGGCGCCGCGGCCGTGCGCGGACGCTCTCGCAGGCGGTGATCGCGCTGCCGTACCACCGCACGACGAACCCGGCGATGGCGCGCAACGCCCGGCACGTGATCCGGGCGGTGCTGGGAGAGGGATGAGCGGGCCGGTGCCGTCGGAAGCGGGTGCCGTGGAAGGCCGTCCAGGGTGTCCGGCTCCGCGGCCGGCCGCCCCGGGTGCCGTCCCCGCGCCGGCTCGTTCCCGTGGACGGCCGCCCGGCGTCGCGCGGGTGGGGCCCACGGGGAGGCCGGGACGGTCGATACGATGTGGCGGGTAACCACCCACGCGAGGAGGACCCCGGCATGGCGGGAGAACCGCAGGCAGACTGCCTGTTCTGCAAGATCGTCGCGGGGGAGGTGCCGGCCACGGTCGTACGGGACACCGAGACCGTCCTGGCCTTCCGGGACATCAATCCCCAGGCCCCGACGCACGTCCTGGTCATCCCCAAGGCGCACTATCCGGACGCCGCCGCGCTTGCCGTGGAAGCCCCCGATCTGGCCGCCGACGTGCTGCGCGAGGCCGGCGAGATCGCCGCGCAGGAGAAGACGGTCGAGCCGGGGTACCGCATCGTCTTCAACACGGGCGCCGGAGCGGGCCAGACCGTCTTCCACGCACACGCCCATGTGCTCGGCGGCCGCGGCCTCGAATGGCCTCCCGGATAACGGGCCGTCCATCGTGTCCGTCAGAGAACTGGTGGTCCTCGGCACCGCCAGCCAGGTACCCACCCGGCACCGCAACCACAACGGCTATCTGCTGCGGTGGGACGCCGACGGGATCCTCTTCGACCCCGGCGAGGGCACCCAGCGCCAGATGCTGCGCGCCGGGGTGGCCGCCCACGACATCAACCGGATCTGCGTCACGCACTTCCACGGCGACCACTCCCTGGGCCTCGCCGGGGTGATCCAGCGGATCAACCTCGACCGGGTCCCGCACGAGGTGTCCGCGCACTACCCGGCCAGTGGACAGCGGTTCTTCGAAAGGCTGCGGTACGCGACCGCGTACCGCGAGACGGTGTCGCTGACCGAGGCGCCGGTGGCCGCCGACGGGGTCCTGGCCACGACCCCCTCGTACACACTGGAAGCGCGCGGGCTCTCCCACCCCGTCGAGTCGTTCGGCTACCGGCTCACCGAGCCGGACGGCCGGCGGATGCTGCCCGAGGCGCTCGCCGAGCGCGGCATCGCGGGGCCCGACATCGGCCGGCTGCAACGCGAGGGCGAGGTCGGCGGTGTGCGGCTGGAGGAGGTCAGCGAGGCGAGGGCGGGCCAGCGGTTCGCGTTCGTCATGGACACCCGTCTCTGCGAGGGGGTGTACGCGCTCGCCGAGGGCTGCGACATGCTCGTCATCGAGTCGACCTTCCTGGACGAGGACGTACAACTCGCCTCCGACCACGGTCATCTGACGGCAGGTCAGGCTGCCCGGGTGGCCCGCGACGCGGGAGTGCGGCACCTCGTGCTGACGCACTTCTCGCAGCGTTACACCGATGCCGAGGAGTTCGAGCGGCAGGCCCGCGCCGCCGGATTCGAGGCGGAACTGACCATCGCCACGGACCTCTTGCGGGTCCCTGTCCCCAAACGACGTACATGAACGAGGCTTGACCCGTGCCGCTCCCCAAGGCCGAACTGCACCTGCACATCGAAGGCACCCTGGAACCCGGACTCGCCTTCACGCTCGCCGCCCGCAACGGCGTGGAACTGCCCTTCAAGGACACCGAAGAGCTGCGCCACGCCTATCGCTTCCAGGATCTCCAGTCCTTCCTCGATCTCTACTACCGGCTGATGGCCGTCCTGCACACCGAGGACGACTTCGCCGAGCTCGCCGACGCCTATCTCGCCCGCGCCGCCGCGCAGGGCGTACGCCACGCCGAGATCTTCTTCGACCCGCAGGCGCACATCTCCCGCGGGGTGCCGCCGGCCACCGTCGTCGAGGGACTCGGCCGGGCGCTGGAAGCGAGCGAGGAGCGGCACGGCATCTCGACCCGCCTGATCATGTGCTTCCTGCGGGACGAGTCCGCCGCGTCGGCGATGGAGACGCTGCAGGCGATGAAGCCGTATCTGCACCGCATCGCCGGAGTCGGCCTCGACTCGGCGGAGGCGGGGCATCCGCCCTCGAAGTTCCGCGAGGTGTACGAGGCGGCGGCCGGACTCGGGCTGCACCGGGTGGCGCACGCGGGCGAGGAGGGCCCGCCCGCGTACATCCGCGAGGCGCTGGACGTGCTGGGCGTGGAGCGCGTCGACCACGGGCTGCGCTGCATGGAGGATCCGGAACTGGTCGAACGGCTGGTGCGGGACCGGGTCCCGCTGACGCTCTGCCCGCTGTCGAACGTGCGCCTGCGGGCCGTCCGCACCCTGGAGGAGCACCCCCTCCCGGCCATGATGGACGCCGGTCTTATGTGCACGGTCAACTCCGACGACCCGTCCTACTTCGGCGGTTACGCGGGTGACAACTTCGACGCGGTGCAGCGTGCTCTGGGAGTCGGCGAGGAGCGGCTGCGGGAACTGGCCCGCAACTCCTTCCTGGCGTCGTTCCTGGAGGACGACGAGGAGCGCCGGGCCCGGCTGATCGCCGAGGTCGACGCCTACGACTTCGGGGCCGACGCGACCGCGTAGCGGTCAGCGCCAGTCCGGTGCGCCTTTCGTGCGGGGCGCGAGCGACTCGATCTTCGCCCTGATCTCCCGCATCACCGTGACGATCCGCCGCTCGTGCTGCTCGGTGAGGCGGGCCACCGGCACCGAGCAGCTGATCGCGTCCCGGGCGGGGGAGTCGTAGCGCAGGGCGAAACCGAAGCCGGTGATGCCGATCACGCCCTCCTCCCGGTCGACGGCGTAGCCGCGCGTCCGGACGGCGGCCAGATCGGCGGCCAGCGCCGCGCGGTCGGTACGGGTGTTGGGCGTGAGGCGCGCCAGTTCCCCCGCGGGCAGGGGCAGTTCGCCGTCCGGGCGTTCGGCGAGCAGCGCCTTGCCCAGGGCGCCCGCGTGGGCGGGCAGCCGCCGGCCGACCCGGCTGAAGGTGCGCAGGTACTCGTGCGATTCCCGGGTGGCGAGGTAGACGACGTCCGGGCCGTCGAGCCGCGCCAGATGAATGGTCTCGCCGAGCGCGTCCGACGCTTCGTCCAGATAGGGGCGCACGGCGCCGACCCGCGTGTCGGTGTCCAGATAGCTGGTGCCGGTGAGCAGGGCGCGGATGCCGATGCCGTACAGCGAGCCGGTGGCGTCGGTGCGGACCCAGCCGCGGTCGATGAGCGTCTGCAGCAGGGCGTACATGCTGCTGCGCGGTACGGCCAGCTCCTCGGCGAGCTCGCGCAGCCGCGCCGGGCGGTCACCGCGTGCGGCCAGCACCTCCAGCAGGTCGACCGTGCGGGCCGCCGACTTCACCTCGCGTACCCCGCCGGTCCGCGGTCCCGTTCCCGGCCCGGCGGCCGGTCCCGCCCCGGATTCCGTCTCCGACATGCGCCGATCGTAAGCGGCGGCGCCCGCCCCATTGACGGTCTCGGTCCGTCTGCCTAATCTCCATTCCCATCCGTGTATGTCATCTACATAGGGAGACAGTGATGGGACAGAGCACGGACCTGGGCGAACGGCGGGCGGCGGACGCCGATGTCGCCGCCCGGCTGCGGGACGGCATGGCGCGCGGGGTGCTCTCCTTCCCGCTCACCAGCTTCCACGCGGACGGCGGCCTGGACACCGACGGCTGCCGTGAACACCTCGCCGCACAGGCCGCGACGGGACCCGGCGCGCTCTTCCCCGCCTGCGGCACCGGCGAGTTCTTCTCGCTCGACGAGGACGAGTACCGGCAGGTCGTCACCGCCGCCGTCGAGGCCGCCGCCGGACGCCTGCCCGTCGTCGCGGGTATCGGCTACGGCTGGGCCCAGGCCGTGCGGTTCGCCCGCATCGCCGAAGAGGCGGGCGCGGACGCCGCGCTGGCCCTGCCGCACTACCTGGTGAGCGCCCCGCAGGAAGGGCTCGTCGAGCAACTGCGCCGGATCACCCGCGCGACCCGGCTGCCGCTGATCGCCTACCAGCGCGGTCAGGTCGCCTACACCGCCGCCTCCGTACGCCGTATCGCCGCGCTCCCCGGCGTCATCGGGCTCAAGGACGGCCACGGCGACCTCGACCTGGTGCAGCGCCAACGCCTCGCCGCACCGGCGGACTTCCTGTTCTTCAACGGCGCGGCCACCGCCGAGATCCAGGCCCGGCAGTACGCCTCCATCGGCGTCGGCGCCTACTCCTCCGCCGTCCACGCCTTCGCCCCCGAGATCGCCGACGCGTTCTTCGCCGCACACCGCGACGGCGACGACCACACCGTCGAACGGCTGCTGCGCGGCTTCTACGTACCCCTCGTCGAACTGCGCGACAAAGTGCCCGGATACGCCGTGTCCCTGATCAAGGCGGCGGCCCGGCTGCGCGGAAAGCCCGTCGGCCCGGTACGCGCACCCCTGACCGAGCCGGGACCGGACGACCTCGCCGCCCTCGAAGCACTGCTCGCCGACGGACTCGACCTGGCAGGAGCCACGGCATGACCCACGACCTGACGATCACCGAGGTGCGCCTCACCCCGATCCTCGTCGCCGACCCGCCGCTGCTCAACACCCAGGGCGTGCACCAGCCCTACACGCCCCGGCTGATCATCGAGGTCGTCACCGCGGACGGCGTGACCGGCGTCGGCGAGACCTACGGCGACACCACGTACATCGATCTGGCCGACCCGCTGGCCGACGCTCTGACCGGCTGCCGGATCGACGACGTGAACGGACTGCACCGGCTCGCCGACCTGGTCTGCGCGGACTCGCCCGAGGCCACCGGCGCCGACGCGGTGGACGCCGGCGGCCTGCGCGGTGTGCAGACCGCCGACAAACTGCGGCTCTCGGTCGTCTCCGGCTTCGAGGTCGCCCTGCTCGACGCGCTCGGCAAAACGCTCGGGCTGCCCGTGCACGCGCTGCTGGGCGGCAAGGTCCGCGACGCCGTCGACTACAGCGCCTACCTCTTCTACCGCTGGGCCGAACACCCGGGCGGCGCGGGGGAGTCCGACGACTGGGGCGCGGCACTCGACCCGTCCGGCATCGTGGCCCAGGCCCGCCGCTTCGCCCGCGCGTACGGCTTCGGCTCCTTCAAGCTCAAGGGCGGTGTCTTCGACCCGGACGAGGAGATCGCCGCCGTACGGGCCCTCGCCGAGGCGTTCCCCGGGCAGCCGCTGCGGCTCGACCCCAACGGCGCCTGGTCCGTGGAGACCTCGCTGAGGGTCGCCGCCGAACTCGCGGACGTCCTGGAGTATCTGGAGGACCCGGCCGCCACGACCGACCGGATGGCGAGGGTCGCGGCCGGCACCGGGGTGCCGCTCGCGACGAACATGTGCGTGACGACCTTCGCCGAGATCCCGGAGGCGTTCTCTCGCGGTGCCGTCCAGGTCGTCCTCTCCGACCACCACTACTGGGGCGGACTGCGCAACACCCGTGAACTGGCCGCGATCTGCCGCACCTTCGGGGTCGGACTGTCCATGCACTCCAACACCCATCTCGGCATCAGCCTCGCCGCGATGACGCACGTGGCCGCCGTCGTCCCCAACCTGGACTACGCGTGCGACAGCCACTACCCCTGGCAGACCGAGGATGTCGTCACCGAGCGACTGGAGTTCAAGGACGGCCGCCTCGCCGTCAGCGACCTTCCCGGGCTCGGCGTCGAGCTGGACCCGGACCGGCTCGCCCGTCTCCACCGGCGCTGGAGGGACGACGACGGCACGATGCGCGACCGCGACGACGCGGCGGCGATGCGGGTGGCCCACCCGGACTGGTCGGCGCCGGCGGTCCCGCGCTGGTAGCCCCGGCCCGGGCGTCCGGTCCGGTGGACCCCGGTGCTCCACCGGACCCGTGGTCCCACCGTGCTCCCGCCGGCGGCCCGCCCAGGGCTCACCTCGTCACCGGTGCGGATCAGGCAGACTGGCCAGATCTGCACCACGTACGGGAGTGGCACGGTGATCATTCGACACGGACATCAGGCGAACGGCGGAGGCACCTGCCTCGACCCCCTCAAGGCCCTCAGGACCCCTTCCGACCCGGCCTGCGACGTCTACCTCACGGGGACCGTCTTCCTCGACATCATCTTCACGGGCCTCCGCTCCGCCCCCGTCCGCGGCACCGAGTCCTGGGCTCGCGGGATGGGTTCCAGCCCGGGCGGGGTCGCCAACATGGCCACCGCGCTCGCCCGGCTCGGACTGCACACCTCGCTCGCCGCCGCCTTCGGGGACGACCACTACGGCGAGTACTGCTGGGACGCCCTCGAACAGGGCGAGGGCATCGACCTCTCCCTCTCCCGGACCGTGCCCGGCTGGCACTCGCCCGTCACCGTCTCGATGGCGTACGAGGGCGAGCGCACCATGGTCTCCCACGGGCACGAGGCCCCGCCGCCCGAGCCCGCGCCCGACTGCCCCCCGCCCGCCAGGGCCGCCATCGCCTCGCTCACACCCGGCGGAGACGAGTGGGTCGCCCAGGCCGCACGCAAGGGCACCCGGGTCTTCGCCGACTGCGGCTGGGACGACACGGGCCACTGGGACCCGGCCGACCTCGGCGATCTGAGGTACTGCGAGGCCTTCCTGCCGAACGCGGAGGAGGCGATGCGCTACACCCGCACCGACTGCCCCCGCGCCGCCGCCCACGCCCTCACCGAGCACGTACCGCTCGCCGTCGTCACCCTCGGTGTCGAGGGGGCGTACGCGGTCGACGGGGCGACCGGCGAGAGTGCGCAGGTTCCGGCCATCGCGGTCGAGGCCCTCGACCCGACGGGTGCGGGTGACGTGTTCGTGGCCGGATACGTGACCGGCACACTCGCCGGCTGGCCGCTCGCCGACCGGCTCGCGTTCGCGGGACTGACCGCGGCTCTGTCGGTGCAGGAGTTCGGCGGCTCGCTCTCCGCCCCCGGCTGGTCCGAGATCGCGGCCTGGTGGCAGCGCGTCCAGGCCCTCCCCGGCCAGGACCCGGCCGCCCTGCGCCGGTACACCTTCCTCGACGACCTGCTGCCCGCGCCGGTCAGGCCCTGGCCGCTGCGCAGGGCCGTACCGACGATCGGTTTCCGCAGCCCGGCCTGACGGCGCCGCGGGGTGGCGCGGTATCCCCGCGGAAAAGCCCTCGGCCTTGTCAGTGCCGCGTCGTACGCTTGTGTTCCAGAGGTTGTCGAGCAGCGAGAACCCTGCAACGGGAGGTATGTGCAGGCCACAGAGCCGGCCCATGACTCAGACACCCAACGCCCACACCCGTCCCCAGCGCCCTGGGGGCGCGGGGGAATCCCAGGCGCCGGGGCAGGCACGAGCCCACTTCACCGTTCCCGCCAAGCATCCGATGGTGACGGTCCTCGGCTCGGGTGATGTCCTCCTGCGCGTGATCGAGAAGGCCTTCCCGGCGGCCGACATCCATGTCCGGGGCAATCAGGTCAGTGCGATCGGGGACGCGACGGAGGTCGCCCTCATCCAGCGCCTGTTCGACGAGATGATGCTCGTGCTCCGCACCGGGCAGCCGATGACGGAGGACGCAGTGGAACGCTCGATCGCCATGCTCAGAGCGGGCGAGAACGGCGATGGCGACGGGGCCGAGACCCCCGCGGAGGTGCTCACCCAGAACATCCTCTCCAGCCGCGGCCGGACCATCCGCCCCAAGACGCTCAATCAGAAGCGGTACGTCGACGCCATCGACAAGCACACGATCGTGTTCGGCATCGGCCCCGCCGGTACGGGCAAGACGTATCTCGCCATGGCGAAGGCGGTCCAGGCCCTGCAGTCCAAGCAGGTCAACCGGATCATCCTGACCCGGCCCGCCGTGGAGGCGGGGGAGCGGCTCGGCTTCCTGCCGGGCACGCTCTACGAGAAGATCGACCCGTATCTGCGCCCGCTGTACGACGCGCTGCACGACATGCTCGACCCCGACTCCATCCCGCGGCTGATGGCCGCGGGCACGATCGAGGTCGCACCCCTGGCGTACATGCGCGGCCGCGCTCAACCAGTCTTCACCAAGGTCCTGACGCCGGACGGGTTCCGATCCATCGGCGACCTCGCAGTGGGCGACCTGGTGATCGGCTCGAACGGTGAGCCCACTCCGGTCCTCGGCGTGTATCCGCAGGGTGAGAAGGACATCTACCGCGTCACGGCTCAGGACGGGTCCTCGACACTTTGCTGCGGAGAGCATCTCTGGACGGTCCGGACTGCCGCTGACCGCCGCCGCGACAAGCCGTGGCGGGTCCTGGAGACACAGGAGATGATCGGCAACCTTCGCGCCGCGCACGCACGGAGGTATGAACTGCCGATGCTGACCGCTCCGGTCAGCCTTCCCGAGCAAGCAGTGCCCATGGACCCGTACGCCCTGGGCCTCCTCCTCGGCGACGGTTGCCTGACGGGTAGGACGACGCCCTCGTTCTCCACCGAGGACTCGGCACTCGCCGATGCTCTGGACGCGGCGCTGCCAGGTGTCATGGTGCGACGGAAGGATCCCGTCAACTACGTTCTCAACCGGGAGCGGGAGCGGGAGCCGGGCGATGTGATGACGCGGGAGAACCCGGTCACTGCTGTGCTGCGCGCCCTGGACCTGCTCGGCACCCGGTCGCACTCGAAGTTCGTCCCGGACGTCTACGCCGACAACTGCGCCGATGTCCGCCTGGCCGTACTTCAGGGGCTGCTGGACGCCGACGGTGGTCCGGTTGCCCAGGCAGGCAGGACGTGCCGCATCCAGTACACGACCACGTCGATCCGGCTCAGGGACGATGTGGTCTCGTTGGTCCGGTCGCTGGGCGGCGTCGCCTACACGCGCCGGCAGGCCGAAGGCAGGACCCCGGGTCGAGCCAAGGGACGGGACGTCCAGCACCGCTGTGACGCGCACACCGTCGACATCCGGCTGCCGGTCGGCGTCGAGCCGTTCCGTCTTGCCCGGAAGCGGGACAGCTACCACGCGGCCGGAGGTGGCGGCCGCCCGATGCGCTTCATCGACTCCATCGAGCCCGCGGGCAGCGAGGAGACGGTGTGCATCCAGGTTGCCGCCGAGGACTCGCTGTACGTCACGGAGGACTATCTGCTGACGCACAACACCCTCAACGACGCGTTCATCATCCTCGACGAGGCGCAGAACACCAGCGCCGAGCAGATGAAGATGTTCCTGACCCGCCTCGGCTTCGACTCGAAGATCGTCATCACCGGTGACGTCACCCAGGTCGACCTGCCGAACGGGACGAAGAGCGGTCTGCGGCAGGTCCAGGACATCCTGGACGGCGTCGATGACGTGCACTTCTCCCGGCTCACGAGCCAGGATGTCGTCCGGCACAAGCTCGTCGGCCGTATCGTCGACGCGTACGAGAAGTACGACGACCGCAACGGGAAGCAGTAGCAGCGCACCATGTCGATCGACGTCAACAACGAGTCCGGAACCGAGGTCGACGAGCAGGCGGTCCTCGATGTCGCCCGCTACGCCCTCGCGCGGATGCGTATCCACCCGCTGTCCGAGCTCTCGGTGATCGTCGTGGACGCCGAAGCCATGGAGCAGTTGCACATCCAGTGGATGGACCTGCCGGGTCCGACGGATGTCATGTCCTTCCCGATGGACGAGCTGCGTCCGCCGGTCAAGGACGACGAGGAGCCCCCGCAGGGGCTCCTCGGCGACATCGTGCTCTGCCCGGAGGTCGCCAAGAAGCAGGGCGAGGAAGCCCCGACGCAGCACTCCATGGACGAGGAGCTCCAGCTCCTGACCGTCCATGGGGTGCTGCACCTGCTGGGGTACGACCACGAGGAGCCGGACGAGAAGGCCGAGATGTTCGGCCTCCAGGCGGCGATCATCGACGGCTGGCGGGCGGAGAAGGGCCATACCGGCCCCTCCCCGGCGCCGACCGTTTCATGAGCGCCCCCCTGGTCTTCGGCGCGGTTCTGCTGGTCGTCGTCGCATGGCTCGCGGCGTGCGCGGAGGCGGGCATCGCCCGCACCTCCAGCTTCCGTGCCGCCGAGGCCGTCCGATCCGGACGCCGTGGCGCCGACAAGCTGGAGCAGGTCGCCGCCGACCCCACCCGCTATCTGAACGTCGCCCTGCTGGTGCGGGTGGCGTGCGAGATGGCGGCGGGCGTCCTGGTGACCTACGCCTGCCTCCAGGAGTTCACCGAGACCTGGGAGGCGCTGACCGTCGCCATCGGTGTGATGGTCCTCGTCTCGTACGTCGCCGTGGGCGTCTCGCCGCGCACCATCGGCCGCCAGCACCCGCTGAACACGGCGACGGCCGCCGCCTACGTCCTGCTGCCGCTGGCCCGGATCATGGGGCCGGTGCCCCAACTGCTGATCCTCATCGGCAACGCGCTCACGCCCGGCAGGGGCTTTCGCAAGGGCCCGTTCGCGAGCGAGGCCGAACTGCGGGCCATGGTCGACCTCGCCGAGCAGGAGTCCCTCATCGAGGACGACGAGCGCCGCATGGTGCACTCCGTCTTCGAGCTCGGTGACACCCTCGTCCGCGAAGTGATGGTGCCGCGCACCGACCTGGTCTCCATCGAGCGCTACAAGACCGTCCGCCAGGCCCTCACCCTCGCCCTGCGCTCCGGTTTCTCGCGCATCCCCGTCACCGGCGAGAACGAGGACGACATCGTGGGCGTCGTCTACCTCAAGGACCTGGTGCGCAAGACGCACATCAACCGCGACGCGGAGGCCGATCTGGTCTCCACCGCGATGCGGCCCGCCGTCTTCGTGCCCGACACCAAGAACGCCGGCGACCTGCTGCGCGAGATGCAGCAGAAGCGCAACCACGTCGCCGTCGTCATCGACGAGTACGGCGGCACGGCCGGCATCGTCACCATCGAGGACATCCTGGAGGAGATCGTCGGCGAGATCACCGACGAGTACGACCGGGAACTGCCGCCGGTCGAGGAACTGGGCGACGGCCGCTTCCGGGTCACCGCACGGCTCGACATCGGCGACCTGGGCGAGCTGTACGGCCTCGACGAACTGGACGACGAGGACGTGGAGACCGTCGGCGGTCTGCTGGCGAAGGCGCTCGGCCGGGTGCCGATCGCGGGTGCGTCCGCCACCGTCGACCTGCCGGACGGGCGCGCGCTGCGCCTGACCGCCGAGTCACCGGCCGGCCGCCGCAACAAGATCGTCACGGTGCTGGCGGAGCCGGTGCCGCAGAGCCCCGAGGGGGAGAACGCCGCGTGACGCCGAGCGAACTGAGGGCGTTCTGCCTGGAGTTCAACGACGCGGCCGAGGAGTTCCCCTTCGGGCCCGAGACGTCGGTGTTCAAGGTCGCCGGAAAGCTGTTCGCGCTCTCGGCGCTGGACGGGGAGCCGCTGACGGTGAATCTGAAGTGCGAGCCCGAGATGGCCGTGCAACTGCGGGCGGAACACCCGGCGATCGTGCCGGGCTGGCACATGAACAAGCGCCACTGGAACACGGTGACGGTGGGAGAGCTCCCGGACCGCCTCGTCCGGGAGCTGATCGAGGACAGTTACGACCTGGTGGTCGCGGGGCTGCCGAAGGCGGTCCGGCTGCGGCTGGACCGCGCCTGAGCGTCTCGGGTCACCTTCCCTGCCCCGACTCCGGTGAGGCCGAAGTCCCCTGTGCGGCGGCCACTTCGCGACCGGCCCGGGGTACTCGTACACGATGTACCCCATCGCGGGCTGACCTGGAGGAATGTGTATCCTCTGCGCGTTGCAGGGGAGGGGGGAAGCTCCCCGTCGGATCAGGAATTCAGGGGAGTCACCGCATCATGCGTACGCGTTTCGGCCGCGCCACGGCCGCAGTTCTCACTGCCTCCGCGCTCTGCCTCACGGCAGCGGCCTGCGGTTCGTCGGACGACGACAGGAAGCCGGCCTATTCGGACGGTCAGGACACGGCCGAGGACGGTGCCGGCAAGGGCGCCGGGAAGTCGGCCGCCGTGCTGACGGCCGCGCAGATGAAGGCCGCCACGCTGGTGGTCAAGGATCTTCCCGCCGGCTGGAAGGCCGATGCCGCCGCTCCGGCCACGGACGAGGCGCCGCCGAAGGCGGACAAGCCCGTGTGCCAGCCGGTCGCCGACCTGCTCGCAGACAAGGTCGCGGGGGCGACCATGGGCGGTGGCCAGGACTTCACCGACGCCAAGGGCTTCAACATCCTCAGCCAGCAGGTCATGACCTTCCCCGGCACCGGCGCCGCGGACTTCGTGAAGGCGTTCGGCCCGGCGCTCGACGGCTGCACAGGCTTCAAGGTGACGGGCGAGGACGGGTACCCCGTGAAGGTCGAGAAGCTGTCCGGGCCCACGCCAGGCGAGACGTCGTACACCTTCAAGATGACGATGCAGATCCCGGGCTTCGGCCAAGGCATCGCCTCGCACATGCTGGTGATGCACCAGGGCACCGGCGTCGCGCGCCTGGCGTACGTCCCCGGTGACAAGGCCGCGGGCGCGGCCTTCGGCGACCTCGCCGAGCGCGCGGGCGACAAGTTCGTCCGGGGCGTCCAGAGCTGACGCCGAACCCGTCGGCGCGGGGTCGGGGCGCAGCCCCGCGGGACCCCGCGCCGGTCCGGGATCTATGCTCGCGGACATGACGCAGAGCACCGACCTCGGCCCCGAGGACCGCAAGATCATTACTCTGGCGCGCAGTGTGCGCGCGCGCAACGGTGTGCCGGAGGGCGCGGCGGTACGGGACGAGACCGGCCGCACGTACGCCGCGGGCACGGTGACGCTGGAGTCGCTGAAACTGAGCGCACTGCAGACCGCGGTGGCGATGGCGGTCGCGAGCGGTGCGACGTCGCTGGAGGCCGCGGCGGTCGTCGGCGACGCGGACGCCGTGGCCGACGCGGACCGTGCGGCGGTCCGCGATCTCGCCGGACCGCAGACGCCGGTGCTGCTCGCGGGCCCCGACGGCGGTCTCAGGGCCACGGTCACCGCGGGCTGAGACGGCTGCGCCCGGCCCGCCGGAGCGGAGCCGGGCCCCGCCGTTGTTCGAGCGGTCCGGCCCGGCCACGCGACGGAGAGGCCCGGTCCAGACCTTCCCGGTGCCGCCGGTTCCCCTTTCCGGCCCGCGCGGACGCGGATCATGGCGCAACAGCAGGCCCAGATCTTGACAGCACCTGATGGGTCATCAGGCGGCGCTGTTCGACAGCATTGACTTCTCGCGACGCCGACCCGTCAATGGGCCCCTGCATCCTCCCGAAGGGGGCCATCACATGGCGTCGGACACCCGAAAACCAACCGCCCGAAGACCAGTTGCCGAAGATCCGCCCGACGGCGCCGCTGGACCGCCGCCCTGGGCGCGGTCGCCCTGATCGCCGGCACCGCGGCGCTCGCCGCACCCGCGAACGCGCTCACCGCGGCTGCCGCCCCGGTGGACTTCCCGACCCACTGCGTGCCGCCGCCCATCGCCGGCATCCCGCCGATCGACGGCACCACGACCGCCGAGATCACCGTCGACAAGGCCGCTCCCAAGGTCGGCGACACGGTCACGGTCACCTACACCGTCACCAAGCCCGCGGCCGGCAATCCCGTCGACCTCGCCCTCCCGGCCGACATCATGACGCCCAGCGGCAAGGTCACGCTCGGCGGCGCCCAGACGGGCAGCGTCACCGTCACGGGGCCCAAGAAGAACCCACCCGTACCCGGCAAGGGAGCGTTCCCGCCGTTCTCGATGACCGGCACCTTCACGGTCACCGCGGCCGGCTCGATCAGCCTTTCGCCCGGTGACTACAACATCCACACCAGCTACATCATGGAGCTGGACACCCCCTGCACCGTGACCGATCCGCCCGCGCCCGTCTCCGAGACGGTCGTCGCGACGGATCAGCCGGGGGCCAACGAGCGCACCGTCCAGCTGGGCACGGCCTCCGGGAACCCGGGGGACGATGTCACGGTCACCGGCGCCGAGTTCACCCCGCTCACCGACATCACCGTCGCCGGACGGTCCGGGGCGGCCGAGACCGCCGACAGAACGACGGTCCGGTCGGACGCGGCCGGCGCGTTCACCGTCACTCTCAAGGTCAGTGACCTGGCCACCACCGGCATCGTCGCGTACGAGGGCGGCGCCTGGAGTGCGGAGAAGGGCGCGGGACCGGCGGCGTACACCGTCGTCGACGACACCCCGCTCCCGGAGAACAGCCAGAAGCTCAGCGCCTCGGTCGCAGCCGGCACGCTGTCCATGTCCCAGGCCGGTGACACCGTCGAACTCTCGGCGGTCGACTTCGGTACGGGCGGGGCCGCGGGCGGCGATCTGCGGACGGTGACGGTCAAGGACTTCCGCGGCGGCCCCGCGGGCTGGTCCCTGACGGGCAAGGTCACCGACTTCACGGGCCCCGGCGGCAGGATCGACGCCGGCAAGCTCGGCTGGACACCGGCCTGTGCCACCAAGCAGGGCAGCCCGAGCACCTGCGCGGCCGGATCCCCCGGACCGGTCGGCAGCGGGGGTGCCACGCTCGCCTCCACGCCCAACGGGGCCGTCACCGGTGGTGAGTTCACCGTCGACGCCCAAGTGTCGCTGAACGTGCCGGCCTTCACCGCACCCGGCACCTACTCCGGCGTGCTGACGCTCACGCTCACCTGAGCCGGCGAAAAGAACGGCGGGCCGGGCGCGCACCCGGTCGGCCCGCCTCGTCCCTGGGGGATGAGCTCATGCGCAAGCAGCTGTACGCCGTTCTGCCGCTGCTCGGCCTGCCCCTGCTGGCCCTGCTGCTGTTCGGCCACGCGCCGACGGCCCGGGCCGCGGACAACGGCAACTGGTCCGTCTATCCCGCCTCGTCGCAACTGGGCGCGCGGCCGTACTTCTACCTCTCCGCCGAACCCGGCGCCACCCTCACCGACCGCGTCACCGTCACCAACAAGAGCGCCGCCCCGCTCACCTTCCGGCTGTACGCGGCCGACGCCTACAACACCGCGCGGGACGGCGGTTTCGCCGTACGCGCGCCGAACGAGAAGCAGCGCGGCGTCGGCGCCTGGACCAGACCCGAACGCGACCGCGTCACCGTCCCCGCCCGCGGTTCGGTCACCGTGCCCTACACCGTCACCGTCCCGGAGACCGCCGAGCCCGGCGACCATCCCGGCGCTCTGGTCGCACTCGACGAGCGGATCAGCCCCTCCACGGGCTCGGTCGCCGTCGGCATCCGTCAGGCCGTCGGCGCCCGCGTCTACCTGCGGGTGAACGGCCCGACCGTGCCCGCCCTGTCCGTCGAGGACGTACGGCTCACCCACGACCAGTCGCTGGTGCCCGGCGCCGGCGAGAGCAACGCCGTGATCTCGTACACCCTGCACAACCGCGGCAACGTCACCCTCAATCCCCGGGTCGCCCTCAAGGCCGAAGGCCTCTTCGGACGCGACCTGCTGAGCCGGAAGCCGACCGGGATCCCCTCCGAACTCCTGCCTCGGCAGAAGATCCGGCTCACCGAACGGTGGGCGGGCGCACCCCGGCTGGAGTGGGGCGAGGTTCGGCTCACGGCCGCCGCGCGGGACGTCCGGGAGTCCGCGGGTGTCACCTTCTTCGCACTTCCGTGGCTCGTCGCCGTGGTGCTCGTCGTGGCCGTCGCGGGCACGGGTCTGTGGGCCGGAGTCAGGCACGCCCGGGCGCGCGTGCCCAGGGGCGCCTGACATCAGGGACAATGGGCGCCATGAGCGTTCCTACCCAGTCCTCCGAGGCCCCCCATCGGGCCGGCTTCGCCTGCTTCGTCGGCCGTCCCAACGCGGGCAAGTCCACTCTGACGAACGCTCTGGTCGGCCAGAAGGTGGCCATCACCTCCAGCCGGCCGCAGACGACCCGGCACACCGTGCGCGGCATCGTGCACCGGCCCGACGCGCAGCTGATCCTGGTGGACACTCCCGGCCTCCATAAGCCGAGGACCCTGCTCGGCGAGCGGCTCAACGACGTCGTCCGCACCACCTGGGCCGAGGTCGACGTCATCGGCTTCTGTCTGCCCGCCGACCAGAAGCTCGGCCCCGGCGACCGGTTCATCGCCAAGGAACTCGCCGGGATCAGGAAGACGCCGAAGGTCGCGATCGTCACCAAGACCGACCTCGTCGACTCCAAGACCCTCGCCGAGCAGCTGATCGCGATCGACCAGCTCGGCAAGGAGCTGGGCATGGAGTGGGCGGAGATCGTCCCCGTCTCGGCGGTCGGCGGCAAGCAGGTCCAGCTGGTGGCCGACCTGCTCACCCCTCTGCTTCCCGAGGGCCCGCCGCTGTACCCCGAGGGCGACCTCACCGACGAGCCCGAGCAGGTCATGGTCGCGGAGCTGATCCGCGAAGCCGCGCTGGAAGGCGTACGGGACGAGCTGCCGCACTCGATCGCGGTGGTGGTCGAGGAGATGCTGCCGCGCGAGGACCGCCCGGCGGACAAGCCGCTGCTGGACATCCACGCCAATGTCTACATCGAGCGCCCGAGCCAGAAGGGCATCATCATCGGCCCGAAGGGCAAGCGCCTGAAGGAAGTCGGCACGAAGTCCCGCAAGCACATCGAGGCGCTGCTGGGTACGCCGGTCTTCCTGGACCTGCATGTCAAGGTCGCGAAGGACTGGCAGCGGGATCCCAAGCAGCTGCGCAAGCTGGGGTTCTGAGCCGGTCAGGCACCTTCCTTGAGCACGCGTGAGATCAGCGTGCGCTGGGCCTCGGACAGACGGGGGTCGGCGCAGTGGACGGTCCGCCGCCCGTCGACGGTGATGCGGTAACTGAAGCCGTCGGCCACCTCGCCGGGGAGGCCGGTCCGGCCGCCGACGAGGGCCTGTTCGGCGAGGTCGTGCCAGGTGGAGGCGTCGGGGCGGCCGGTGGTGTCGACTTCGGCGACCCGCTCGATCCCGGCGAAGCCGCCGGTGCGGTGGACGTGGATACGCATGGGTTCCGTTCTAGCCCCTGCGACCCCGCGCCTCAATCGCCGGCGGGGCTGGATGTGCCCGGCCTCTTGGCGTCACATGGCCCCGTAGGGCGTGCGGGACGGTCGGTTCGGCGGGTGACTTCGAGGCGCGGGCTCGTTGCGGGGCTCTGCCCCGGACCCCGCGCCTCGATCGCCGGCGGGGCTGGATGTGCCCGGCCTCTTGGCGTCACATGGCCCCGTAGGGCGTGCGGGACGGTCGGTTCGGCGGCAGGGATCGATGTGCCCGGCCTCTTGGCTGCACATGGCCGCAGCGCATGCGGGACGGTCCGTCCCGCCGGAGGCGATGAACGTGCCCGGCCCCCTCCGCGACACACGGCCGTAGGGCATGCGGGACAAGGCCAGGGGCCCCGAGGCTGGCCGCATGGGCAAGGCTCAGACCCCCCGCGGGGTCGTCGTCGGCACCCCCACCTGCGACCACGCCTTCAGCAGCGCGTCCACCTCGTCCCCGTCACCGAATCGCGACCTCGCCGCCGACACCGTCGCCCGCGCGAACGACGCGAAGTTCGCGTCCACCGGCAGCGCGCCGCCCGTCAGGGTGTCGAACCAGATCTGGCCCGCCCGTTCCCACGCCTTGCCGCCGAGCTGCGTGGCCAGCAGGCAGAACGCGTGGTTCGGGATGCCGGAGTTGATGTGCACTCCGCCGTTGTCCCGGCCCGTGCGGACGTAACCGTCCATCGTCGCCGGCTGCGGGTCCTTGCCCAGGACGTCGTCGTCGTACGCCGTGCCCGGCTCCTTCATGGAGCGCAGTGCCACGCCCGTGACCCGCGGGGCCAGGAGACCCGCGCCGATCAGCCAGTCCGCCTGGTCCGCGGTCTGGTCGAGCGTGTACTGCTTGACCAGCGAGCCCATCACGTCCGACATCGACTCGTTCAGCGCGCCGGGCTGGCCGAAGTAGCTCAGGTTCGCCGTGTACTGGGTCAGCCCGTGCGCCAGCTCGTGGGCGATCACGTCGACCGGGATCGAGAAGTCGAGGAAGATCTCCCCGTCCCCGTCGCCGAACACCATCTGCTCGCCGTCCCAGAACGCGTTCCCGTAGTTCTCGTCGTAGTGGACGCTCGCGCTCAGCGGCAGTCCGTCGCCGTCGAGGGAGTTGCGCCCGTACGCGGAGAGCAGCAGCTCGAACGTGGCGCCGAGGCCCGCGTAGACGCGGTTCACGGTCGCGTCCCTGCCGGGCTCGTCGCCCTCGCCGCGTACCTTCTCGCCCGGCAGCACCGTGCCGTGGCCGCAGTCGTGGACGGTGCGTTGCGGGCGGCCGGTGGCCGCGCCCGCCGGGGGGACCGCGGTGGCGGCGCCGATGACGGTGGTCAGCCGTCGGCGCGTGCGCTGTGCGGCGTCCGCCTCCAGGGTGCGGCGGGCGGGGCCGGCGAGCGCGGGGTCGTCCGCCCGGGCGAGCTTGTCGAGGACGTGGGGCGGCACGATCGTGCAGAAAACGGGATGGATGTCAGCCATGTCTGGCAATGTGGCACTGAGTTACTCGCTTGTCACTGGTTGCCACCATGATGAGTGAAATGATGTGATCGATGGCCGTTTGGCCGTTATCGATGGGTCGTCCCGCATACTGGGACAGGACCGCCGTCTCCGCCCTGCTCGGCTAGGCTGCCTCTCATCATGCGTTTCGGGCTGCTTCTTCTTAGCTGCCGCGGCGAGGGCCTGTAGTCGTAGGCCGACTCCCTCCCCGCGGGATCTGGTGCTGCTTCGACCCGTCGGCCGTCCTACATCTGGACCCCCGAGGAGCCCCACGCACATGTCTGACACCTCTGTCGGTCGCCCCACGCCCGTCACCAACGCGACCCACACCCAGAAGCCGTCCGGGATGCCGATCCACAAGTACGGCCGTTACGACGCCGTGGACATCCCCGACCGCACCTGGCCGGAGAAGCGGATCACCAAGGCGCCGCGCTGGCTGTCGACCGATCTGCGCGACGGCAACCAGGCCCTGATCGACCCCATGTCGCCCGCCCGCAAGCGCGAGATGTTCGACCTGCTGGTACGCATGGGCTACAAGGAGATCGAGGTCGGTTTCCCCTCCTCCGGCGAGACGGACTTCGCGTTCGTGCGGTCCATCATCGAAGAGGGCGCGATTCCCGAGGATGTGACGATCTCCGTCCTGACGCAGGCGCGCGAGGATCTGATCGAGCGGACCGTGGAGTCCGTGAAGGGCGCCCACCGCGCGACCGTGCACCTGTACAACGCCACCGCCCCCACCTTCCGCCGGGTCGTCTTCCGCGGGTCCAAGGACGACATCAAGCAGATCGCCGTCGACGGCACGCGTCTGGTGATGGAGTACGCCGAGAAGATCCTGGGCCCGGAGACGACCTTCGGCTACCAGTACAGCCCGGAGATCTTCACCGACACCGAGCTGGACTTCGCGCTGGAGGTCTGCGAGGCCGTCTGTGACGTCTGGCAGCCCGAGGCGGGCCGCGAGATCATCCTCAACCTGCCCGCCACGGTGGAGCGTTCGACCCCCTCCACGCACGCGGACCGCTTCGAGTGGATGTCGCGCCACCTGACCCGGCGCGAGCACATCTGCCTGTCCGTGCACCCGCACAACGACCGCGGCACCGCCGTCGCCGCCGCCGAGCTGGCGATCATGGCCGGCGCGGACCGGATCGAGGGCTGTCTGTTCGGGCAGGGCGAGCGCACCGGCAACGTCGACCTGGTGACGCTGGGCATGAACCTCTTCTCGCAGGGTGTCGACCCGCAGATCGACTTCTCGCAGATCGACGAGATCCGTCGGACCAGCGAGTACTGCAACCAGATGGAGATCCACCCGCGCCACCCCTACGCGGGCGACCTGGTCTACACGGCCTTCTCCGGTTCCCACCAGGACGCCATCAAGAAGGGCTTCGACGCGCGGGACGCCGACGCGGCCGCCCAGGGCAGGTCCGTCGACGAGATCGAGTGGGCCGTGCCGTATCTGCCCATCGACCCCAAGGACGTCGGCCGTTCGTACGAGGCGGTCATCAGGGTCAACTCGCAGTCCGGCAAGGGCGGTATCGCCTACGTCCTGAAGAACGACCACAAGCTGGACCTGCCGCGCCGGATGCAGATCGAGTTCTCGAAGATCATCCAGGCGAAGACGGACACCGAGGGCGGCGAGGTCACCCCGAAGGACATCTGGACGGTCTTCCAGGACGAGTACCTGCCCAACCCGGTGGACGGCGCGGCTCGCTGGGGCCGTATCCAGCTGCGGTCCGGTCAGACCACCACCGACACCGACGGGATCGACACCCTGACCGTCGAGGCGGTCGTGGACGGCGTCGAGACCGTGCTGACCGGTTCGGGCAACGGTCCGATCTCCGCGTTCTTCGACGCGCTGAACGCGGTGGGCGTGGACGCCCGGCTGCTGGACTACACCGAGCACACGATGAGCGAGGGCGCGTCCGCGCAGGCCGCCTCGTACATCGAGTGCGCGATCGACGGCAAGGTGCTGTGGGGCATCGGCATCGACGCCAACACCACGCGCGCCTCGCTGAAGGCTGTCGTCTCGGCCGTCAACCGCGCGTCCCGCTGAGCGGGTTCACTTCCACCGCGCCCCCGGCCCTCCCACCACGGACGGCCGGGGGCGCGGTGCGTCCGGTACGCGCCGTCGTGCGCCGTTGTGGAGGGCGGGGAAATCGGCCATGTCCTGGCGTACTGACGCCGGGGTGCTGACGGCACAACATCGGTGTGGCTAACATCACGTCAACGCGGCAATGTTGCCGGACGGTTACGGAGGTGTGAGGTGCGGGCAGACCGTGGGGTATTCGGCCGAAAAGTGATGGTCTGCGGCATTCACACTTCGTGGAACACCGTCGGCGACGGGGAGTTCTTCTGCTCCGGCTGCGGAGGCGACCGCAACTACCGGCGCCGCACGGGCCGTCGGCGGTTCACCCTGCTCGGTGTTCCGCTGCTGTCCCGCGGCTCCGCCGGCCCCGTCGTCGAGTGCGCCGCCTGTCACGGGCACTTCGGCATGGACGCCCTCGACCACCCCACCACCGCCCGTTTCTCCGCGATGCTCCGGGACGCCGTCCACACCGTCGCGCTCGCCGTCCTCGCCTCCGGCGGCACCTCTTCCCGGCCGGTACGCGAGACCGCGGTCGCCACCGTGCGCGCGGCCGGCCTCGACGACTGCACCGAGGACCAGCTCACCGGGCTGATCGAGGCGCTCGCCGCGGACACCGGCCGCTTCGTCACCGACACCGGGCCCTACGGCGCGGCGCTCGCCATCGAGCTGCACGAGGCCCTCGAACCGCTCGCTCCGCACCTGGCCGCCGCCGGGCGGGAGTCCATCCTGCTCCAGGGCGCGCGCATCGCCCTCGCGGACGGGCCCTACACCCCCGCGGAGCGTGAAGTCCTGACGACGGTGGGCGCCGCGCTGCAACTGTGCGCGGACGACACGGCGCGACTGCTCGCCACCGCACGCACCCCGTTCTAGGCCGTGTCCGAACAACCGCGGGACCGCCGAGGCGCTCGGTCATTCACCGCTCACGGCGAAGACGCACGTCAGCCGGCACATGGGTGGGCTCGCCGCCCGTGACCCTGCCCGACTCGTCGTGGCCGACGAGTCGGGACCGGTGGTCCCGGGCGGCGGATGAGCGTCCTAGGCCCCGCTCGCCTTCAGCATCTCGTCGCGCTCGACGATCTTCACGCGCTCGCGGCCCTCGGCCTCGCCCAGCGCCCGCTCGGCCTCGTCCAGCCGGTACCAGCCGTCCCAGGTGGTGTAGCGGACGTCGCGGTCCTCCAGGAACGCCACGACGGCCTCCGGGCCCGGCGCGACGGGCGTGTGCAGCCGGCCGCCCGCGTGGTCGTCCAGGAGGTTGGCGACCGTCTCGTTGGCGTCGCCCTTGGTGTGGCCGATGAGGCCGACCGGGCCGCGCTTGATCCAGCCGGTCACATACGTCGACCGAAGGTGCTCGCCGGCCTCGATCACGCGGCCGCCCTCGTGGGGGACCGTACCGGTGAGGAAGTCGAAGGGCAGCTTGGGCAGTTCCTCGGAGAGGTAGCCGACCGCGCGGTACACCGACTGGATGTCCCATGTGCGCACATTGCCCGTACCGGTGACGTTGCCCGTGCCGTCGAGCTGCGTGCGCTCGGTCCGCAGGCCGACGACCCTGCCGTCCTCTCCGACGACCTCGACGGGCGACTCGAAGAAGTGCAGGAACAGCTTGTGGGGGCGGTCGCCGACATCGCGGATCGCCCAGTTCTCCAGCGTCTTCGCCACCATGTCCGCCTGCTTGTTGGCGCGGCGGGTGGCGATCGAGCCCTCGTCGTAGTCGATGTCCTCGGGGTCGACGATGACCTCGATGTTCGGCGAGTGGTCGAGCTCGCGCAGCTCCATCGGGCTGAACTTGGCCTGCGCGGGACCGCGCCGGCCGAAGACGTGCACTTCGAGGGCCTTGTTGGCGGCGAGCCCGGCGTACACGTTCGGCGGGATCTCCGTCGGCAGGAGCTCGTCCGCGGTCTTCGCCAGGATGCGGGCCACATCCAGGGCCACGTTGCCGACACCGAGGACGGCCACCTTCTCGGCCTCCAGCGGCCACTCGCGCGGCACCTCCGGGTGGCCGTCGTACCAGGAGACGAAGTCGGCCGCGCCGTACGAGCCGTCCAGCTCGATGCCAGGGATGTCCAGCGCCCGGTCCGCCTCGGCGCCCGTGGAGAAGATCACCGCGTCGTAGAACTCGCGCAGATCGTCCAGGCCGATGTCGCTCGGGTAGTCGACGTTGCCGAAGAGGCGTATCTGCGGCTTGTCGAGCACCTGGTGCAGCGCGGTGATGATGCCCTTGATGCGCGGGTGGTCGGGCGCGACGCCGTAGCGGATCAGCCCGAACGGCGCGGGCATCCGCTCGAAGAGGTCGATGGAGACGCCGGGCTCGACCGCGGCCTCGGACTTCAGCAGGGCGTCGGCGGCGTAGATTCCGGCCGGGCCGGCACCGACGATCGCGATCCGCAGAGGGCGGGGCATGGAATGTTCCCTTCGAGCGTGGTCCACAGGGCGGGACAGTGGTGCGGGTCGTGGGATGGCAGGGATGTCTCGCCTGTTCACCCTGGCAACGACGCTGCTGCCGCGGTACCCGTCACATGCCTATGAGCCCATAAGCCTGATCTATGACCTGAAGCCTGGCACGGCCTAGGTAAGGACACCCTAACCGGACGCCCCCACGTCGCATCGACCGGGATCCCGCTGCACGCTGTTACCAGGAACCCCGCCGCACGCCGGAACCGGCCGCGGCGGGACAGGAGCGCCGGGCAGACCGGCCCGGCGAAGGGGCGCGCCCATGAACGCTGCCGCAGGCTCGGCACCCGGTGGCCGGCTGGATGCCGCATTGGAGAGCCCCGTCGTCGGCATGTCCCCCTGGATCATCTTCTCCGTGGTGGTCGGCCCCGGACGCTACGGGCTGGCCGTGGGCCTCGCACTGGCGGTGGCGGTGCTCCTCGTGCTGCTGGGCCGGGTCCTCAGCCGTGGCAGGTCGGTCAAGCTCCTGGAAGTGGCGGACATCGTCTTCTTCGCCGTGCTGGCCGCGATCGGAACCGTGGCCTCCGCGGGCACGCTGACCTGGCTGGAGACGTACGCGGGTGAGCTGTCCAACCTCGCGCTGGTGCTCATCGCGTTCGGCTCGATGGCCGCCGGGATGCCCTTCACCCTCCAGTACGCACGCGAGCGCGTCGGCAAGGAGTACTGGGACTCGCCCGCGTTCCGCCATGCCAACCAGGTGATCACCGGTGTCTGGGGTCTCGCCTTCCTGGTGGCGGCCATCGCGGGCGGCTTCGGCGATCTGGTGCTGCACAACCCGAACAACCTCTGGACGGGCTGGGTCATCCAGATCGCGGCGATCGTCGTGGCGATGAGCTTCACCGAGTGGTACCCGCGGGTCATCCGCAGCCGCCAGTCCGACAGGCACCCGCCGCCGGTCCGCCATCTGCTGACCCCATTGGCCGCCCTGCTCATCCCGATGGGCATTGTCACGCTGGTCTTCGACGCGTCGGCGTCGTGGTTCGGCGTCGGGCTCATCATTCTCGGCGTCGTGCTGGCCCGGGCGATCGGCAAGGACGCCGAGATGACGCGGCTGCGGGCCGGCCACTCACGGGAGAAGCGGCAGGGCCGGCGGCTGCGATGAGTTCCGGCCGCCGCGGCGGTCCATCCTGCAGAGCCGACGACAGGACTGTGAGGGCACCGTCATGGACAAGCAATTCACCGCCACCCTGGAGAAGAGTCCGAGCAAGGGTGGCTGGACCTATCTCGTGTGGCCGGGGTCGGTGGAGTACTTCGGCACCCGGGGCCTGGTCAAGGTCCGCGGCACGATCGACGGGCACCCCTTCCGCAGCTCCTTCATGGCGCTGGGGAACGGCACGCACAAGCTGCCGGTGAAGGCGGAGGTACGAAAGGCGATCGGCAAGGAGGCGGGGGACTCGGTCACGGTGCGCCTCGAAGAGCGCCTGGAGGCGTGAGCCGGCGCTCTCCGCGGCGGGCGGTGTGCCTGCTCAGTGCAGGATCTTCTCCTTCGCCCGGTTGAACTCCGCGTCCGAGATGTCGCCGCGGGCGCGGATCTCGGACAGCTTCGCGAGCTGCTCCACCTCGCTCGGGCCACCGGCGGTGCTGCGGATGTAGTCGTCGACGGCCTTCTTCTGCTCCTCGGCGTACTTCTGCTCACGCCGGCCCATGCCGCGGCCGCGGGCGACGACGTAGACGAAGACCCCGAGGAAGGGGAGCAGGATGACCAAGAGGAGCCAGACGGTTTTCATCCCGCCGCTGAGGGTGTCGTCCCGGAAGATGTCGCCGATGATCCGGAAGAGCAAGAAGAACCAGAGTACCCACAGGGAGATCCACAGGACCGTCCACATGGCTCCCAGCAGGGGGTAGTCGTAAGCGAGTTGCATGTCACTGCCCTTCGTGATGGATCAGCGCCGGATGGGCGTTGCTCGGGGGTGAAGGGGTGGGGGTGAAGGGGTGGGGGTGAAGGGGTGGGGGTGAAGGGGTGTCGGCCGGCTCCGGGGCGGCAGGCGGGCCCTGGAACGGGCGGGCGCTGCGGCGGGGGAGCCGGCTGATTCCCACTGTACGAGCGTTCTCCCCGGCGCGCCCCGCGCCGACCCGGCGGCCCCCGGGGCCCGGTACCCCACGGGTTCGGCCCTGCGGGCCGCGGAGAGGACGGCGTACGGGAGAATGGAGCGCATGAGCCTGTTCCGTGACGACGGTGTCGTGCTGCGCACCCAGAAGTGGGGCGAGGCGCGGTGAGTCTGTTCCGTGACGACGGTGTCGTGCTGCGCACCCAGAAGCTGGGCGAAGCCGACCGCATCATCACGTTGCTCACGCGGGGGCACGGGCGCGTGCGGGCCGTCGCCCGCGGGGTTCGGCGGACCAAGTCGAAGTTCGGCGCGCGGCTCGAACCCTTCTCGCACGTCGACGTGCAGTTCTTCGCCCGCGGCAGCGAACTCGTCGGGCGCGGGCTGCCGCTGTGCACCCAGAGCGAGACCATCGCCCCCTACGGCGGCGGCATCGTCTCCGACTACGCCCGCTACACCGCGGGCACCGCCATGCTGGAGACCGCCGAGCGGTTCACCGATCACGAGGGCGAGCCGGCCGTCCAGCAGTACCTGCTCCTCGTCGGCGGATTGCGCACCCTCGCCCGCGGCGAGCACGCCCCCCACCTCATCCTCGACGCCTTCCTGCTGCGCTCCCTCGCCGTCAACGGCTACGCGCCCAGCTTCGACGACTGCGCGAAGTGCGGCCTCCACGGGCCGAACCGCTTCTTCTCCGTGGCCGCGGGCGGCGTCATATGCGGCGACTGCCGGGTGCCCGGCAGCGTCGTACCCTCTGCGGAGGCCATCGCACTGCTCAGCGCGCTGCTGACCGGCGACTGGCCCACGGCGGACGCGTGCGAGGCGCGCCACGTCAGGGAGGGCAGCGGACTGGTGTCCGCCTACCTGCACTGGCACCTGGAGCGCGGACTGCGCTCCCTCCGGTACGTCGAGAAGTAGCAGAAAATAGGAGATGTGAGCCGCATGGCACGACGCGGAATCCTGGGCCGGTCCCGCCGCGAGTACAAGGTCCCCGAGCCGCACCCCTCCGGCGCCCGCCCGCCGAAGATCCCGGGCGAGCTGGTGCCGGCCCATGTGGCCTGTGTGATGGACGGCAACGGCCGCTGGGCCAAGGAGCGCGGCCTGCCCCGCACCGAGGGCCACAAGGTCGGCGAGGCCGTCGTGCTGGACGTGCTCAAGGGCTGCCTGGAGATGGGGGTGAAGAACCTGTCCTTGTACGCCTTCTCCACCGAGAACTGGAAGCGCTCGCCCGACGAGGTGCGCTTCCTCATGAACTTCAACCGTGACGTCATCCGCCGCCGCCGTGACGAGATGGACGAACTCGGCATCCGTATCCGCTGGGTCGGCCGGATGCCGAAGATGTGGAAGTCGGTCGTCCAGGAGCTCCAGATCGCCCAGGAGCAGACCAAGGACAACGACGCGATGACGCTGTACTTCTGCGTGAACTACGGCGGCCGGGCCGAGCTCGCGGACGCCGCGCAGGGCATCGCGCGCGATGTGGCGGCGGGCAAGCTGGACCCGTCGAAGGTGAACGAGAAGACGTTCCAGAAGTACCTGTACTACCCGGACATGCCGGACGTCGACCTGTTCCTGCGGCCGAGCGGCGAGCAGCGCACCTCGAACTACCTGATCTGGCAGAGCAGTTACGCCGAGATGGTCTTCCAGGACGTGCTGTGGCCCGACTTCGACCGGCGTGACCTGTGGCGTGCCTGCCTGGAGTACGCCCAGCGGGACCGCCGCTTCGGCGGTGCCATCCCGAACGAGGAGCTGGAAGCGATGCGCGGCCGCCCCGAGGGCACGACCGCTTGACCGGCCCGGGTCGCCGTCCCGCTACGACCGCCTGACCGGTGCCGAGCGCCGGACGACCGCTGACGGCCCGTTCCGGGGGCACGGGCCCCCGGAACCGGCCGCGCGGTCACGCCACGGGCGCCGCAGCGCACTCCGCGCAGGTGCCGAAGATCTCGACGGTGTGCGCCACGTTCACATAGCCGTGCTGCGCGGCGATCGTCTCGGCCCACTGCTCGACCGCGGGCCCCTCGACCTCCACCGCCTTGCCGCACACCCGGCACACCAGGTGATGGTGGTGGTCGTCCGTCGAGCAGCGCCGGTAGACCGACTCGCCGTCGCTGGTGCGCAGGACATCCACCTCGCCGGCGTCCGCCAGCGACTGAAGGGTCCGGTAGACCGTGGTCAGACCGACCGAATCGCCGCGGTGCTTGAGCATGTCGTGAAGCTCCTGCGCACTGCGGAACTCGTCCACCTCGTCGAGCGCCGCCGCCACCGCGGCACGCTGCCGGGTCGACCGGCCTCGCACTGGGGCGGGGTTCCCGCCGGTTGGCGCCGTCACCACAGGTGCCTCCTCGCTTCGCCCGCACATGCTGTCGGGCCCAATTCTGCCAGGCCCGCGGTCAGACCTTGACGTCGTCGCCCGGACGGCGGCTGCCGGGCAGGTCCGCGGTGCACTCCGCCGAGGCCGCCTCGACCGCCCGGGCACGCCGTCTGGCCAGCGGCGTTGCCAGCACGGTCAGCGTGATGAAGACCGCGATGGCGAGCAGGACGATCGTCGCTCCCGGCGGGACGTCCTGGTAGTACGACGTGGTCGTCCCGGCCAGGGCGACCGCGACACCGATCCCGACCGCGAGGGCGAATGTCGCCCGGAACGAGCGCGAGATCTGCTGCGCCGCCGCCACCGGCACCACCATCAGCGCGCTGACCAGCAGAAGGCCCACCACGCGCATCGCCACCGAGACCGTCACCGCCGCGGTGACCGCGATCAGCAGGTTCAGCGCCCGTACCGGCAGCCCCGTCACCCGGGCGAACTCCTCGTCCTGGCTGACCGCGAACAACTGGCGCCGCAGGCCCAGGGAGACGAGCACCACGAACGCGGCGAGCACACAGATCGCCGTGAGGTCCTGGTCGGACACCGTGGACAGCGAGCCGAAGAGGAACGAGCTCAGATTGGCCGTCGAGCCGGTGTCCGAGACGTTGATCAGCAGGACGCCGCCCGCCATGCCGCCGTAGAAGAGCATCGCCAGCGCGATGTCGCCGCGGGTGCGTCCGTACGCCCGGATCAGCTCCATCGCGATCGCGCCGGCCACGGAGACGACCGTCGCCATCCACACCGGGTTGGTGGACAGCAGGAAGCCGAGGCCGACGCCGGTCATCGCCACATGGCCGATGCCGTCGCCCAGCAGCGCCTGCCGGCGCTGCACCAGATAGATGCCGACGGCGGGCGCGGTGATGCCGACCAGCAGGGCCGCGAGGAGCGCGCGCTGCATGAAGGCGGTCTCGAGGATTTCCATGATCAGGTCAGCAGTCCCGTGCGGAGCGGCTCGTCGGCCGCGTGCGGATGTACGTGGTCGTGGCCGGGCAGTGCGTGCTGGCCCACGGCCTGGGGCGGCGGTCCGTCGTGGACGACGCAGCCGTCCCGCAGCACCACCGCCCGGTCGATGAGCGGCTCCAGCGCGCCCAGCTCGTGCAGGACGAGCAGCACGGTCGTCCCCGCGGCCACCTGCTCGCGCAGCGTCCCGGCGAGGATCTCCTGGCTGACCAGGTCCACGCCCGCCATCGGCTCGTCCATGATCAGCAGTTCGGGTTCGCCGGCGAGGGCGCGGGCGATCAGGACCCGCTGGTGCTGCCCGCCGGACAGGGCGTTCACCGAGTCCCTGGACCGGTCGGTCAGGCCGACCAGTTCGATGGCGCGGTCCACGGCCGCGCGGTCGGCCCGCGAGAGCAGACCGAGACGCGCACGGGAGAGCCGTCCCGAGGAGACGACCTCGCGCACGGTCGCGGGCACACCGCTCGCAGCCGTGGTGCGCTGCGGCACATAACCGATGCGCGACCACTGGCGGAAGCGGCGCAGCTCGGTGCCGAACAGGGTGATCGTGCCGCTCGTGAGCGGTACCTGGCCGATCACGCTGCGTACGGCGGTCGACTTGCCCGAGCCGTTCGCGCCGAGCAGCGCGACGACCTCACCGCGTTTCACGGTGAGGTCGACGCCGCGCAGCACGGGGCGTGAGCCGAGCGAGGCCTGGGCCCCGCGGAGGGATATGACGGGCTCGCTCACGGGGCCTCCGATACGGATGGGTGTGTCACTTCGCGCCGAGAGCCTTCTGCAGCGCGGCGAGGTTGGACTGCATCACGCCGATGTAGTCATCGCCCTGGGACTTGTCGGTGATTCCCTCGAGCGGGTCGAGGACGTCCGTCTTCAGCCCGGTGTCCTGGGCGAGGGTCTTCGCGGTCTTGTCACTGGCGAGCGTCTCGAAGAAGACGGTGGTGACCTTCTCCTTCTTCGCCAGGGTCTGGAGCTCCTTGACGCGGGCCGGGCTCGGCTCGGACTCGGGGTCGAGGCCGGCGATGCCCTCCTGGTCCAGGCCGTAGCGCTCGGCGAGGTAGCCGAAGGCGGAGTGCGTGGTGATGAAGGTCTTCGTGGTGGTGTTCTTCAGGCCCTGCTGGAAGGCGGTGTTCAGACCGTTGAGCTTGGTGACCAGCGCGGTGGTGTTCTTGCGGTAGTCCGCGGCGTTGTTGGGGTCGGCCTTCTCCAGGGATGTCCCGACGCCCTTGGCGACCTCGGCGTACTTCACGGGGTCGAGCCAGATGTGGGGGTCGGCGCCCGCCTCGCCCTCCGCCTCGTGGGCGTGCTCGTCGTGCGTCTCTTCGCCCTCGTGGCCGTGGCCGCCCTCGGTGCCGTGGTGCTCCAGCTCGGTCAGCGTGGCGGCATCGACCTTGCTCTTCGCCCCGGACTGGTCGATGGCCTTGTCGACGGCGGGCTGGATGCCCTTGAGGTACAGGACGTAGTCGGCTTCGCCCAGCTCGGCGGTCTGGCGGGGCTTGAGCTCCAGGTCGTGCGGCTCGATGCCGGGCGGGGTGAGAGTGGAGACGGCGACATGGCTGCCGCCGATCTGCTCGGCCAGGTACTGCATGGGGTAGAACGACGTCACCACCTTGAGCTTGCCGCCGGCGTCCTTGCCGTCCGCGGCGTCGGAGGTCGAGCAGGCGGACACGGCCATGAGGCCGAGAGCGACGGCTCCGGCGGTGACGGTGGCGGGTATCAGGCGGAGTGCGTTCATGAGTGTCATTTTCAACAAAACTGGAAACGATTGTCAACAAAGCTGCTGAGTGCCACCTCGGGCCGGCCGGACCCCCACCGATTTGATTGGAGGGGTGCGCCCGCCGGTAACCTGAAGCATTCGCCCGCCCGTCTCCCGACCGCCGCCCCCCAGTTTGAAGCGCTTCGCGCCCCCCATACATTCGTCGTCGTTAATGAAGAGAGCACCGTGGCCGCCGACAAGATCGACACCATCGTCAGCCTCAGCAAGCGCCGTGGCTTCGTCTATCCGTGCAGCGAGATCTACGGCGGCCAGCGAGCCGCCTGGGACTACGGGCCGCTGGGCGTCGAGCTGAAGGAGAACCTCAAGCGCCAGTGGTGGCGCTACATGGTCACCTCGCGCGAGGACGTCGTCGGAATCGACTCGTCGGTGATTTTGGCCCCCGAGGTCTGGGAAGCCTCCGGCCACGTCGCCACCTTCACCGACCCGCTGACCGAGTGCACCTCCTGTCACAAGCGCTACCGCGCCGACCACCTCATCGAGGCGTACGAGGAGAAGCACAACGGCCGGGCCCCGGAGAACGGTCTCGCCGATCTCAACTGCCCCAACTGCGGCAACAAGGGCACCTTCACCGACCCCAAGCAGTTCTCCGGCCTGCTCTCCACGCACCTCGGCCCGACCCAGGACTCGGGCTCGGTCGCGTACCTGCGTCCCGAGACCGCCCAGGGCATCTTCACCAACTTCGGCCAGGTGCAGCAGACGTCGCGCAAGAAGCCGCCGTTCGGCATCGCGCAGATGGGCAAGTCCTTCCGGAACGAGATCACTCCGGGCAACTTCATCTTCCGCACCCGCGAGTTCGAGCAGATGGAGATGGAGTTCTTCGTCAAGCCCGGCGAGGACGAGCAGTGGCAGGAATACTGGATGGAGCAGCGCTGGAACTGGTACACCGGCCTGGGTCTCCGTGAGGAGAACATGCGCTGGTTCGAGCACCCGCAGGAGAAGCTCTCCCACTACTCCAAGCGCACCGCGGACATCGAGTACCGCTTCAGCTTCGGCGGCAGCGAGTGGGGCGAGCTCGAGGGCGTCGCCAACCGCACCGACTACGACCTCTCGGCGCACTCCAAGGCCTCCGGCCACGACCTGTCGTTCTTCGACCAGGAGGCCGGCGAGCGCTGGACCCCGTACGTCATCGAGCCCGCGGCCGGTGTCGGCCGGGCGATGCTGGCCTTCCTGCTGGACGCGTACAACGAGGACGAGGCCCCGAACGCCAAGGGCGTCATGGAGAAGCGCACCGTGATGCGCCTCGACCCGCGTCTCGCCCCGGTCAAGGTCGCCGTCCTGCCGCTCTCCCGCAACCCGCAGCTGTCGCCGAAGGCCAAGGGTCTCGCCGCGGACCTGCGCAAGAACTGGAACATCGAGTTCGACGACGCCGGCGCCATCGGCCGCCGCTACCGCCGTCAGGACGAGATCGGCACCCCGTTCTGCGTCACCGTCGACTTCGACACCCTCGACGACAACGCGGTCACCGTGCGCGAGCGCGACACGATGACGCAGGAACGTGTCTCCCTCGACCAGATCCAGTCCTACCTCGGCGCGCGGCTCCTCGGCTGCTGACGTATCCGTCGGATCACCGAAGGCCGGCCGGGCGTGCAGCCCGGCCGGCCTTCGCGTGTGTGCCCGGGTCCCTTCTGCGCGCGAGCACGGCCGTGTCCGTACGGCTTCGCCCGGCCGAAAGGTGGCGCATGGGCGCCTGGTTGTCGACGTACGGGGCAACAGAGCGACAAGGGTCCCCTGTTGATGTTGTCCGTACTGCACACTGGGGCGCACTCGTCATCCGGGAGAGGACACCATGCCGTCCACGACCACCAGCAAGGTCAGCAGATGGGACCAGCACGGCCGCGAACACGTCGTGCACGTAGCGAAATCGGGCATGCAGCGGATGCTCACCTGTGACACCTGCGGCTGGCGCAAGGGTGCGCAGTTCCTGCCCTGGCTCAAGGCCGAGGAGCACCTCGCCGAGGCTCATCAGGCGACCGTCGACCCTTCGACGAGCGCGCGTCCGGCCTGACCTCCGCCGGGCTCAGGAACGCAGTCCCCGCAGCAACAGGTCGCACACCGCGCGGAATTCGTCCTCGATGGCCGGCCTGCGCCACTCCGGCGCGTGCACGGGGTCGTGGAAGCGGGCAGTCGCGACGAACACCGCCTGCGCCGCCGACGCGGGCGACGGCGCCGTGAACTCGCCCGCCGCCACGCCCTCTTCGATGATGCGGGTGAGCTGGCCCGCCAGCACTGCCAGATGCCGGTCCACCACGTCGCTGCCGCTCTCGGTGATCAGCGCGCTGTAGGTGGCGAAGAGTTCGGGATCGTCGCCGGCCTTGTGACGTTTGGCCTCGAAGAGCGCCGAAAGCCAGCGCCGCAGCTTCTCCCCGGCCGACGGCGCCGGGGCCTGGGTGATCTCTGTGAGCAGGTCCTCCGTACGGCCGAGCCAGCGTGCCGTCACGGCCTCGCGCAGCGCCGCCTTCGTACGGAAGTGGCGGTACACACTGCCGTGGCTCACGCCCAGCAGCCGCGCGACGTCGACGACCGTGGCCTTCGCCGGGCCGTAGCGGCGCAGCACGTCCTCGGTGGCTTCCAGGATGCGCTCGGTCGTCAGGGTCTCGCTCGTCGGCATGGTGTCGACGGTACCCGGCCGGTTCCCCGGTGCCGGAGTCAGTGCTCGCTGTCCAGGTGGGCCATCTGCGCCTCGGGGTAGCGCGCGCCGGCGGCCGCTCCCGCCGGGACGGCCTCCTCGATGGCCGCGAGCTCACCGGCGTCGAGTGTGACGTCGAGCGCGCCGAGCGCCTCGCTGAGCCGGTCCCGGCGGCGGGCGCCGACCAGCGGCACGATGTCCTCGCCGCGGGAGAGCACCCAGGCGATCGCGGTCTGCGCGACCGTGATGCCCTTCTGCTCGGCGACCTTCCGCAGCTGCTCCACGAGGTCGAGATTGTGCTGAAGGTTGTCACCCTGGAAGCGCGGGCCCATGCCCCGGAAGTCGCCCGGCGGCAGCTCGCGGTCGCGCGAGAAGTGGCCGCTGATCAGCCCGCGGGAGAGCACGCCGTACGCGGTGATGCCGATGCCCAGCTCCCGCGACGTGGGCAGGATCTCGCCCTCGATGCCGCGCGAGATCAAGGAGTACTCGATCTGCAGATCCGCGATCGGGACCACCGAGGCGGCCCGCCGGACGGTCGCGGCACCGACCTCGGACAGACCGACATGGCGCACATGGCCCGCCTCGATCAGTTCGGCGATGGCGCCGACGGTCTCCTCGATCGGGACGTCGGGGTCGAGGCGGGCGATCCGGTAGATGTCGATGTGGTCCCGGCCGAGGCGCTGCAGGGAGTACGCGGCGAAGTTCTTCACCGCGGCAGGCCGTCCGTCGACCCCGGACCAGCCGCCGTCGGCGTCGCGCAGCGCACCGAACTTGACGCTGACGAGCGCCTTCTCGCGGGCGGCGGAAGGCGCGCTGCGCAGGGCCTCGTTGACGAGCAGTTCGTTGTGTCCCATGCCGTAGAAGTCGCCGGTGTCGAGCAGGGTGATGCCGGCGTCGAGGGCGGCGTGGACGGTGGCGATGGACTCGGCGCGGTCGGTCTCGCCGTACATCGCGGACATGCCCATGCAGCCGAGGCCGAGAGGGGAGACCAGCGGGCCCGTGGTGCCGAGGGGGCGGGGAGCGGGGGTGGTCATGAGGGGCTCCTTGAAGGTCGCGTGAGAAGAGAACGCGGAAGATGCCGTGCTGACAACACCACCATGACATAACGAATGACAGATTTCAATATCTGTCATTCGATACTTGTCCGGAGGGCCGCCCGGGGCTGGGGGTGTCCGGCGGTGGTTCGGAGGGCTGCGGCGGTGTTCAGGACGGTGCTCCGATCGGTGCTCCGGTGGGCTTCCGGCGCGCCGCGGTGTGCCACGCTGCCCCGAAATCGGATGACCGGCCTCTCGCCAGGGGGTACCGTCTCCCCCATGTCTTCGTTCTTCCAGATCTACGAGTGAGAGGGCGGCGGCCCGACCCGCCCCCCATCTGACGTTTCCGAAGTCACTTCTCACCACGAATGGGAGAACCCCATGGCCAAGAGCCGGAACAACCTTCTCGGAGTCGGCGGACAGCGACGCAAGCTGTCCCGCGCCGAACAGCAGGCCAACGGACCCACGCGCAACGCCGACCGGCAGACGGCCGCCGAGCAGAAGGCCGAGCTGCTGCGGAAGATGCGGGAGCGTGCCGATGGCACCGACGCTCCGCAGGAGGAGCAGGACAAGTAGACGCAGTGCCGTGGGCCCGGACCGCACAGGCGGTCCGGGCCCACGGGCATGTCCGGCCCCGGCGCACCCGCAGCCCCGCAAGCCGCCCCAAGCCCCGGTTCGGGTTCACCCCGCACCGCTCAGGTCGGGGGTCAGGTCAGGGCGCGCGGCAGTCGCAGGCTCAGCAGCACGGTCAGCGCGATCACGCCCAGCCACACCAGCAGGGTCACCGTCAGCGCCCGGCCGGCGCCCGAGCTCTCCGTCAGCGACAGGAAGAGCGTGCCCAGCGTGGCCACGCCCAGGGCCAGCGCGGACTGCTGGGTCGTCACCATCACCCCGCTGCCCACGCCCGCCTTCTCGTTCGGCACGTCGGAGAGCACCACGCGGAACAGCACGGGCAGTTGGAGCCCCTGGCCGAAGCCGGCGAGGGCGAGACCGGGAGCCAGCTGCCACAGCGCCAGCTGCGACCAGTCGTGCCACACGGTCACCGCGAGGACCGTGACACCGAGGCCCTGGAGGACGCCGCCCGCCGTGACGATCCGCGTGCCGTGGCGGGCCACCAGCCGCGGCCCGGCGAGCGACGCCACGAAGAAGGCGACGGCCATCGGCACCAGTGTCAGCCCGGACGCGACCGTGCCCGCGCCGAGGCCCTGCTGGAGCGCCACCGCGATGACGAACATGAAGCCGCCGAAGCCGATCGAGAACGGCAGCAGCATCGCGAGCCCGCGGCGCAGCGATGGCCGGCCGAACAGGCTCGGCGGCACCAGGGGCGTGCGGCCGCGGCGGTCCGAGCGCTGTTCCGCCCACCAGAACGCCGCCGCGGCGACCGGGAAGGCGCCGAGCGCGAGCCACGTCCACAGCGGCCAGCCGGCGGCCCGGCCCTCCGTCAGCGGAGCCAGCAGCGCCAGCAGGGCGACGGTCAGCAGAAGCGTGCCCGGCAGATCGACGGGTGCCGGGTCCTTCGACCGGGTGGCGGGGACCGAGCGGGTCGCCAGGACCAGGCCGGCCAGCGCGACCGGCACGTTCACCAGGAAGATCGCCCGCCAGCCGCTGCCCGCGATGTCGGCCGCGACGAGCACGCCGCCCACGATCTGTCCGGCCACCATCGAGAGTCCGGCGGTGGCTCCGTAAAGGCTCATGGCCCGAGCTCTGCGGTGCCCGGAGGTCGACGCCTGGATCGTGGCCAGCACCTGCGACAGCATCAGCGCGGCGGCAGCGCCCTGGGCCACCCGTGCGCCCACGAGGGTCCAGGCGTCCGGCGCGAGACCACAGGCGAGTGAGGTCAGTCCGAAGGCCGCCATCCCGACGAGGAAGAGGCGGCGGCGCCCGTACTGGTCACCGAGCCGTCCGCCGAGGACGAGCAGAACGGCGTACGAGAGCCCGTAGCCGGCGACGACGAGTTCCAGCATCGCGGGACCCGCGGCGAGATCGTGGTCGATGGTCGGCAGGGCGACATTGACGATGAAGAAGTCGATCAGCGGAAGCGCCGCGCCGACAAGAAGGGTGAAAAGCCCGAGCGGGCCGAGCACCGGACCGTCGTCGGCGGAGGCGCGGGCGGATACGGGGGAAAGGACACGTGTCTCACTCACGGATCCGAAGATCCTCCGACTCGCAGCCTGGTACCAGAGTGTCCTTATCCTGGTACAAGCACTACCTGGCAATGGTCTGAGCCGTTCGGCACCCTGGGGGTATGACGACGATGGCGCAGGAGTCCGACGTACGACGGCACGAGCTCGCGGGCTTTCTGCGCAGCCGTCGTGAGCGGATCACCCCCGAGCAGGTGGGCCTGCCGCGCGGGCGCCGCAGGCGCACGCCCGGGCTGCGCCGCGAGGAGGTCGCCCAGCTCTCGGCCGTGGGCGTCACCTGGTACACGTGGCTGGAGCAGGCGAGGGACATCCAGGTGTCGCCCCAGGTGCTCGACGCGATCGCACGGGCGTTGCATCTCGACTCCAGCGAGCGCAGCCATCTGTTCGCGCTGGCGGGCGCCGCCGACCCGGCGCCCGGCACGCCCTGCCCCACGGTCACCCCGGGGCTGCGAATGCTGCTGGAGCAGCTGGAACCGATTCCGGCGTGCATCCAGAACAGCCGGTACGACATCCTCGCCCACAACCGCACCTACGGGCGGCTGCTGTGCGATCTCGACGCGCTGCCGCCGGAGGACCGCAACTGCATGGTGCTGGCCTTCTCCAACGAGGACTGGCGGTCGGCGGTCGTCGACCTCGCGGCGTCGAACCGGATGATGGCGGCGAAGTTCCGGGCATCGATGGCGGAGCATCTGGCCGAACCGGCGTGGAAGGCGCTGCTGGCACGGCTGGAGTCGTCGCAGGAGTTCCGCGAGGTGTGGGCACGGCACGAGGTGGTCGGCCAGGGCGGCAAGACGAAGTACATCGACAACGCGCACGTGGGTCTGCTGCACCTGGAGCACAACAACATGTGGCTCGGCCCGAAGGCGGGCCCTCGGCTGGTGACGTACGTCCCGCTGGACGAGGTGTCCCGTGAACGGCTGGAGAAGCTCCAGGCCCTGGCGTCCGCCGGGGTCTGACGAGCCATCGTCCGGTGCCACGGGGCGGGTGCGGAGTCGGCCGCGCGGCCGCCCCGCGCGTACCGGTGGAGGTGGCGACGATTCCTCCCGGCGCGGGTCGGGCTGTCCGCCCGTCCGGCGCGAATCCGTGACGGGCTCACACCGCCGTCCGGGTCACGCCCCCGCCCGGCCGCGCCGGTCGGCCCGTCAACCGGTCACGACCGGCCCGCCGCACGCCGGCCACGGCAGTACCTGTGACTCCCTCACACATCCGCCACCGATCGCTCCGGCTCCCGGTCCGCCGCTCCCATTCGTTCCGCCGTCCGGCGGGCCGTCCCGCGGGCCCAGGCACCGCTCGTCAGGATCCCGACCACCAGCACGCACACACCGCAGCCGGTGAGGATCCACCACGCGGGCCGGCTCGCCGGGACGAAGTCCGTGGCGTACGTCGCCGTGGAGACGCCCGCGGCCAGCACGGCCCCGATCACGGCGACGCCGAGCGTCTGGCCGATCTGCCGGCTGGTGGAGGCGACGGCGGCCGCCACACCCGCCTGAGCGCGTGGCATCCCGGCGACCGCGGTGTTGGTGATCGGCGCGTTCACCATGCCGAAGCCGAGTCCGAACAGGACGAAGCCCACGAAGAGCAGCACCTCCGAGGTCTCCGCCTCGAAGGCGGCGAACAGCAGCCCGCTCGCGGCCATCGTGATCCCCGCGATCACCAGCGGGAGGCGTGGGCCCCGGCTCGCCACCAAGCGCCCCGACAGGGGTGCGCAGACGAGGGTGAGCCCCGCCATCGGCAGCATGTACAGCCCCGCGTGCAGGGCGGACATACCGCGGACCTCCTGGAGGTAGAGCGTGTTGATGAAGAGGAACCCGGCCAGGGAGGCGAACGCGCACACCGCGACGACGGTGGCTCCACTGAACGGGGCGCTGCGGAAGAAGCGCAGGTCGATGAGGGGTTCGTGGCGCCTCGGCTCGTACAGCAGCACACCGGCCAGCGCGACGGCGGCGACCACGGCGAACACGGGGCTCGACTCGATGATCGCGTAGGTGAGCGACGCGAGGAGGGTGATGACGAGCAGTTGCCCGACCGGATCGGCCCGGCGCGGCTTCGGCGCCCGGGACTCCGGGACGTAGCGCCAGGTCAGCAGCAGGGCGATCAGACCGACCGGCAGATTGACCCAGAAGATCGAACGCCAGCCGACGGTGTCCACGAGAACCCCGCCGACGATCGGGCCCGCGGCCATGGAGATGCCGACGACTCCGCCCCACACACCGATGGCGCGGGCGCGTTCGCGGGCGTCGGTGAAGGTGTTGGTGATGATCGACATGGCGACCGGGTTGAGCATCGAGCCGCCGACGGCCTGGACCATGCGGAACGCGATCAGCGATTCGAGGTTCGGGGCGATCGAGCACAGCAGCGAGCCGAGGGTGAACATCACGAGTCCGGCCTTGAAGACCCGGCGGCGGCCGATCCGGTCGGCGGTGGAACCGGCGAGCATCAGCAGCGACGCGAGGACGAGCGTGTACGCGTCGATCGTCCACTGCATCCCGGACACGGAGGCGTGCATCTCCTTGCTGATGGAGGGCAGCGCCACATTGAGGATCGTGTTGTCGAGGGAGACGATCAGCAGGCTCATGCAGCAGATCGCCAGGATGAGCAGCCGCCGTCGTGATGTGAGCTCGGACATACGTCGATAGTACGGTTAACTAACGACTCCGGGTGTGCGCGACAATGGGCGAATGACCACGCTCGCCCCGTCTCCCGCGTCCCTCGCGAAGCTCTCGATCGGCCCGTACTCCGTACAGCCGCCGGTCGTGCTCGCGCCCATGGCCGGCATCACGAATGCTCCGTTCCGGACCCTCTGCCGGGAGTTCTCCGGCGGCAAGGGGCTCTTCGTGAGCGAGATGATCACGACGCGGGCGCTGGTCGAGCGCAACGAGAAGACGATGCAGCTGATCCACTTCGACGCGAGCGAGACGCCGCGGTCGATCCAGCTGTACGGCGTGGACCCGGTCACCGTCGGCAAGGCCGTCCGCATGATCGTGGACGAGAACCTCGCCGACCACATCGACCTCAACTTCGGCTGCCCGGTGCCCAAGGTGACCCGCAAGGGCGGCGGCTCCGCGCTGCCCTACAAGCGGCCGCTGCTGCGCGCCATCCTCCACGAGGCGGTGTCCAACGCCGGCCACCTCCCCGTGACGATGAAGATGCGCAAGGGCATCGACGACGACCACATCACCTTCCTCGACGCGGGACGGATCGCGGTCGACGAGGGCGTGACGGCGATCGCGCTGCACGGACGCACGGCCGCGCAGCACTACGGCGGTACGGCGGACTGGGACGCGATCGCGCGCCTCAAGCAGCACGTCCCGGAGATCCCCGTGCTCGGCAACGGCGACATCTGGTCGGCGGACGACGCGCTGCGGATGGTGCGCGAGACGGGCTGTGACGGCGTCGTCGTGGGGCGCGGCTGTCTGGGCCGGCCCTGGCTCTTCGGCGACCTGGTCGCGGCCTTCGAGGGCACGGGCTCGTACGCCGCACCCACCCTGCGCGAGGTCGCCGCGGTGATGCGGCGGCACGCCGAGCTGCTGGGGGAGTGGATCGGCGACGAGACACGCGGAGTCATCGACTTCCGCAAGCACGTGGCCTGGTACCTCAAGGGCTTCGCGGTCGGCTCCGAGATGCGCAAGAAGCTGGCGATCACCTCCTCGCTGGCGGAACTGGACGCCCAGCTTGCCGAGCTGGACCTCGACCAGGCGTGGCCCGTGGGCGCGGACGGCCCGCGCGGCCGTACGTCGGGCAACAACCGGGTCGTCCTGCCGGACGGCTGGCTCAAGGACCCCTACGACTGCGCGGGCATCGGCGCGGAGGCGGAACTGGACACCTCGGGCGGCTGAGGCGCTCGCCGGGCGTACCTGCCCGTCCCGCGGCCGTCTTTGTCCACGTGGCGGCACCCCCCGTCGACACCGAGGTGCTGTGGTGGGAGGCGGCCGAGGAGGTCGCCGCCTCGGCCGGGCACCGGCCGGGCGCGGCGGACGCACCCGAGGTCGGTCGCGCCGTCCAGGACACGGCCGCTCATCTGATGCGGGTCGCCCGTCCGGGTCCCGGGATGTCCCTCAGTGCCACCGACGCTTCCGAGGCACTGACCCGCTCCGTCCACCGGCGGGTTGGCCGCGGGGGCTCCGCTGCGCCCCCGGAGTCCGTCGACTGCTGACCGAACCGGAACGGTTCGATGTGTCGTTCGCCCTGATCAGCGCCTCGCCACGGCTGGTCGTCCACTGTGTGGCGCAGGTGCCCTTCTCCTTCACCCTGTCCGCCGACGACGCCGCGCGGACCAAGCCGCGCCCGGACCACTATCAGGCGGCGGCCGAGCGCTTGAGGGGCCGACCCCGGGGCCTGTGTGGCGGTTGAGGACTCGCCGGACGGCAGTGCCACGGCGCAGGCCGCGGGGTGCCCGGTGCTATTGGTGCCGTCGTTGCTGCCGGTGCCCGAATCAGCAGGTCGGGTCGTCGCCGAGAGCCTTGAGGACGTGGACCCGGAGGCGCTGAGCCGATGTGTTGCGGCGTGTCACGCGGGTCCGGATGATGGGACCGGACGGTCTTCGGCCGCGTGATTCTCACCACCCTTGATTGGGGTGCCGCTCAGATGAGCGATTTGGTGACGACTGCACCTCTCGGAGGGGTGGCACCGAGTGCCACCCCTCATGGGTTCACCCGATCGCGAAAATCATCGCTCTCCGTTGATGGTTCGCAGCATTTTCGTCGCCGAGAGTGCTGATGCGTTCAGGGCTTGAAAGGTTGCCGATCGCGCGCCGGCTGCCCGGTCACTTTCGATCTGGTGGCGGACGAGCGGTTACGGCCGTATGACGGCCAAGTGGACGTACCCAGGCGCCTTCGATCTGGGTATGTTCCTGGCCGTCAGGGCAGCCACCGCGTCCTCGAGGAGTCGAGACCCGTGTCGGAAAACAAAGATCCCCACGTAGCGAAGTTCGTCTACGACTTCACCGAGGGCAACAGGGATTTGAAGGACCTCCTCGGCGGCAAGGGTGCGAACCTCGCCGAGATGACCAACCTCGGCCTGCCCGTCCCTCCGGGCTTCACCATCACGACCGAGGCGTGCAAGGTCTACCTGGACAGCGGCGAGGAGCCGGCGGCCCTGCGAGACGAGGTGAGTGCGCACCTCGACGCCCTCGAACAGAAGATGGGCAAGAAGCTCGGCCAGGCGGACAACCCGCTCCTGGTGTCGGTGCGTTCGGGTGCGAAGTTCTCCATGCCCGGCATGATGGACACCGTCCTCAACATCGGCCTCTCCGACAAGTCGGTCGAGGGCCTGGCCCAGCAGGCCGGCGACGAGCGCTTCGCGTGGGACTCCTACCGCCGCCTCATCCAGATGTTCGGCAAGACGGTGCTCGGTGTCGACGGCGAGCTCTTCGAGGAGGCACTCGAAGACGCCAAGACCGCCAAGAAGGTCACGGTCGACACCGACCTGGACGCCGCCGATCTGAAGAAGCTGGTCAAGCAGTTCAAGAAGATCGTCAAGTCCGAGGCCGGGCGCGACTTCCCGCAGGACCCCCGCGAGCAGATGGACCTCGCGATCCGCTCGGTCTTCGAGTCGTGGAACACCGACCGCGCCAAGCTCTACCGCCGCCAGGAGCGCATCCCCGGCGACCTCGGCACCGCGGTCAACATCTGCTCCATGGTGTTCGGCAACCTCGGTCCCGACTCCGGCACGGGTGTCGCCTTCACCCGTGACCCCGCCAGCGGCCACCAGGGCGTCTACGGCGACTACCTGCAGAACGCGCAGGGCGAGGACGTCGTCGCGGGCATCCGCAACACCGTCCCGCTCGCCGAGCTGGAGCAGATCGACAAGAAGTCGTACGACCAGCTGATGCAGATCATGGAGACCCTCGAAACGCACTACAAGGACCTGTGCGACATCGAGTTCACCATCGAGGGCGGCCAGCTGTGGATGCTGCAGACCCGCGTCGGCAAGCGCACCGCAGGCGCCGCGTTCCGCATCGCCACCCAGCTCGTCGACCAGGGGCTGATCGACGAGGCCGAGGCCCTCCAGCGGGTCAACGGCGCCCAGCTCGCCCAGCTGATGTTCCCCCGCTTCGACGACCAGGCGAAGACGGAACTCCTCGGCCGCGGTATCGCCGCGTCCCCGGGTGCCGCGGTCGGCAAGGCGGTCTTCGACTCCTACACCGCGGTGAAGTGGTCGCGTTCGGGCGAGAAGGTCATCCTCATCCGCCGCGAGACCAACCCCGACGACCTCGACGGCATGATCGCCGCGGAGGGCATCCTGACCTCACGCGGCGGCAAGACCTCGCACGCCGCCGTCGTCGCCCGCGGCATGGGCAAGACCTGTGTCTGCGGCGCCGAGGAGCTCGAGGTCGACACCAAGCGCCGCCGGATGACCGTGAACGGAACGGTCATCGAGGAGGGCGACGTCGTCTCCATCGACGGCTCCACCGGCAAGGTCTACCTCGGCGAGGTGCCGGTCGTACCGTCCCCGGTCGTCGAGTACTTCGAGGGCCGGATGCACGCAGGCGCGGACGACGCCGACGAACTGGTCGCCGCCGTGCACCGCGTGATGGCCTACGCGGACCGGGTGCGCCGGCTGCGCGTGCGGGCCAACGCCGACAACGCCGAGGACGCGCTGCGCGCCCGCCGGTTCGGCGCCCAGGGCATCGGCCTGTGCCGCACCGAGCACATGTTCCTCGGTGAGCGCCGCGAGATGGTCGAGAAGCTGATCCTCGCCGACACCGACGACGAGCGCGAGAACGCGCTGGGCGCCCTGTTGCCGCTGCAGAAGAAGGACTTCATCGAGCTGTTCGAGGCGATGGACGGACTCCCCGTCACCGTCCGGCTGCTCGACCCGCCGCTGCACGAGTTCCTGCCGGACATCACCGAACTGTCGGTGCGCGTCGCGCTCGCCGAGGCCCGCAAGGACCACAACGAGAACGACCTGCGGCTGCTCCAGGCCGTGCACAAGCTCCACGAGCAGAACCCGATGCTGGGCCTGCGCGGCGTACGCCTCGGTCTGGTCATTCCGGGTCTGTTCGCCATGCAGGTACGGGCGATCGCCGAGGCCGCGGCCGAGCGCAAGAACGCCAAGGGCGACCCGCGCGCCGAGATCATGATTCCGCTGGTGGGCACCGTCCAGGAGCTGGAGATCGTGCGCGAGGAGGCCGACCGGGTCATCGCCGAGGTGCAGGCAGCCACGGGGACCGACCTGCGGCTGACCATCGGCACGATGATCGAGCTGCCGCGTGCCGCGCTGACGGCCGGCCAGATCGCCGAGGCCGCCCAGTTCTTCTCCTTCGGCACCAACGACCTCACACAGACGGTCTGGGGCTTCTCCCGCGACGACGTGGAGGCCTCGTTCTTCACCGCGTACCTGGAGAAGGGCATCTTCGGGGTCTCCCCGTTCGAGACCATCGACAAGGACGGCGTCGGCTCGCTCGTCCGCAGCGCGGTCGAGGCCGGCCGGGCCACCCGCCCGGACCTCAAGCTCGGTGTCTGCGGTGAGCACGGCGGCGACCCCGAGTCGGTGCACTTCTTCCACGAGGTGGGCCTCGACTACGTGTCCTGCTCGCCGTTCCGTATCCCGGTGGCGCGCCTGGAGGCCGGCCGTGCGGCGGCCGTCTCGAAGGGCAGCGACTCCCGCTAGGACGCCGGAGCCGACACCGGTCCTCCGCGGGCGCCTGCCGGCGCCCGTGGGGGAGCCGGCATCCCACCCTCACCGACCCGGTGGAGGCTCCGGAACACCGAGAAGGGGCGGGCGCCTTGTGCGGGGCGCCCGCCCCTTCTGCTGTGCCTGCACGGCCCCGCCGGGCCGTCCCTTCTTTCAGCACTTTCACAAAGTCCCTGAGCAATTGCGGATGTTGTCGGCCGGTGAATTTCCGCCATTGGTTCAGCAAACAACGGGCGGGGCGCGGCCCGCGGATCCCCATCCGCCGACCGCGCCCCATTACCCACGCCGGGCAGGGAGCCGCACCGACTGTCGCCCGCCGCCGGACACGCAAAGCCCCCCACGGCCTTCACTGTGTCCATCGGTGACAGTTGGTTCCTGTCCGACGCCGTACAGCCTTTCGGTTCGCACCCGGCTGCGGCGAGACATTTCAACTGTGGCTGAAACACCGTGGTAACCGGCTGTGATTGCATGCATACTCGGTGATCGGGGCCGATTGCGGGTGCAACAGTGGGGGTTCAGTGCTTCGTATCCATTTCACCGGTGACGACCTCGCCAGAGTGCGGATGGCGACGAAACCGGATGTGTTGTGGGAAACGATTCTCAGCTTTCATCGATTGAGAGAGCGCCGACGTGCGCTGATGTTCGGGGAATGGCGCTCGGAAACGCGGGCCAGGTTGAATGGTGAAACAAGTCTGCTGGCCGCTCTGGTGCCGACGCGGGGCTATTTCCCCGACTTTCTGACGCCTCCGGAAGGAAGCCTCGGACTCGACTCCGGACTCGAAGTGATTCGTGCCACATCGCCGGCACGACTGTATACGGAACTGGGACTCGTGGCCGCCGGCCGCGCCCCCGCTCCGGAGCTGACGGGCCGGCTCGCCGCCCTCGCCGAGGGACGGCCCGAGCCGCTCGTCCGGCTCGTGTCGGTGCTCCGCAGCTACCACCGTGCCGCCATCGAGCCCTACTGGCCGCAGATCCAGGCGAGGGTCGAGGCGGACCGCGCCGTGCGGGGGCGTGCGCTGCTCGACGGAGGCGCGGGCGAACTGCTCGACTCGCTTCCCCCGGTGCTCCGTTGGCGCGCCCCGGTCCTGGAGGCGGACTATCCCGTCGACCGCGATCTGCACCTGGACGGCCGGGGCCTGCTGCTCCAGCCGTCGTTCTTCTGCCGGGGCAATCCCGTCGTCTACCGCGACACGTCGCTGCCGCCGGTCCTCGTCTACGCGGCCGAGCACACCCCCGACCCGGCCTTCGGGGACGCCGGCGGCCCCTCCCTCGGCCGGCTGGTCGGCCACACCCGCTCCGCCGTGCTCCAGGCCATACGGTACGGCTGCACCACAAGTGAACTGGCCCGCAGGGCAGGGGTGTCGCTCGCCTCCGCCAGCCAGCACGCCGCGGTCCTGCGGGACGCGGGTCTGGTGCTGACCCTGCGCCACGGGAACGCCGTCCTGCACACGCTCACCCCGCTGGGCGCCGCCCTGCTGAGGGGCGGCGCACCGGCGGAGGCCGCGGGCTGAGGCCCGCGGGCGGCAGGACGGCGAGGATTCACGCGGGCCCGGCAGGAGCCGAACGAGAGGTCTTAGGTGCGGAAGGGACCCGTCACCTCGTAGGTGATGCCGCCCGAGGACGACCCGCTCGTACCGCGCTGGCTGGAGAAGTACAGCCGCCTGCCGTCCGGCGAGAAGGCCGGGCCGGTGATCTCCGACGAGGACTGGCCGTTGATCCGCAGGAACGGCGCGACCACGTCGTCAGGGGTGATCACACAGATCTCCATGGAGCCGCCGTCCTCCGCCACGAACAGATCCCCGGAGGAGGAGCCGGTGACGTTGTCCACGCCGGTCAGCGGCGCGCCACCGCTCACCAGCGAGTCGTCGTAGGCCAGTTCGTAGGTGCCGGCGGCCAGGTTCAGCTGCCAGACGCGGTTGTCGCCCTTGGTCGTGAACCACACCTTGTCGTCGGCGTAGTAGCAGCCCTCGCCGCCGTTGAACTTCTTCGAGCCCGAGACCTGGCTGCGGGTCGCTGTCGGCGAGCCGTCCGGGTCGGGGACATCGGCCCAGGTGTAGCTGCCCGAGGTCGCCGTACCGGCCCTGAGCACCTGGAGGGTGCCGGAGGAGAGGTTGCCCCACGTGGTGGGGATGAAGCGGTAGAGGCAGCCGTTGGTCTCGTCCTCGGTCAGATAGACCACCTTGCGCACCGGGTCGGCCGCGGCCGCCTCGTGCTTGAACCTGCCCATCGCGTCCCGGCGCACGGCGGCGTTCACGCCCCAGGGGTCCGTCTCGTAGACGTACCCGAGGCTGACCTCCTCGCAGGACAGCCAGGTGTTCCACGGGGTCTTGCCGCCCGCGCAGTTCTGCCGGGTGCCGGACAGGATGCGGCGGGCACCGATGATCGCACCCGTCGAGGAGAACGTGACCGCGCTCGCGCCGCCGGACGGGTTGATCTCCGAGTTGGAGACATAGATCCAGCCGGTGCCGTCGGCGTAACAGGCACCGCCGTCCGGCGCGCTGTGCCAGGTGTACGAGGTGGAGCCGACCTTCTGTCCCGAACGGGCGATCACCCTGCTGGTGAACCCGTTGGGCAGGAGGATGCCGTTGGCGTCGGCCGGCCGGAGTGCGCCGTAGGGACCGGGGCCCGGCTGCGCGGGATCCGCGACGGCCGCACCGCGCCACAGGGTGCCGCCGAGGGCGGCTGCCGAGGTGCCGATGACCGCTCCACGCAGGAAGTTGCGACGTTCCACGTATCGCTCCAATGGGGGGGGACCGCCCCGCGGCACCGGTCGGCGCAGCGGGGTCGCGCGCTGATGGAACCTAGGTGCGCGGAGTTGACGGAACGTCAACGGCTGGTGACCTGCAGCGGTCGAAATGCGGGCTGGGCGGCAGGTGGCCTCGTCGGGACGGGCTGGGGACCTCGTCGGAACGGCCCCGGCGGACCCGGCGGACCCGACGGGCCGCGGAGCCAGGGGCCGTGGGCGTGGAGAGGACGGTCACCGTGCGGATCACTCCGCTCGGGAACCCTCCGCGTGCGGGCGGCTCTTTCGCGCCCTTTGACGTCTAGTCGTGTTCCTTGCGCCCGGGCCGCCGGCCCTCACGGACCTTGACGCGCCGCGTAGCCAATCCGTCAGAGCGCCGCCGGAGGTGGAGACACGGCTCCCCGGGCCGCGGTCCACCGTCCCGGCCGTGAGGACGGGCGGGAGCGGGGCTCCGGGACGTGTCCGCGGGGGCTCAGGACTTGAGGCCCTCGTACGTCACCCCGGTCAGCTGCTCCGACGCCACCCACAGCCGCTCCCCGGCCACGTCGTTCTTCGACCACGAGAGCCGCCACGAGGGAGCCGGCGCACCCCGCCACCCCAGGATCCTCGGGCCGGTGAACGAGTCCGGCCGGACGTCCGGCGCGGTGGCCGCGTACAGCGTGGGCAGCGCCCCGGAGGCGGCAGACTGGGCGAAGATCCGGTTGCCGGTCCGCATGAACCCTTCCTTGGTCTTCTGACCGGCCATCCGTGCCCCGGCCGCCTGGAGGTTGGTGTTCGCGTAACCGGGGTGGGCGGCGGCCGCCACGACCCCGGAGCCCGCCGCGCCCAGCCGCCTGGCCAGTTCGTGGACGAACAGCAGGTTCGCCGTCTTCGAGCGGGAGTAGGCGGTCCACGGGCTGTAGCGGCGCTCGCTGTTGAGATCGCCGATGTCGATGTTGGCCATCGCGTGCATGAAGCTCGACAGGCTCACCACCCGGGCGCCCGGTGTCTCCAGGAGCTTCGGCAGCAACAGGCCCGTCAGGGCGAAGTGCCCGAGGTGGTTGATGCCGAACTGCGTCTCGAAGCCGTCGGCCGTCACCGAGTGGGGCAGCGCCATCACACCGGCGTTGTTGATCAGCAGATCGAGCCGGTCGTACGGGTACGAGGCCGCGAAGTCGCGTACGGAGGTGAGGTCCGCCAGGTCCAGCGGCCTGAATTCCACCTCCGCGCCTGGCACTTCGGCACGTAGGCCGATCTCCGCCTCCCGGCCGCGCGGCTCGCTGCGGCACGCGAGGACCACCCGCGCGCCCTTGCGGGCCAGTTCCCGCGCGGTGACGAGACCGATACCGCTGTTGGCCCCGGTGACCACAGCCGTACGCCCGTGCTGATCCGGAATGTCGCTGGTGCTCCAGCCCGCCATCGCTGCGCCCCTCGGTGGTGAAGACCCCGGTCGGTGGTGAAGACCCTGGGCCGTCAGCGTATTGAATCGCCGGGCCGGGGAGCCACTGCCGGCGCCGGTATCGGGGCCCCGGGCCGCTCCCGTGTCAGCGGATGTCAGGCGCCACCCGCCGGCACGCTCTCCGTGAGCTGCGGCTCCACATCCTCCGCCCCTCCCGACGGCGGCCCGTCCAGCCGTACCTCATAGGCCCGCACCGAGACGTCCTCGTCGTCCAGGCAGCGGCCGGTCGCCAGGTCGAAACGCTGCTTGAGCAGCGGGGACGCGACGAAGGGCGCGCCCGCCGACGAACCGAGAAGGCCGCGGGAGAGGACCTGGGCCCCGGCGAAGGGGTCGCGGTTGTCGATGGCGTACACCCGTCCCGCGCGGTCCAGGAACAGTGCCACCTGCCGGCCGTCCGGCAGCAGCGCCGCCATGCCGCGTCCCGGGGTCAGCCGGGACTCCTCGCAGACGGTGAACCACTCGCCGCACAGCAGTAGTTGGACGCTCATCGGGAACCGGCCCCTTCCAGGGTGAGAAAGGTGAGGTCGGGCTTGATCTGCCCGCGCTCGGGGACGAAGCGCACCGACGGGTCCGGGGTGTCCGGGGCGTTCACGAAGGAGACGAAGCGGCGCAGCCTGTCCGGGTCGCGGAGCGTCTCGGCCCACTCGTCGCGGTAGCCCGCCACATGCTGCGCCATCAGCGCCTCCAGTTCGTCGCACAGCCCGAGCGAGTCGTGGACGACGACGTCCCGCAGATGCTCCAGGCCGCCCTCCAGCCGCTCCAGCCAGGTCGACGTCCGCTCCAGCCGGTCCGCCGTACGGATGTAGAACATCAGGAACCGGTCGATCAGTTGGACCAGTTCGGTGTCCGAGAGGTCCTGTGCGAGCAGGTCGGCGTGGCGCGGAGTCGCGCCGCCGTTCCCGCCGACGTACAGGTTCCAGCCGCTCGCGGTGGCGATGATGCCGAAGTCCTTGGACTGCGCCTCCGCACACTCCCGCGCGCATCCCGAGACCGCGGACTTGAGTTTGTGCGGTGAGCGCAGGCCGCGGTAGCGCAGTTCCAGGTCGATCGCCATGCGGACCGAGTCCTGCACCCCGTAGCGGCACCAGGTCTGCCCCACACAGGACTTGACCGTACGCAGCGCCTTTCCGTACGCGTGCCCCGACTCGAAGCCCGCGTCCACCAGCCGGGCCCAGATCTCGGGGAGCTGGTCGACGCGTGCGCCGAACAGGTCGATGCGCTGACCGCCGGTGATCTTGGTGTAGAGGCCGTGGTCCCGCGCCACCTCGCCGATCACGATCAGCTTCTCCGGGGTGATCTCACCGCCGGGGATGCGCGGCACGATCGAGTACGAGCCGTTGCGCTGGAGGTTGGCGAGGAAGTGGTCGTTGGTGTCCTGGAGCGCGGCCTGCTCGCCGTCCAGGATGTAACCGCCCTCCAGCGACGCCAGGATGGACCCCACCGCAGGCTTGCAGATCTCGCAGCCGTCCGTGCCGCGCGCCTCCTCGCGGCCGTGCGAGTCGAGCAGTTGGGCGTACGAGGTGAGCCGCAGGGTGCGGACGATCTCGTACAGCTCGCTGCGGGTGTGGCCGAAGCAGCCGCACAGCCCCTTCTCGCCGGACTGCGGCAGCAGCTGTCCGATGACCTTGACGCAACTGCCGCAGCCCGTACCCGCCTTGGTGCACTTCTTGACCTCGGGGAGCGAGGAGCAGGCGCAGATCTCGCCCTTGGTGACGTTGTGGCAGGAGCAGATGACCGCGTCGTCGGGGAGGGCCGAGGGGCCGAGCGCCACTGGGGCACCCGCACCGGCGGGCAGCACCAGCTGCTCGGGGGATACCGGCGGCACGCTTCCGGTGAGCGGGCGCAGCAGACCGTACTGTTCGGCGTCCCCGACGAGGACTCCGCCGAGCAACTCGCCGCCGGCGCCGACGACCAGCTTCTTGTAGACCCCGGAGCGGGAGTCGGAGTACACGACGTCCAGGCAGCCCTCCGCCGCGCCGTGCGCGTCGCCGAAGGACGCCACGTCCACACCGAGCAGCTTGAGCTTGGTGGACATGTCGGCGCCGGTGAACACCCCGATCTCACCGGCGAGTGCGCCCGCCGCCGTCTCGGCCATCTCGTACCCGGGCGCGACCAGTCCGTACACCCGGCCGTCCGCCGCGAGCGCGCACTCGCCGATGGCGAACACCGCCGGGTCGGAGGTGCGGCACTGCCCGTCGACCACGATGCCGCCGCGTGCGCCGACCTCCAGGCCCATGTCCCGGGCGAGCTGGTCCCGCGGCCGGACGCCCGCGGAGAACACGACCAGATCGGTCGCGAGGACCGAACCGTCCGACAGGGCCATGCCGTTGACCGCGCCGGTGCCGTCGACGGTGATCTCCTGGGTGCCCGTGCCCGTGTGGACGGTGAGCCCCATGCCCTCGATCGTGCGCAGCAGGGCGGCGCCGCCGCCCTCGTCGACCTGGACCGGCATCAGCCGGGGCGCGAACTCCACGATGTGCGTGGTGAGACCGAGTCCCTTGAGCGCTCCCGCCGCCTCCAGGCCGAGCAGCCCGCCGCCGACGACGGCACCCGTGGTGGCCGTCTTCGCGTACTCCTCGATCGCCAGCAGGTCCTCGATGGTGCGGTAGACGAAGCAGCCCTCGGCGTCCTTGTTCGGCACCGGCGGTACGAACGGGTACGAGCCGGTGGCGAGGACGAGCGTGTCGTAGGTGAACGTCCGTCCGGCGCGCGAGGTGACCGTGCGCGCGGTCCGGTCGACGCTCTCGGCCGGGTCGTCGAGGTACAGCTCGATGCCGTTCCGTTCCATGAAGTCCGCGTCGGCGAGGGCGAGTTCATCAGGAGTACGGCCGTCGAAGTAGGAGGTCAGCCGGACCCGGTCGTAGGCCGGCCGCGGCTCCTCGCACAACACGACGATCCGTGCGCGTCCGGTCGTTCCGCGCTCCGCGAGTGCCTCGAGGAATCGCTGGCCGACCATCCCGTGGCCGACGACCACGATCGTGGGGGTGGACATCTCAGGAGCCTCCAAGCAGGTGCAACAGCGGGGTGGAGGGGAGCGGCTCGTCGCCCTCCCAGGTACGGGCCAGTTCGCCGACGGTCGTGAGATCGCCGAGCAGGATTCCGCCGACGAGCCGGTCCCCGCGGACGACGACCTTGCGGTACGCGCCCCGGGTGGCGTCGGCGAGCCGCACGACGTCGTCGCCGGGCAGCGGGCTGGTCTCGCCGAACGCGGCCAGGTCGAAAGGCCCCTGCCCGGACAGCGTGAGCCGGGTCAGGGCGCGCGTGCCGGTGTAGCGCGCGGCCTGTCCGGTGAGGACGGACGCCAGGACGTCGGCCTGGTCGAGCGCCGGACCGGCGAGACCGTAGACGCGCCCGTCGTGCTCGGCGCAGTCACCGACGGCGTGGATGTACGGGTCCGAGGTGCGCAGCCGGTCGTCGACGACGACGCCCGTACGGACGTCGAGTCCGGCCTCGGCGGCGAGACCGACCCGGGGGCGCACCCCGCAGGCGAGGACGACCAGGTCGGAGTCGAGCACGAAGCCGTCGGCGAGCTCGACGGCCGTGCCGCGCAGGCCCCGAACGCGGCACTCCGTGTGCACCTCCACACCCAGGGTTTCGAGGTGCGTACGGAGCAACCGGGAGGCGGCCGGATCGAGATGACGTTCCATCAGGTGTTCGCCCTGCTGGGCGAGCACCACCCGGGCGCCGCGTGCCGCGAGGGCGCGGGCGGCGGAGACGCCGAGCAGCCCGCCGCCGACGACCACCGCGTGCAGACCAGGTCGCACCGCGGCGGACAGCGCCGCGCAGTCGTCGAGCGTACGGAACGGGTGTACTCCGTCGGGCAGTTCACCGCCGAGGCCGCGCAGCGGCGGCAGGACCGGGTTCGACCCGGTCGCCAGCACCAGCCGGTCGTACGGCGTCGCCGTGCCGTCCGCGCAGTGCACGAGCCGCCGCTCCCGGTCGATCGACACCGCCCGCACGCCGCGCCGCACCGGGATGTCGGGCAGGCTGATCACCTCGGGGCCGTAGCGCCCGGCGAGTACGTCGGCGAGCAGCACCCGGTTGTACGGCGCGTGGGTCTCCTCGCCGAGCACGGTGACGGGCACACCGGCCGTGACGAGCCGGTGCGCCACTCGCGCACCCGCCGTCCCGCCGCCGATCACCACGGTCTCTGTAGCCATGTCCGCAGCCTGCGGGTCCGTTGTTACCCGTCAGGTGCTCCCCTGTTTCCCACCGGGAACGCTGCCCTCAGCGCCGCCCGGTCCCCCCTGTGAGGCCGGGGCCCGGTGGGTCCGGGGCACTGTGCTCGGCTGCACGTGCGCGTCGGGGCAGGTCGGGTAGTGTTGCGGTCTCCACATCAGTGGACCGACCGAGGAGGTGAGACCCATTACCGCTGCTGCACCAGGCGGGGTGCTCTCCCACCGTGGTCCCTCGGCCGGACCGGTTCAACCGGCCTAGGCGACCGGAGAGCGTCCTTCGGTATCCGAAAGGCTCTCATGTCGCTGTCTCCTTCCCCTCTGTCCCCGTCCGCGATCGTCACCGGACTGCGTGCCGCGGGCTGTGTCTTCGCCGAGGACGAGGCGGAACTGCTCGTCGCCACCGCCCGGACGCCCGCCGATCTCGCCGCCATGGTCGGCCGCCGGATCGAAGGGCAGCCGCTGGAACACGTCCTCGGCTGGGCCGGGTTCCACGGTCTGCGCATCGCGGTTGACCCCGGGGTCTTCGTCCCCCGCCGCCGCACCGAGTTCCTCGTCGAGCAGGCCGCCGCCCTCGCCAGGCCCGGAGCCGTCGTCGTCGATCTGTGCTGCGGCACCGGGGCGCTCGGCGCGGCGCTCGTCGCGGGCCTGGACGGGGCCGAACTGCACGCCGCCGACATCGACCCCGCCGCCGTGCGCTGCGCCCGCCGCAATGTCCGCGCCGCCGGCGGCCTGGCGTACGAGGGTGACCTCTACGACCCGCTGCCGGCCCGGCTGCGCGGCCGGGTGGACGTGCTGCTGGCCAATGTGCCCTACGTGCCGACCGAGGAGATCGACCTGCTGCCGGCGGAGGCGCGGGTGCACGAGGCGCGGGTGGCGCTCGACGGCGGCGCCGACGGTCTCGACGTCCTGCGGCGGGTGACCGCCGAGGCCGCGTCCTGGCTGGCCCCCGGCGGCTCGCTGCTGTTCGAGACGAGCGAGCGACAGGCGGAGCGAGCGGCGGCGATCGTCACCCGGGACGGGCTCGGCGCACGGGTGGCCACCTCGGACGAGCTGTACGCGACCGTCGTCATCGGCACCCGAAGCTCAGAGGTCCCTCAAGCATGCAGAGATGGATGGACGTCACACCCATCTCCTTCGTAGGGTCGCGGACGTGCCCGACATATCGCTGACCACGCTCCTTGTCCTCTGCCTCGCCGCGGCCGCGGCCGGCTGGATCGACGCCGTCGTCGGGGGCGGCGGGCTGCTGCTGCTCCCCGCGCTGCTGCTCGGCCTGCCGGGGGTCCAGGCCGCGCACATCCTCGGCACCAACAAGGCGGTCGCCATCGTCGGCACCTCGGGCGCGGCCGTCACCTATGTGCGCAAGGCCCCCGTGTCGGTGCGGACGGCCGTACGGATCGGCCTCGCCGCACTGGCGGGGTCGATGGGCGGGGCGTTCTTCGCGGCCGGGATCAGCAGCGATGTGCTCCGACCCGTGATCATGGTCGTGCTGCTGGGGGTCGCCGCGTTCGTGCTGCTGCGGCCCGCGTTCGGCAGGGGTACGGACGACGGCGAGCGGCCCGTCACCCGCGCCCGCGCGGTCACCGCGATCGTCCTCGTCGGCGGCGGCATCGGCTTCTACGACGGGCTGTTCGGCCCCGGCACGGGCACCTTCCTGGTGCTGGCGCTCACCGCCGTCCTCCATCTCGACCTGGTGACCGCGTCGGCCACCGCCAAGATCGTCAACGTCTGCACCAACGGCGGAGCCCTCGCCATGTTCGCCTACCAGGGCACCGTGCTGTGGCAGCTGGCCGCGCTGATGGCGGTGTTCAACCTGGCGGGCGGGATGTTCGGCGCGCGCACGGCGCTCCGCAAGGGCAGCGAGTTCGTGCGGGGTGTCCTGCTCGTCGTGGTCTTCTCGCTGGTCGCGAAGCTGGCCTTCGACCAGTGGACGGCGTGATCCACGGCGGGACGCCTGCGGCGCCATCCAGGTCGCTCACCGGCCGGACCGCGAGGGCCGTGTGGCGCCCGTGCCGGTGGTGCGCATCGGCCGTCCGGGTGAAAGGTCCCCGCTCCCGGCGGACTCGAGGGCCCGGCGGGAACGGGGACATGGCGGGGACGGGGGACGGCAGGCCGTCCCCCGTCAGCTGCCCTGCGAGCCGCTCGCCCGACTGCGCAGGACAAGTACGGCTGCCGCCACTCGCTCGTCGACGGCATCAACCGCGCCACCGACGTCCTGATCGGCGGCAAGGTCGCGGT